>CAISYZ010000086.1 GCA_903889895.1 uncultured Verrucomicrobia subdivision 3 bacterium | reverse complement strand
ACGGCTGGATCGCGTTACATCGTGATGTTTTTCGGACTGGATGATCGCTCTCCCGAAAATTTACGCCAGGCGTATTTGCAGGATCCCAACCTGTCCGGCGACGTTTCCCAGACTTGGCAGATGGGTTCCAACATCTGTGTGATGGGCGCATTTACTGCCACCAGTTCCACCAAAACACTCATTGAGCAGCTGCCTGGAAACAGTTCCGGCGGGGATGTCTCCTCGGGCAACGCGAACGCCCTGGTGCTTTGGATGGTAGCAGCATCCAACACGCCGCCGGTGCTGGCGGCCATCAGTAACCGCACGGTGAATGTCGGCCAGACGGTGGCCTTCACCGCCAGCGCCACGGACACCGACCAGCCGCCGCAGACGCTCACGTTTGCGCTGCTCTCTGGCGCGACAAATGCCACGCTCAACACCAGCAGCGGCGCGTTTTCATTCCGCCCGCTCGTGACGCAGGCGAACTCGACGAACAATTTCGCGCTGAAAGTTTCCGACAACGGTTCGCCCAGCCTGAGCGCCACGCAAAGTTTTGCCGTCACCGTCAATCCGCTTTCCACGCCGGGCATTAGCAACCTTTCAGTCGCGGGCGGGCAATTCAGTTTCAAAGTCAACGGTCAGAGTGGGCCGGACTATGCGATTGAAACTTCGACCAACCTCACGCAATGGAGCAACGTCTTAATTACCAACTCGCCCACGCTGCCGTTCACCTGGATGACCATCTCGACCAATTCGCCGCAGCGTTTCTATCGCATCAAGCTTGGCCCGCCCCTGCCGTGAGATTCAATGGCGGAAAGAAATTTGCGCCGCAACGTCCGTGCTGTTAAGTTCTGATTGAACCAAACATTTTTACGCACCCCGGTGTAGTGAAAACTAACGACAATCTTTCCAGGCGCGATCAGGCTAAAGTAAAGCCCGTGAACATCACCGTTTCCATCGTGGAGGACGACGCGCCATTGCGCGGCATTTTGAGCGAGTGGATTCGCGGCGCGGACGATTTTAAATTTTTGGGGATGCATGAAAATGCCGAAGCTGCGCTCGCCGCGCTGCCGCAGGAAAAACCCTCCGTTGTTCTGATGGACATTAACATGCCCGGCATGAATGGCATCGAGTGCGTCCGCCGTCTCAAGCCGCAGATGCCGGCCACGCAGTTCGTGATGCTCACGGTCTATGAAGACCCCGACCACATCTTCAAGGCGCTGTCCTCCGGCGCGAGCGGTTACATGCTCAAACGCACGCCACGCGCCGAATTGCTCGCCGCGCTCAAGGATGTGCATGCCGGCGGCTCGCCGATGAGCAGCAACATTGCGCGCAAAATTGTCCAGTCATTTCAGCGGTTCAGCAACACTTCGTCCGCCGAGCCAGATAATCTTTCGCCACGTGAACGCGAAGTTTTGGAGTTGCTTGCCCGCGGCTATCTCTACAAGGAAATCGCCGAATCGCTGCACATCAGCGTGCCGACAGTCAACACGCACATCCGCCGCATCTACGAAAAACTGCATGTGCGTTCGCGTTCGCAGGCCGTTGCCAAATTTACGCACATTCCTAACGTCGCCATCGCCGAATAGAGAATCGGTTTCCAGTTTTTGCGCGGGGCTTGCCAACTGGTTTATACTATGAAAAAGGCGGTGACAATCTCTCCAGTTTTTTTGCGCTTGTCACGGCGGGAGTTTTAGCAGAACTGAACCCATTGTTTCAGAACAACATAGTGCTGCAATGCGACTAGCGCATGCCGATCAATGGCATAGTGCGCGCCGGTGAAAAATAACCGATACATTCCCCGGTCGAGAAGTCTTCACTGTGGCACAAACGACGACGCTTTATGGGCAATCTTCAACTTTGATATTGGCAGAAAATACACCATTGCGGAATCAGTTTCCGAGCGGATTGAATTCAACGACAAGGGAAATAGCGGATGAAAATTGATATAACCGGACGGCTCGCAGCTTTTCTGCCGAGATGAAACGGCGCACTTTTTTCGCGCCGCCAGCCCCCTCTGGGGCTGTTCCTATTCTTCTCCACTACTATTTGCTCATTCATGTTAACACTCCATTTATCATTGGAGTGTCAACCGATTTCCTGCTTAAATCAGTCTAATGAACTGGTCGTTAGAACAATGTTTTCCCTTTCGTTACGCGAAAACATTCCATCCTCAATGACCTGGTTCAGAGGGCCCAATCACCGCCCTTGCCGACGAACCAGGGGATGATACGGCGCTACTCGTTCTCGGCGATGCTCCCCTGCGCGTCGTCAGGCACGATGTTTGGGACAGAAATTCCTTCAATGGCCTCCAAAAATTTCAGATACGGTAGATTCTTTCCGCGTTTTTGTAAAACACCTGTTCGCGCTGCGTTGTGGTGGCGGTGGCAAATAGTTTGTCCGAAGCTTCCACCCACTGTGGCAAGGTCGCGGTCAAGGTGCAAACAGGCCAATCGCCCCCCCACAGGACGCGCTCCCAGCCGAAGCTGGCCACGGCGTGCTCCACCCACGGGCGCAAATCGTCCAGTTGCCAGTTTTCCCCGGCGTAAGCCACGAGGCCGCTGATCTTGCAGGCGACGTTTGGCTGCGTGGCCAGTTCTGCAATTTGCGCACGCCACGGATTGTAGGTCTTGCCCTTCACATCCGGCACGCCACTGTGATCGAGAACGAAATGAACCTCTGGACACTTTTTTACCAGCGCCATGGCTAGTGGCAACTGGCGCGCCAGCACGCATAAATCAAAGATCAGCCCGTGCGCCGCGAGTCGACGGATATTTTCCGCGAACCGGGCCGATTGCGAAATCTCGTCTGGCACAACGTGCAGCACGCGCCGGATGCCGCGCAGCTTCGGCAATCCAAGCAGCGCATCGAGTTGTGCCGGAAAATCGGCGCGCTCCGGTCGCGCGGCGGCGATGATGCCGCTGATGAGCGGATTTTTGTCCGCGAGATTTTGAATGAACTGCGCTTCGGCAAACGAATGGGGCTCGTCCACATCGCATTCGACAAATACGGTTTTCTCAATGCCCGTGCCTTGCGCGGCGGCGAGGTATTGGTCCAGCCGGAAGCTGCGGTTCAGCGCGGGAATGCCGTTGCACCACGAGCACGGGAATTTCTGCAAGTCCCAGAGATGTTGATGAGCGTCAATTCGTTTCATGGTTAATGCGGCGCGGAGATTTCAGCGAGATGATTGCCATACGTCAGCGCCAGCACCGCGCCGACCAGGATGAGGAAGGCGACGCCGACCGCGGTTTTCGTCACAGGCCGCGCGCCACGCCACTCGCGCAGCAGCCAGCCCACCAAGATGCTGAATAAAATCAGCATGATCATGTGAATCGCCCAGCTGGTGAACTTGTAGTCGCCCATCCGCACATGGCCAAGGTTGTAGAAGAAAAACTGGCCATACCATAAGCAGCCAGTGAGCACCGCCATCGCCCAGTTCACCGGCAGGCTGGCGCGCTCCGCCCCGGCGGGCAATTCGACAATTTCGCCAAGGGTCTTGTGTTTGCGGTGCAACCATAGGCAGTAAATGGCCGTGGAGAGAAACGCACCGGTGTTGGAAAATATGTAAACCACGTTGCCGCGAAAAACGCCCGCGCCATATTTGGTCGCCACATCGGCAATCGGTTCGCCGGCCGCCAGCGCAAAACCATACACGGCGGAGAGCACGCCCGCGAGGAGCGAGAGCAGCAAGCCGGTCATGAGCGAGAAGCCGCCGAGGCTCGCGGTGGCGCTCAAGTCGCGTTCCTTCATCCGCCCCGCCGCGCCGGTGAACGCAATGCCGGCCATGCCCACCACGATGCCGCCGATGATCCAATGCGCGCCCGGCTTGCTCAAGGTGGTGCCCAGCGTGCCCGCGACCAGCGGCGGAATCAACGTGCCAAGCACCGTTGAAAGGCCGATGGCAATCGCATACGTGAGGGAAAATCCGATGTAGCGGATGGAAACGCCAAACGCCGTGCCCCCGATGCCATAGGCGGCGCCGAGCAGAAATGACCAGAGCATCGGCCCGCGCGGGGCTTCGGCCAGAACGTTGCCGAGTTCGGGAATCGTCAACCACGCGCCGATGATGGGCAGCAGGAACCAGCAGAACGCCGCCTGCACCAGCCAGTAGCTTTGCCAGGACCAGCCGGTGACTTTTTTCTGCGGCGTGTAGCACAGGGCTGCGAACGCCGCGCCAATGGCGTGCAGCGCCGTGCCGAGCAGGGGATTGGCAGGAATCATTTGGGATTATTTTTCTCGATTTGATTGGCGAATGCGGCGGGGTCGCGGTATTTCACGGTCTGCAAATGTTCGCAGTAGAGCACGAGCTCGCCATCGTTCTTAAAAATTTCGTAGCTCGCGCGATACAAACCCATCTCTTTGTATTTCGGAGCTTTTTCCAAATCGGTCTTGATGGTGTAAAGCGTGTCGCCGAGAAACACTGGCTTGATGAAGCGCAGTTTGTCGTAGCCGTAACTGAAAGCGTTCACGCAATTCGTCGCGACCAAACCCAGCCCAACGCTGAACACCATCGCGCCTGCGACCAGCCGCTTGCCAAACACGCCCTCGGTCTTCGCAAAAATTTCATCCGCGACATACGGGTGCATATCGAGAACCAGCGTGTTAAACTGCATGGATTCACCCTCGGAAATCGTGCGGCGGATGGAGCGCAGCTTTTTACCGATGACGATGTCCTCGTAAAACCAGTTCTCGGCATTCCACACCGGAATCTCTTTGTGCTTCGCAGGATCGGGATTCGGATTTTTCATAAATTTAATCGAGGTGAAACACTTCTTCGAGCGGCGACCAGACTTCGCCCGGCGCGCGGTCGGGCAACAGTTCCAGGCACGGCACGCACTCGACCCACCAGCGTTTCGTGACCGGATCGTCAATCATCAGCGCCATGTCCGCCGCAAAATTGTCGCCGACATATTCAAAATAGCTGAATAGATACGGCCGTCCATCCGCCAGCGTGCGTAGATAAATCGAATAGTTCTGAATCCGGCTACGCTTGATGATGGCAAGCACGTCCGGCCACGCGGCGGCGTGCAATTCCTTGTAGCGCGCCACTTTTTCCGGCTTCACGCCGACGACCGCGCCGTAGCGTTGAATTTTATTTTTCATGTGAGGCCGAATTCCATGGCGATTTTTTCAGTGTGCTGGCCGACGCGCGGCGCGCCGAGTTTCGACTTGAATCGAACACCGTCAATCGTGATCGGGCAGCGTGTTGTTTTCATCTTCGGTCCGCCTTCGCGCTCGATTTCCATGACCCAGTCGAGGTTGGCAAAGGCTGCGTGTTGGAACAACTGCTGCCAGTTCAACACTTCGGCGCACCAGTAATCGGCGGGCACGAGCCGGTCGAGCCAGTGCTGCGTCGGTTTCGTTTTCAGATGCTCGCGGATGAGCGCTTTGATTTCGTCGCGCGCTGTGAACCAAGTGTCGGGATTCGTGTAAGTTGCGAGCGCCGGCAATTCCAAAAGCTCCGCCAGCTTGATGACCGATCCCATTGCCAGCGCAAGAAAACCATCTGCCGTGGCGTAAATTCCGTAAGGCGCGCCGAGATACGCGTGGCCGTTGTTGACCGTGCTGCGCTGCGGCAATTTCCCGCCGTCGTTCAAAAACGTCGAGGTCAGTTCGAACTGCAAATCGAGGATGGATTCGAGCAACGAAACTTCCACCTTGCCGCCTTTGCCGCTCACGCCGCGCCGCACGAGACAAGCAAGAATGCCTTGCACGAGATGCGCGCTCGCCGCGAGATCGCAAACGGCGAGGCCCATCGGCGTTGGCGGACGATCCGCGTCGCCGCTCAACCAGACGAGGCCGCTGCGGCTTTGCGCGAGCAAATCTTGTCCGGGCAAATCCGCCCAGGGTCCGGTCGCGCCATAGCCGGTGACGATGCCATAGACAATTTTCGGATTTAGTTTGGCGACTTCTTCATAGCCGAGACCGATGCGATCCATCACACCGGGGCGAAAATTCTGAATCAACACATCCGCCCGCGCGACGAGCTTTTTCACCTGCGCGAGATGTTCGGGATTTTTCAGGTCGGCGGCGAAGCTCTGCTTGTTGCGGTTGATCGAATGAAACAGGGTGCTGTCGCCATCGAGCTTGAGGTTGGTGATGTAAAGCTGGCGGCAGATGTCGCCGGTGCCGGGGCGCTCAATCTTGATGACGCGCGCGCCGAGGTCGGCCAGCCGCATCGCCGCACTCGGACCGGCGAGAAACTGGCTGAAATCGAGAACTAGCAGACCTTCGAGGGGTTTCATGATTTTTTGCGGACGAGTAGTAGATGTTCACAGGCGAGCACGGTTTCGTTTTTCTGGTTAAACACCTCCACGAGTTCGCTGACGATGCCGTGCGTGGGTTTCTTGTGTTCGCGCTTTTCCTTGATGGTCACCTTCACGTGAATGGTGTCCCCAATCAACACGGGCTTGATGAAGCGCAGCCGGTCGTAGCCGTAGGAAAACGCCTCGGGATTGATCGCGCCCGCCGTCATGCCCACCGCCACACTGAAGATGAGCGTGCCGTGCGCGATGCGCTGCTTGAAATCCTGCGTCTTGCACCATTCGGCATCCATGTGGTGCGGATAAAAATCACCGGTCTGGCCGGCGTGCAGCACGATGTCCGTCTCGGTGATGGTGCGGCCGAGCGTGTCGCGGGTCGTGCCCACGGCGTAGTCTTCAAAAAATGTGGATTGGATCATGCGTCAATGATGCTGCGTCAGCGCAGCGCGGTAAAGGCGGTTTAACTCGCGCGCGGCGTCAACCGGTTTGGTTTTGCCGGCGATGCAATCGTGCGCGACCGGTGTGCCGGCATCTTGAAAATTCATGTAGTCTGGAAATTGCGGCCGCAGCAACGCCTCGTCGAGTGTCTGCAAAGTGTCGCGGAAAAAATTGTTGCTGGCGGCGTTCACGGATTCATCCAACCACGCCGCACGATGACCCGGCTGGCCGCCGCCTTGAAAATAAATGCCCTTTTGCGTTTCTGGCGACGCGGTGAATTGCGCGAAGTCCATCGCCGACCGTGGATTTTTGGTCTGCGAGGATACGGCCACACCGGCGCCGCCGAGGGTGGAGCGCAGGCGCCGGCCGTTGAAAGTCACCAGTCCGCCCGCCCTGAGCAGATATTTGGCGAAACGCGGCCGCGAGTAATTTGAGTAGCCGTAGGCAAACGGACAATAAGCTGCACGCGGATCGTCAGCTTGCGACATCCATTCGTGCGTGCGGATGGGATTGCGTCCGAGACAAGTCGGATCGCAGAGGGCGACGAGTTTGTGGATTTCCGCGAGCGCATTTGTCAGCGCATCATCAGGCGCAACGCAACCGCTGGAAAAAGGTTTGTGTCCGAGCGCTGCGCTGAACATGTAGCTGTGCATCAGCACATCAATCGGGAACGCGGAGACCGTCACGAAACCGCGCCGTGCAAGCTCAATAACTTCCTCCCATGTTTGTGGTAAAGTGAGTTTGTATTTTTCAATCAAGTCCGGACGCCACGTTGCGATCGGTGTGGCGGCGTCCGTCGCCAGCGTCCATTGCTTGCCTTTGAAGCGATAGCTTTGGTGCGAACCGCCGACCGAGTTTGCTGCCTGATCCGCGAGAAATTCCGCCGGCAGAAAATCTTCAAACGGCAGCAGCAAACCTTCCGTCGCCGCGAGCGCCGTGTGTGGATGATCCATGATGATGAGATCAAATTGCGCGGCGAGTTGCGCCAGTGAGGCGTCGGCGAACGACTGTAGCGAGCGTTTATCCCAGACGATGCTGACGTCGGGATGCAATTCCTCAAAGCGCTGCGCCGTGGCCACGACGGACGTGAAGCCGCGCGTATGATTCCATGCGATGCCACGTAAAATGGTGGGTGTGCTCATTACTTCAGAGTCTCCGGGGAAATGCCGCCGCGTTCGCTCGCGAGATATGCGGCTTCGACCACTTCCATTGTGTGAATGACATCCTCGACCGACGACGGCATGGTCGCGTCGCTGCCTTCCTGATGACGTTGCACACTGGCCATCGTGCCAACAAACGCCTCGGGAAACCACGAACCTTCTAGTGCGACCGTTTTCCATTCCGGCTCGCGACCATCCTCGCGGACGCAATATTCAAAAACATCGCCGACACCTTTGGGATAATCCATCAGCAGCCCGACGCGCGCCCAGATCGCGCCTTTGGTGCCTTCCCATTTCAAATAACTTTCCTGATGCCGTGCGCCAAAATTGTGATCGTGGTTCGTGGTGATGGTGGCGCGCACGCCGGAAGCAAAGTTTAAGATGATCGCGCTACGCGTAGAGGACAGCTTGGGCGAATTCGGATGCGGCAACGTGAGCGCCTGCACGCCGCGTGGTTGGCCGAGAAATGAGCGGATCAAATCAACGTAATGAACGCTGTGATACAAGATTTCCATGCGCGGCAAACCATAGACGAAGGGAAACAAATGCCATGGCGTGTAGCACGTCAGGCGCATTTCCATGTCGGTCAATTCGCCAATGACGCCAGTGTTGATAAGGTGCCGCGCCGCCATGACGAACGGCGCGAACCGCAACTGGCAGTTGATCGCCGCGTGGAGCTTTTTCTCGCGGCACACGGCGAGAATCTCCCGAGCTTGTTCCAGCGTTTCGCCCATCGGCTTTTGGATCAGCACATGCGCGCCGTCAGGCAACTGGCGCAGAGTTTCCGCGAACATCGAGGCCGGCAACGCCAGATCAAAGATTGCCTCGCGCGGCGCGTTGGCGACGGCTTCGGCCACGGTGGTGAAAACTTTTTTGACACCGAACTCCGTCGCCAGCGACTGGGCGCGCTCGCGCGTGCGGTTCATCAGTGTATCCACAGGAAACCCGGCCAGCCGATATGCCGGCAGATGTGCGTCTTTCACGATGCCGCCCGTGCCGATGATGACAATCGGAAAACGACTTTCTGGCAAAGTGGGTTTATAGGGCGGATTCATGGCTGCTTGGGAGAATTTATTTCTTTTCATTAAACTCATTGACTAGGGCTACCGGCAACGACATTAACCCCTTATTATAAGCCTATAGAAATGTCATTAATTGACGCATTCTGAATACCATGATTTTATATTCCCAATAAATGAGCCTAAATAAACCCTTTCGTCATGCACTGCCGGTCAGTGAGGCACTGTTTCATGACCCGCTCTATCTGACGCACGCTGGCTGGGAACGCATCAAGCCGGGCGAATCGTATCCGCAACGCGACGCGCCGTTTTATTATTTCGAGTGGCGCGACGGGCGCACGTTGCCGGAGTTCTGTCTCGCATTGGTCATTTCCGGCAGCGGCGAAATCGAAACGCGCGATCATCGTGGGCGCATCGGGAGCGGCGATGCCTTTTTATTCCGTCCAGGCGAATGGCACCGGCATCGGCCATCGCCCAAGACCGGCTGGACGTTGATGTGGATTCATTTCAATGGCGACGAACCACTGCGCTGGCTGCGCGAGGGATCTTTCAATCTGCGACAGAATTTTGCCGAGATTGAAAATATAAAATTATTCCGCGCACAATTTGAATACTTGTTGGTAAGTGTGCATGGATATCCATCCGCAAATTCGGCGAATTATTCCCGCCAAGCCATCGGACTGATGTCGCATTTCCTGACGGATACCCGCAGCCGAGCGGCACGCGGCATCGTGGAAGTTACGGATATCGTGGTGAAATCGGCGGTTGAGTATATTTGGAACTTCAGCCATGACATCGTAGATGTGCCGTCCGTCGCCCGCAAAGTCGGTGTTGCCCGGCGAACTTTGGACCGGCGATTTAAAGCTGCGACCGGTCGAAGTGTTTTGGGTGAAATTCAGATCTGTCGCGTATCCCGTGCCGCCAAGCTCCTTCAAGAAACCAAGGTGCCGGTGAAACACATTGTGCATCGTGCTGGTTTTCGCAGTGATGAACATTTGCGGCTGTCTTTTCAGAAGGCTTTTGGCAAATCACCACAAGCTTTTCGCCAGAAAGTCTAACCGAGGCTTTATTTTAAGTCGCAACTTGCACCAATTACAAAGGGTGTTTTGTAATGCTCCGCCTTTGACGCGATAATGATGCGCGAGGTGTTTTCGCAAGTGTGGGATAAGCCTGTAAGGAATATCCCAAGTTGGGCGCGGAGTTGGATGACTTGAATGTATAATCAAATCACACCAAATAGCTATATCAAAGGGTCTCCATGAGCTGGCTCATTTTTTCTTCCTGTTGTTCGATGGACTCAACCAGTTTGAACTGTGTGCGGCACCGGTCAAGGTTGTGTCCCTCGCGATGCACCTTGAAATATGTGTCACCCGCCAGGTAATCCGTCAGGAATCGAATGCCGGTCTCGAAGGTGATGAGCTTACCGGAGAACGGTAGAAACTTTTTCTCCGCCGGGGTCAGAAATTCTGCTGCTGAACTCAAATAGCCACGTGCTAGCGCTTCAAACATCGGGAACTGCATCGTGACCTTTGATAAATCGCGTTCGTCCTCCTTCGCCGGGCTCGTCGTCGTGCGCACCATATCGCCGAAATCATACAGCACCAGTCCTGGCATTACAGTGTCCAGATCAATTACGCAAATCCCTTCACCGGTCGCGTCGTCGATCAGGACGTTGTTGAACTTCGTGTCATTGTGCGTGACGCGCTCCGGCAGTTTAGCGCTGAGTAAAACACTGCAAATCGCTTTGTGGCGGAGGGCAAATTGTATTTCACCCCGTGCGGACTTTGCCCGGTTGGCCACATCGTCTAAGATGGTTTCTTCAAGGGTTGCAAAGCGTTTTGGCGTGTGATGAAAATCGGGAATCGTGTCGTTCAAGCGTGGTGCTGGCAGGTCGGCCAGCAATTTTTGGAACCGGCCAAACGCCTTGGCCGCCGACAGCGCTTGAGCCGGACTTTCGACTGCATCGTAGCCGCGTGCGTTTTCAATGAAGATGTAAGCGCGCCAGATATTATCTATCTCATCGCGGAAATAAGCTGCGCCATCGCGTGACGAAATGAGCGTCAGCACACGCCGGCTGGCGTCGGGTTCGCCTGCCACTTTCGCAGCCAGATGTGCGGTGACCCGCTGAACGTTTTCCATCAGCGCCAAGGGCTGTTTGAAGATGTGGTGGTTGATGCGGTGAAAAATATAGCGGACGCGCGAGCCGTTCTTATTAAAGACGACACAGTAAGTGTCGTTGATGTGACCACTGCCATACGGCGCGGCCTCCAGAAATTCACCGGCGATCTGAAATTGTCTAGCAATCGTGCGGACGTCGTGTTTCAAGTTCATGTCCAAAGTTTTTCGGGATAATCGCCGAGGGCGATTAGTTTGCGGATAATCAAGACTATGGTTGGGCGGTCTTCGCGGTAGGTCAAACCAAACCACCAATCAGACGAGCGCAGCATCTTGCACTTCGTCTGGCGGTTGGTGACGAACTCGTCCACAGTGGTTGAAATGTTGCATTCGGACTTCTGCTCGACGCCAGCCAATTTAAATTTTTTTCATACGCCACCCTGAGCTGCAGTAACAGCGAGGGGAGTGAGCCACAGAAATTCATCGAAACGTCCTCATTGCATATTTACTTGGTGATTTTGCCGTCCGGCCCGGTATCCTTCGCGCCCGAGCCTTCAGCTCGATATTCGTCAGCTCAACAACGAGCGATGCGACCGCTCGGTATTGTAATATCGCCGCCAGCGTAATCAAATCAATCCAATCACCGCCCGCTAACGCTAAAACCAGAGGATTGCCGACGCATTTGAATGCCGAGGCGACGGCAAACTACTCGGCATTGCCGTCAGTGACGTTCCTGCCCGTTCCGGTCTTTGATCTTTGTCCGCCTTGGGCGTTGGTGGAAATCAGGCAGGGTGCCGGCGTTGAATCAGTAGGTGTAGGTGGCGTTGAACATGTTGCTGTCGGCGTCGTGTTCCACCTTGAAGCCGACCTTGCGGCAAACGTGGTGCATTTCGTGATTGTCCGCCAGCACCTGGCCCTTAAGTTTGGTGAGTTTCTCGATGCGGCCAATTTCAATGAGGCGTTTGAGCAGCTCGGTGCCCAGGCCTTGGTCGTGCCATTCGTCGTTGACCAGCACGGCAAATTCCGCCTCGCCGGGTGTGTGCTGTTTGCTCAAGCGGCCGACGCCCAGAATTTTTGGCTCCTGGCCCTTGCCCAGCTTGAGTTCGGCCACGAGCGCGATCTCGCGGTCGTAGTCATTGAAGCATATGCGCTGGAGCCGTTCGTGCGCGACGCGTTGGGAAAGTTTCAGCGCCTGGAAGTAGCGGTTGTAAACGCTTTCCTCGGAGAGCGTCTCGTGGAACTTCACGATGAGCGGTTCGTCCTCGGGCTTGATCGGGCGGATGAACAGCGGGGCCTTGTTCTTCATGCGCCACGGCGTGGCATACTGGATCGGATACGGACGGATGGCCGACTTGGGCAATTTGTCCACCGGCGTGTTCAGCGGATGCAACACCACGCGGCCATCGAGCGCAAAGATGCGTTCGGCGGAGACGAGCAGGGGATTGATGTCGATTTCCGCAATCCACGGCTGTTCGACGACGAGCTGGCTGAAGCGGACAAGTAATTGTTCGACCGCCGCGATATTGGTGGCCTTGCGTCCGCGCACGCCCTTGAGCGCGGTGTAAATCTTGGTCCGTTCCATCATGCGACGGGCCAGCGTGGCATTAAGCGGCGGCAAGCCGAGTGCGCGGTCCTTGAAAACTTCCACGAGCTGTCCGCCGGTGCCGAAGAGCAATACCGGTCCGAATTGCGGGTCAACGCTGCTGCCGATGATGATTTCGTAGCCGTCGAGCTTAATCATCGGTTGCACGGTGACGCCTTGGAAATGCTTTTTGCCGGCCTTGTTGGTGCAGGCAGTTTCGATGGTCTTGAACGCCTGCCGCACGGCGGAGGCGGTGCGCAGATTCAGCTGGACGCCCCCGACATCGGTCTTGTGCGTGATGGTCTCGGAGTGAAGCTTGAGCACGACGGGAAATCCCAGTCGCGCGGCCTGCTTCACGGCGTCGCTCTCGTTGGTGGCGATATGCGTCTCGACGGTCGGGATGCCGTAGGCGGCGAGGAGTTTCTTGGATTCAAATTCCGTCAGCAACGTGCGCCCGGACTTGCGGACCTCGTTGATGATCTCCGCCGCCAGTTCACGGTTGATTTCGCCGCGCTCATCTTCCGGCGCCATCGCGGGGGTTTCGTAAAGCTCGCGCAAATTCTCGGAATAGCGCCACATGTAATAGAAGGATTTCGCGGCGCGGTCCGGATATTTGAACGTGGGAATATTGGCGGCGTTGAGAATGTCCTCGCCCTTGGCGACGATGTCCGCGCCCATCCAGCTCGCGATGACAGGCTTGTTCGGGATGTGCGCGTAGGGCTTGAGGCATTCGGCGGTCGCGGTCGGGTCGGTCATCGCCTGAGGCGTGAGAATGACGAGAATACCATCGGTGTTCGGATCCTTCGCGGCGATTTCCAGCGATTTGGCGTAAAGCTCTGGCTTGGCGTCACCGATGATGTCCACGGGATTGTTATGGCTCCACGTCGGCGGGAGAATTTTGTTAAAGGCCGCCATCGTTTCCGGCGAAAGCTCGGCGAGTTGCGCGCCGCTCCCAATAAGCATGTCGGTGGCGATTACACTTGGTCCGCCGGCGTTCGTCACGATGGTGAGGCGCGGGCCTTTTGGGCGCGGTTGCTTGGCGAGCACTTCCGCCATGTCGAACAGTTCGGAGATGTTGTCCACGCGCAAAACCCCGACGCGTTGGAACGCGGCCTGCAAAACTTCGTCGCTACCCGTCAAAGAACCGGTGTGGGATGCGGCAGCCTTGGCGGCAGCGTCGGTGCGGCCGGGTTTGATGACGATGATGGGCTTGGTCAGCGCCACTTCGCGCGCTGCGGATAAAAAGGAACGGGCATCGCCGATGCTTTCCATGTAGATGACAATGCTCTTGGTGTTCGGATCATCGCCGAGGTGTTGGATGAGGTCGCCCCAGCCGACATCAAGCATGGAGCCGAGGGAGACGAAGGCGCTGAAGCCGACGTTTTCCTTGAGGCTCCAATCGAGAATCGCCGTGCAAAGCGCGCCGCTCTGGCTGATGAAGCCGACGCTGCCGGGCTTGGCCATATCGGCGGCAAAAGTGGCGTTGAATTTATTTCCCGGAACCATCACGCCAAGGCAGTTCGGGCCGACGATGCGGATGCCGGCCTTCGTGGCCTCCGCCAGGACCTGCCGTTCCAGCTCCACGCCGACCGGGCCGATTTCCTTGAAGCCGGCGGAAATAATAATAACGCCTTTGACGCCTTTGGCCCCGCAATCGCGCACGATGCCCGGCACGGTCGGCGGCGGCGTAATGATGACCGCGAGGTCGGGCGTCTCCGGGACCGCGGTGATGCTCGTGAAAGCTGGAAGGTCGAGCACGGTGGGTCGCTTGGGGTTCACCGGAAAAATTTTGCCGGCGAAACCGCCCTTGATGAGGTTCTCCAAAATGGTGCGGCCGACGCTGCCGATAGTCTCGGTTGCGCCGATGACGGCCACCGATTTGGGCGCGAAAATCGGGTCAAGCGGGCGGCGGGTGCTGTGGTGCAGGATATCGTGCGCGGATTCCAGCCGGGCCGGAGTGGAAGGATTGGTCGTCATAATAATTATGTTAAAATTGTTGAATTGGCAGCAATCAGTTTGATTGCTGCAAAGAAAATGACAGCCGCGGCGCGCGGCGACTTCACTTGCGTTGGCAAATTATCACCCGAAATTGTCATGCGGGCGATCACCGGTGGTTAAAACAATTTTGGAAAACGAGACTACAGCTGGCTCTGGGAATCCATCGAGCGCAGCGAGAAGCGGACGAGTTCGGTCGCGGTTTTCAAGCCGAGCTTTTCCTTGATGTTGGCGCGGTGGACTTCCACGGTCTTGATGCTCAAGTGGAGCTGCTCCGCAATCTGGCGGGTGCTCACGCCACGGCCGATGAGTTGAAACACTTCAAACTCACGGTTGGAAAGCTTGTGCACCGGCGAGCCGCCCTGGCCAATCTGCTTGCCAGAAAATATTTCGAGAATCCGCGCCGACATGCTTTCGCTCACGTAAATTTGTCCACCGAGCACCTGCCGCATGGCGGCGAGAAATTTCTGCCCGCCTTCCTGCTTCATGATATAGCCGCGCGCACCCGCTCGCAGCGCGCGCTCGGCGTAAATCATTTCATCATGCATGGAGACCACCAAAATCAGCATCTCCGGGCGCAGCGAACGCAGGTCTTTGATGAGTTCGAGCCCGTTTTTATCCGGTAGCGAGATATCTAACAGGGCGAGGTCAAATCGGTGCTTCGCTACGAGATCAATCGCCTGGCCGGCGGTGCTGGCCTCGGCGCTGACTTTCAAGTCTCGCTCATGGGTAATCAATTGTGCCAGACCGGTGCGCATCATGGGATGATCATCCACGATGAGGATGCGGCGGACGGGAGTTTTGATCTTCGATGGCATGGCTTAATTTTTGGGGGCAGAAAAAATAACGCTGGCCCCGCCAGTTGGCCGTTGTTCGATGCTCAGGGAGCCGCCAACCATGCCGATGCGGGATTGCATGATACGCAAACCCATGCCGCTGCCGCCGGTAAATTTTTCCGGAAATCCTTTTCCATTATCATCTACGCGCAGTCGGATGTGCGAGGCGTCTTCGGTTAATTGAATGGAAATTTTATTGGCTTTGCCATGTTTGATGGCGTTCGAGACCGCCTCCTGCGCAATGCGAAACAGATGCGTGGCGGCGGCATAATTGTCGAACTTTACGACGGCAGGGCAGATAAGGTGACAGTTCACGCCGAACATCTTTTCAGTGTTCAAAGCCAGTTCCGCGAGCGCAGCCATCAATCCTTCCGCTTCCAATGTTACTGGCGACAGCCCGCGTGCTAGCAGCCGCGTCTGGCTGATGCCAGCGCGGACCGCCTTGGCAATTTCATGGGCGCGGCCGGCGGCGGCCTTGAATTTCGGCTCCAATTTTTGCGCCAGCACCTGGCTCAACATTTCGATGCCTGCAAGATGCTGGCAAAGGCCGTCGTGCAAATCCTGACCAATCCGGCGCTGCTCGCGCTCGCTGATTTCCAAAATCTCCCGCTCCAGCCGTTTGCGCTCGCTGACGTCACGGACAAAGCCCGTGAAAATACGACGGTCGCTCAACTTGACCTCGCTGACCGACAGGTCGATGGGAAAAAGCGTGCCATCCTTGCGCTTCGCAATCGTTTCTCGGCCGATGCCGATG
Organism: uncultured Verrucomicrobia subdivision 3 bacterium; assembly: GCA_903889895.1. Lineage (GTDB taxonomy): Bacteria > Verrucomicrobiota > Verrucomicrobiia > Limisphaerales > UBA11358 > UBA11358. The sequence continues at coordinate 34,194 of CAISYZ010000086.1, read as the reverse complement.
ATTCGGGCGTGGCCGGTGTGCTTGTAATTCTCAAGGTAGCCGTCGTGTCGCTCGCGGTGGGGCGTGGACATCAGCACATTGACGTTTTTGCCAATGACTTCGTCAGCAGTGTAGCCAAAGATTTTCTCGGAAGCAGCGTTGAAAGATTCGATACTGCCGCGCTCGTCAATCGTAATGATGCCTTCCACGGCGGTATCCAAAATGGCGCGCAGCCGCGCCTCGCGGTCGCGCAAGTCGGATTCTTTGACCGTCGGCTTCCTGCCGTTCGAAATATTTTTGCTCGGCTTCATCCCGCTGTCGGGGTGAATATCTTCAATTTGCGAAAAAAAGCCAATGCCAAACGCCGAGTCAAAAATTACGCTGCTATTGCGCTGGGTGCGGGATGGGCGCACGAATCAAATTAGTGTGCCAGCAGTTGCGCGCGATATTCGGTTGGCGACTGGCCAAGAATCTTCTTGAACACACGGTTGAAGTGCGTGAGCGACTGGAATCCAACTTCGAAAGCGATTTCGCTGACGCGCAGATTCGGATTCAAGAGCAGATTTTTCGACTTTTCGATGCGGATTCTGGCAACGTAGTCAGTGAAATTAATGCCCGTCACCCGTTTAAACATCTTACAAAAGTAATAACTGCTCATGTTTACAGCTTTGGCGACATGCCCCAGCTTGATTTCCTCGGTCTGATGCTCATGGATATAGGCGCGTGCCTTGGTAATGACCGGCGGCTCGGCGTTTTCCTGCTGGATGAAAACCTGATTGCTCAACATTGCCAGATGCTGTGCAAAAATTGATAAGAGCTTCACGGCAGATTCATGCTCTTTTTGTGAAACTACCTTGCCAGAAAAGAACGCCTTGCGCAAAACTTCATGGCTCACATCGAGCCCCCATTTGTTACAGAATGCCACTGCCTTTTTGAATTGTGCTTCAGTGGGTTTTTTGCGGAAGACCTGTCCGATTTGGAGAAAGCCGATGAGCCGCTCGCTCATGTGAACCGGCACGGCAGTATCACACAATCCGACCGGGCAAACCACCGTCTCAGCCTCTACGGCAGCCTTGCGACACAAGCGTTCCTGCACTTGCAGGCAGGCGGCACAGGCGCGACTCTTCTTGGAAAGTAGTGCGCAAAGCGGATTCTCATTTCGCTTGCCGTGATGGGGCAGTTGCCACGTTTCCACCGGCTGCAAGGCTATGGGCAGACCGGTCATGTCGCCGAAGGCGCGCTCGTATTCGCGGTAAGTGCGCGAGTTGGCTAGGGCGTCAACGAGCGCGCGGTTGCTGGTGCCATTTTCTGACGGACTGCCGCTGTAGGGAGGGTGGAGGGGAGTCCGGTCTGCCGATTCAGTGCCGGTTTCTGGTTTAGCAAATATTGTTTGCATGAAGACAATTTAGGATAAGTCGCCATTGGCGACAATTGGTGCCAAACCTGATTAAGACTAAGAAAACTAGTTATGCTTATAAGGGAAACCCCTATTGTGGCCGCTTCTGGTTGTGTCAAAGGCAAAATGTGTTCAGGGGCCACGCACCTTCCGCTGGCTCTTCATGGGTGCCAAGTAGCGGTCAATTTTTATTGATATTTTGAGCGGATGCACACAGTCTGTTTTAATCTAATCAAAAGGACTTGGAAGTTGACGGGGCGGGCAATGAAAATTTGCGGTTTAGAATATCATGAAGGTGTTATACGTCCATGAAAGGTTCGGAGCGCTGGCTGGAGCTGAGGCCAACGCCCACATCACTGCGACCGAACTCGGCAAGCGCGGCCACAGCCTCGGCATTTTGCATGGGCCGTCCACCGGCAAGAATGAGGTCGCATGGCAAACCACCTTTCCGTTTCGCGCCGCGCTTGGCGATGGCAACAATGCGTTCATTGTTAAAAAGGCGCTCGCCGATTTCCAGCCGGATGCTGTTTATGTTCACAAGATGGCCGACCTTTCGGTGATTCAAACATTCGTTGAAAGCGGTGTTCCGCTGCTCCGCATGGTTCACGACCATGACATCTATTGTATGCGGAGCTACAAATACAATTACTTCACCCGCGAAATTTGCACCCGCGCCGCATCGCCGTATTGTGTTTTTCCGTGCCTTGCGTCCGTGGTGAAAAATTCCGGCGGTGGCTTTCCGCTCAAATGGGTCAGCTATTCCGAAAAGAAAAATGAGATCGCTCTCAATCGCCGGTTTGACCGCATGGTTGTGGTCACGACTTACATGCGCGACGAATTGTTGAACAACGGCTTTGACGCGAAGCGGATCGAAATTCACGCGCCCGTGCCGCGCATGGGCGATCCGGATTTGCGCAGCAGTTTTAGCGACCGCAACCTCATCATCTACGCTGGCCAAATCATTCGCGGCAAAGGTGTTGACGTGTTGCTGGAAGCGCTCGCACAGGTGAAAGCAAAATTTGAATGCATTATCCTAGGTGACGGAAACCATAAGGCGTTCTGTGAGGAGCTTTCCCAAAAGCTCGGTCTGGCTGATCGCGTTCACTTCAAAGGATTTATTCCGCAGGATGAATTGAAAGGCTACTACCGCGAATGCAGCGTCGTCGCCTTGAGTTCGCTGTGGCCAGAACCGATTGCTACCATTGGCCTGGAAGTTATGCGCTACGCACTGCCAGTTGTGGCGTTTGATGCTGGAGGCATCAAAGATTGGTTGTTCGACGGTCAGAACGGATTTCTCGTGCCGTGGATGGACCGCTCAAAATTTGCTGCGCGTATTGATCAGCTATTAACCGACAAGCCTCTCGCGAAAAAACTCGGCGAGGCCGGGCTGAGACTCGTCAGCGAGCGCTACGATTTTGAAACTTACGTCGGCGATCTTGAAAAGATGTTTGCGCGCGTCATCGCCGAGAAAAACAAAAAATGAAATCGCCGGTTCACGTCGCGGTCGTTGGCGGGAGTGGGTCGGGTAAAACCTGGCTGGCGGAAAAACTGGCCGCCGCGCTCGCGCCACGTGCGGAGCGGTTGAGCCTTGACGATTTCTACCGTGACCTGTCGCAGCTGCCGCTGGCGGAACGTGAGGTGGTGAATTTTGACAATCCGGCGGCCATTGACTGGGAAAAATTCCGCGCGGTGATCGGTGCGATGCGCGTTGGAGAAAATCTGGGGCTGCCGGTTTATGATTTTTCCACGCACACACGGAACAAATCACCTCGTATTTTTTTGCCGCCGCCGCTGGTGGTTTGGGATGGGCTATGGCTCTTGCACCACGACTGGCTGCGCGAAAAATTTGCGCTTTCCATTTTTGTCGATTGCGGCGCGGAAGAACGGTTTTATCGCCGGAGCGAACGTGATGTGCGCGAGCGCGGACGCAGTTTTGAGTCAGTGCGTTGTCAGTTTTTGGAACACGTCCAGCCGATGCATGAGCGTTTTGTTGAGCCGCAGCGTTCACAGGCACAACTAATTGTGGTCTCGCCCTTTGCTGAGGCGCAATTCGACGGGTTGGTGCGCAAATTGCTTTATTTTTGCCAGTCGGAAGCAACCGTAAAAACTTAAACCATGAACGAATCGGAAATTCGTGACCGGATGGCCGCCCGCCTGCTCACGGCGCAGACGCCGTGGGGGCGTGCGCGGCTGAATTTCTACGTCAAATGGAAGCGAGTGGCGTGGAATTTCACCACCGGTTTCGCACATTTCCTCAAGCGCGTCTTCGACATCTTCATCAGCCTCATCGCGATGGTCATGTTGTCGCCGGTTTTCATTTTTATCGGTGTTGCCGTGAAGCTGGACGGCGGACCGATTTTTTTTCGGCAGACACGCTACGGTTTGAACGGTCGCGAATTCGGGATGTTGAAATATCGTTCCATGTGCGTGGACGCCGAGGCGAAATTGAAAGATTTGCTCGCCAAAAATGAAAAGAAAGAAGGCATCACCTTCAAGATGAAGGATGATCCGCGCATCACGAAGATTGGAAAAATCATCCGCAAAACTTCGCTCGACGAACTGCCGCAATTTTGGAACGTGTTAAAAGGCGAAATGTCTATCGTCGGTCCACGTCCGCCGATTCGCCGCGAAGTGGAACTTTACGAACAGCGCCATCGCCGCCGTTTCAACGTCAAGCCCGGCATCACTTGTCTCTGGCAAGTCGGCGAGCGCGAAGGCGGCCTGTTTGAAATCGGTGACCGCAACTCGATTGATTTTGAGGAGCAGGTAGATTTGGACGTGCGCTATATCGAGAGCCAATCGTTTTGGAAAGATTTGTGGCTCTTGGTGAAGACCGTTCCGGCAATTTTATTCGGCAAAGGCGCATGAAAGCTGTCGTCATCTGTCCCGACCGCCGCCTCGAAGTAACCTTCCTTGCGCGGAAGACGCCGCTCGCGCTCGTGCCGGTGTTGGGGCCGACTTTATTGGCGCACTGGCTCACGGCGTTGGCGGAACGTGGCGCAAAGGAAATAATTATTCTGGCGTCCGATCGTCCCGATCAGATTCGCGCGGCTGTTGGGCGAGGCGAACGCTGGGGCTTAAAACTCGAAGTGCTGGCCGAAGCACGTGAAATATCCGTGGTTGAGGCAAAAAAGCGGTTCGATTTGGAAATGGTTTTGGTGGCCGACCGGCTGCCGGCATTGCCGGAGCAACCGCTGTTCGAGAACTACGCCGGATTTTTTGCCGCGTTGAAAGCGTGGCTGCCGCAGGCTGGCAAGGCGCGCGTTGGCGCGCGAGAAATCGCGCCGGAAATCTGGGCCGGCTTGCGCTGCAAAATTGATTCATCCGCGAAACTCGTCGCGCCGTGCTGGATCGGTGAAAATGTCTGGGTGCGCGACGGTGCGGTTGTCGGGCCGGATGCTTTTATCGAGGATGCGGCAATGGTGGACAGTCATGCGGAAATTTCGGCCGCGTGGATTGGAGCGCGCACTTATGTCGGCACCATGACGCAGGTGAAAAATTCGCTCGCGTGGGCGGATGGCTTGCTGAACCACGCAACCGGCTCATTCGCGGAAATCGTGGACACTTTTTTGCTCGGTGATTTGCAGGGCGGCCAAGGTTTCCGTCGGAGCAGCCCTTGGTATGGCCAACTTTTGGCGTTGCTGCTTTTGATTTTGACCAGTCCAGTGCTGTTGCTGGCGTGGCTGAAGAATCGCGGCGCAAAAAATCTGTTCGTAAAAAAGCGCGCGGTGATTCCGACCGCTGTGATCGGCACGGCGTCGCTGCGCGAGATGGATTATTTCGAATTGGATTGTTTTCGTGGTCAATGGCGGCGCTGGCCACAGCTTTGGAGCGTGACGCATGGCGATTTTACCTGGGTCGGCAATCGTCCGCTAACGCGCGAGCAGGCGCAGCAACTGGAAACGGAATTCGAGCAGCTCTGGCTCGCAGCGCCCGTCGGATTTTTTTCGCTGGCCGATACGTTTGGCGGCGGCGAAAAATTTGACGACGAGGCGCGGGCGCATTCCAGTTTTTACGCGGTGCGCGCTGGTGCGCGGCTTGACCGGGAAATTTTGTGGAAGGCAATTTTGCGCTCTTCCCAAAACCACTGAACCGAAATAGAATCAGAACAATGAACATCCAACACAAAGACTCCCAAACCTCCGTGGTGACCGGTCTGCAGGAACTGGTCGCTGCTAACGCCGCGCAGGTGCGTGACGAAATCCGTGCCGCGCTGCCGGCTGGCTGCCTCTATCTGGATCTCGACCTTTCGACGTTGAGCTTCCTCGACAGCAGCGGTTTCGGAACGCTGATCTCGCTGCATAAGACGCTACGTTCGCGCAACGGCACGGTTCGGCTCATCAAACCCGCTTCCAACATCCAGCAGATTTTGGAACTGACGCGGCTGCACCGCGTTTTTGAAATCGTTGCTTGATGAACATCGTGGTTGACCATGACCGCATGCGCGTCACCGGCCTTGACCGGCTAGGCGCGAGCAATTGCACGGAGTTCAAGCAAATGCTCAAGCTGCACCTGAACGAGTCTTGCCAACTGGTGGAAGTGGATTGCGCGCTGATTCGCTTTATTGACAGCGACGGACTGGGAGCCTTGATTAGCATCCACAAATGGCTGGCCCCGCGCGCCGGCAAGCTGCGCCTGCGCGAACCGCTGCCGGTCGTGCGCCAGTTGCTCCGGCTGCTGCATTTCGACGAAATTTTTGAGATCACGCCGTGAACGCCAACGCTACCAGCGCCCTGCGCCGTGATTTTCGGAGTTCGCTCCGGTTGGAATCGCCGTGTGAATTTTCCGCCGTCCGCAGTGCCACGTTGCAAGTGCGGGACTGGCTTGCGGAAAAAGGACTTTCCGAAGCCGAACTCGGCGGCTGGGAGCTGGCGCTGGTCGAGGCTGCGAACAACGCGGTGAAATACGTTCCTGCCGAGAAGCGTAATTTACCGGTGGTGATTGAGATATCTGCCGGTGAACGTGATGTTGAGGCGCGTATCACCGATCACACAGCAGGCTTTGAGTGGCCGGAGGAAATTGATTTGCCCGATGTCGAATCTGAAAATGGTCGTGGCCTGTTTCTCATCAAATCGCTGACCGACAATGTCGCCTACCTGCGCAATTCGCATCAGAATGTCATGGTTTTGCAGCGCGCCCGGGCGAAGGTGGAAAAAGAACTGGTGCCGGATTCCGGCCGGCTCCAAGCGAAGCTGGCCGAGGCCGAGGCAGCATTGAACGACATGACCGCCGAGCTGGCGTCGAGCTATGAAAGTCTCGTGGCGATGTTCCGCTACAGCGCAGAATTGGGTGCACACACCGATGTAAAAGATTTTTCCCAGCGGCTGCTCCGCGATTTGATGCAGATCGCGGAGGCAGACTGCGCGGTGCTGCGTTTGTTGTCCACCGATGGAAAGAAATTGGAGACGCTGCTGGTTTTGCCGGATCATGCGCCGGCCATTTTACCGCCGGTAGCCCTTGTGGAAAATAAACCGTCTGTTGAAATTGGTGCGGCGCGAAACCGGCAGGACATCTGGTTTGATCCGGATGAGCCGTTGGACAAGTATGATCCACTCTATGCTGTCATGCCTGTGGGCAACGGCATTTGCCATGCCTTCTTCGTAGCGAACCAGCTGGTCGGCACCGCTGCGCTGGGCCGGTTCGCGGCGGAAAAGCCATTCACCGCCGCCCAGGTAAATCTGCTCCACACTTTCATTGATTTTCTGGCGATTCAAATTGTCAATGCCCGCCTTCTCGACGAGCGCACCGCCACGCGCGTCACGCGACGGGAATTGCAGATTGCCGCCGACATTCAGCGTTCCCTGCTGCCGGAAAGCGTTCCCGCCTGCCTGCCGCTGGAATTATCAGTGGCGTGCCAGAGCGCGCTGCAGGTTGGTGGCGATTTTTATGATCTGATTCCGGCCGGCGACGGCGCGGTGTTGCTGGTCATAGCCGATGTGATGGGCAAGGGCGTGCCGGCGGCACTCTTCGCGGCGGTGTTGCGCAGCACCATCCGCTCGATGCCGCAATTGTTCTCGCAGCCGGCGGAATTGCTGGAGGCGGCGAACCGCACGCTGTATCCCGATTTATCGCGCGTGGACATGTTCGCGACGGCGCAGGTAGTTTATCTCGATTCACGCGGAGCAAAATTGGTTTCCGCCAGTGCCGGTCATTGTCCGTTATTATTTTGGCAGCCGAGCAAGGCTGAAGCGAGTGCCATTGGCCAATCAGGATTTCCGCTGGGCATTGAAGTTTCGGCAAAATATTATCAAACAGCGACGGTGCTGCCGCCCGGATCTGCTGCGCTGCTTTATACTGATGGTTTGAGCGAAATGCGCAACGCCGCCGGCGAAATGCTGGGAGAAAAAAGATTGCTGGAACTACTCGCCCGTGCCGGGGCGCAGACCACGGACACTCACGCGGCGCGGCATTTTCTGCTCGGGCGCATCGCTGATTATTGTGGCAACGCGCCGCTCACCGATGACCAGACCTTGATCCTCATCCGCAATACTGCATGAATCCCGCAACCCCCAGCAAAATCCTCATTGCCGACGACGAGGTTTACATGGTGCGCCTGCTTGAGCTGACCTTCAAAAAAGGCGGCTACGAAATTATCAGTTGTCGCGACGGCAAGGAGGCGCTTGATCTCGCCGCCAGCGCGTCGCCGCAGCTCATCGTGCTGGACGTGATCATGCCCGGCCTCGACGGTCTCGGTGCGTTGCGGCAGTTGAAGGAAAATTCGGCAACAAAAAATATTCCGGTCGTCGTGCTCTCGGCCAAGGGCCACGCGCTGACCAAGGTTGAGGCGGAACTGGCCGGCGCCGCCGTATTCCTCGCCAAGCCATTCAGCCCAAACCAGCTTCTGGGCGAGGTGCAGAAAATTCTCGGTCACACCGCTGCATGAGCCGAGACCACGCCAGACGTCCGACGTTCATTGTTGGCCACCGGCGGCCCGACACGGATTCGGCTGTATCGGCGGTGGTTTACGCGGCGTTGCTCAACTCGCTTCCATCTGGCGAACTATTTGAGGGTGTCGTCTTGGGCGAACTCTCCAAACAGACGAAATGGCTTTTTGCTGAGGCGAAAATCTCATTGCCGCGCGTCGTCAGCCATCTTCACGCCCGCGTCCGCGACGTTGCCCGCCGCGATGTTTTATCTATCGGCGCCGAGGCCGCGCTCGGCGATGCGCTGGAATTAATCATGCGCCATCGTATCGGCGTCGTGCCGGTGGTGGATGATAAAAAGAAACTGCTCGGACTTTTGAGCGATCGGATGCCGATGGCGAATTATTTTTATCACGCCAACGCCGAAGATTTTCTTGGCGTGCTTTTTTCCGTTGCCAACCTTGAAAAATTTCTCAGGCTCACCCGCTGGCAGAAGCCGAGGACCGAAGCCGATGGCCACATTGTCCTTGATTTAAGCCGGCTTTCGCCTGGTTCACTTGCCTTGCTGGGCGATCAGCCGGAATTGCTCGCGCGCTGCCGCGATGCCGGCGCGGCCATCGTAATCACCTGCGCGCCGATGAAAACTGCCGCTTGGAAAAAGGCCATGCGCGATTGTCCCGGCCTCGGCGTGCTGCATTATCGCGGCTCGCTTATGGCGCTCGCCACACAACTGCCGATGGCGATCCCCGCCGCGCGGCTGATGCAATCTGAAAATTTTCCCAAGCTGACGCCCGACCAGACGATTCATGAGGCGCAGGCCGCGTTGCGGCAGGCGCAATTCGCACTGCCAGTGATGAATCCCGACGGCACGCTGTTCGGCGTCTTGTCGCGCACCGAAGTCATCAATTTTCCGCGCGGCCGCGTCGTGTTGGTGGATCATTTCGAGCAGCACCAAGCCCCCGAGGGCATCGCCGACGTGGACATCGTCGAGATTGTGGATCATCACCGTGTCGGCACGCTGGAAACGGCGCTGCCCATCCGCGTGGACTGCCGGCCCGTCGGCAGCACCGCGACCATCATCGCGTGCAAATTTTCGGAGCACGGCAAAAAACCTTCACCCTCACAGGCAAAACTTTTGCTCGGCGCGATTGTCGCTGACACGCTGCTGCTTACTTCGCCGACGACCACGGAAGTTGACCGCCAGCAAGCCGCCGCGCTCGCGCGCCGCGCGAAGGTAGATTTGAAAAATTTTGGCCGCGAGGTTTTGATTCGCAACGACGAAACACTCGAACGCCCGGCGGCTGAATTGGTGGAAAAAGATTTGAAGGAATTTGCCGGTGGCGGCGCAAAATTTGCCGTCGCGCAAATCGAAACCGTGGACCGCACGCGGCTGAACGGCGCGCATCTGAAAAACTTCGCCACCGCCTTGCACGAGCGCCGCGAGCGCGGCGGCTGGGATTTTGCAGCGCTGCTGGTCACGGATATTTTTCGCGGTGACAGTCTGGTTTTGTTTGACGCAAAAAATTTCACGCTGACACAACTGCTCGGTGCTAGTGGCGAAGTCTGGGCCGGCTGTGTCTCGCGCAAAAAACAGTTTTTACCTGAAATCCTCAAACGACTGGGAGACAATATATGAAACCAATTTTGCCACTGTTCATCATGATTGACGCGATGGGCTGGGAAATCCTGCGCGATAATCCGTTCGGCAAAAGTTTTGCGCCGAACCGTAAGAAACTAGAATCCGTTTTCGGCTACAGCTCGACCTGCGTGCCTTCGATTCTTTCCGGCCACTGGCCGGACGAACATTACAACTGGTGTTATTTTGTTTACGACCCAAAAAATTCACCGTTCCGCTCGCTGCGTTGGATGCGCTGGCTGCCAGCGGCGGTGACGAGCCGACGCATTTTTCGCCGTTACCTGACGAAGTTCGTGAAGGTGCAGCTCAAATTTCGCGGCTACTTCGACCTCTACAATATTCCGTTCAAGTTCATCCACCTGTTTGATTTCACGGAGAAAAAAAGTCCGCTCCAGCCGAAGGGCATGAATCGCGGGCCGAATATTTTTGATTTTCTGGTCGGAAATAAAATTCCGTATTTCGTCACCGACACCACGAAATCCGAGGAGCAGAACCGCGATGACATCATCGCCGCCATCGAAGCCGAGCGCGTTGATTTTGTGTTTCAATATTGGGCCGGCCTCGACGGCTTGCTGCACATGGTCGGCAATCAATCGCCGGAAGTGTCCGCCAAGCTGCGCGTTTACGAGCAATGGATTGAGAAGGTGCTCGCTGCTGCGAAGAATCATTATTCCGAAGTTCATCTCTACATTTTCAGCGATCACGGCATGGCGAACTGCGACGAACTCGTGGATTTGAAAGCGAAGATTGACGCACTGCCCGTGAAGATGGAAAAAGATTACGCCGTCGTTTATGACTCGACGATGGCCCGGTTTTGGTTTTTCAACGACAACGCGCGCAAGCTCATCCACGAAGCACTCGGTAAAGTTCCCGAAGGTCGCATCATGCCGGACGACGAATTGCAGCATTATCGCGCGCTATTTCCGGACCGGAAATTTGGCGAGACGATTTTCCTGATGCGCGAGGGCGTGCTCATCGTGCCGAGCCACATGGGCGAACGGCCGATTCGCGCGATGCACGGGTATCATCCGACCGACCCGCAAAGCTACGCCACGCTCTGCACCAACCAGCCATCGATTCCCGACGACGTGACGCACATTCCTCACATCTGCCGCATCATGGAAAAAACCGCGTTGCTCGCGAGGGCAAAAAATTCCGCTGCCAAATGAACGCCGCAAAAAAAATCATCCATGTCCCGCGCCGTTTCGTCGCGGAGGAATGGGGCGGCACGGAAACCGTCATCCTCGAAATCTCGCGTCAACAGCAGCGCGCCGGCTGGCAGCCGGAAATCCACACCTCGATGGCGTTGGCAAAACAGCGCGACGAATCCATCGGTGACGTGCCGGTCAAACGCTTTCCGTATTGCTATCCATTTTTCGGCTTGAGCGCCGCCGACAAGGCCGCGCTAGACAAAAAGGGCGGCAACCTGCTTTCGCTCTCGCTTTTCAACGCACTGCGTCGCGAGAAAAATGTCCGGCTGTTTCACGCGCACGCGCTCAAGCGGCTCGGCGGCGAAGTCCGCACTGCGTCGCGTTGGCAAAAGAAGCCATTCGTTGTTTCGCTGCACGGCGGCGTCTTCGATGTGCCGACCGCCGAATTGGGCACGATGCTCAAGCCGATTGAAAACAAAACCGAATGGGGTAAACCGTTCGGCGCGCTGTTCGGTTCGCGCCGCGTGCTTGACGACGCGGACTTCGTGATTTGTGTCGGCCAAAGCGAAATGGACAAGGCGAAGAAACAGCTCACGCACGACCGTATCGCGTATCTGCCGAACGGCGTGGACTGCGCGAAGTTCGCCGCTGGCGACGGCGCGGCGTTTCGCGCCAAACATGGAATTCCACCTGGGGCATTTCTGGCGCTGAACATCAGCCGCATTGACGCGCAGAAAAACCAGATGCTGGCGCTCGAAGCCTTCGCCAAGTTGCGCGGGCAGCATTCCAATTCATTTCTCATCCTCATCGGACCGGAAACACAACCAGATTACGCGAAGAAACTGCGCGACTTCATCACCACCAACAGTCTTGGCGACCGCGTGCAAATTCTGCCGGGAATGCGGAATGACAATCCTGAATTGATTCAAGCCTTCCACGCCTGCGACGTTTTTGTGCTGCCTTCGATGCACGAGCCATTCGGTATTGTTGTGCTGGAGGCGTGGAGTTCCGGCAAGCCGGTCATCGCGAGCCGCGTCGGCGGTTTGCAGGCGCTGGTGCGCGACGGTGAAACGGGTTTCTTCATTGATCCGAATGCCAGCGACGCCGCGGCAGATTTGGCGGCGAAGTTGAACCGTTTTGCCACCGATCCGGAAATGAAAAATAAAATCGGTGCGAACGGCTCGCGCGAAGCGAAGTCAAAATACGACTGGACGCAAATTGGCCAGCAGCTCGAAACCCTTTACCAGCGCGCGGAAGAAAATTGCGCGTGCCGCCAATGAGCCACGACCACGTCAAACGCAACGTCGTCAAGGGCGCGTTAACCAGCTATCTGCGCATCATCGTGCGCATGGTGCTTGGGTTGGTGACGTTCCGGTTGCTGTATCAGGGCCTCAACGCAGTGCCGGAGCAGTTTGGTTTTTGGTCGCTGCTGTGGGCGGTGTTCGGTTACGGTATCCTGCTGGATTTCGGCTTCGGCTACTCGGCGCAGAAGCGCGTGGCGGAACTTTCTGTGAAGCAGGAGTGGCCGCAGGTCAGCCGGCTGTTGAGCACGATCTTCTTTTTCTATCTTATCATGGCGGCGGTCGCGTTTGCCATCGGCGTGGCGCTATCCGGGCCGTTGATTGATTTGTTCAAGGTCAGTGCGGCGCATCGCGAGGAATACCGCCGCATCATGATTGTGTTTCTCGCGGGCATCGGGCTGGCGTTTCCGTTTGGCATTTTCCCCGAAGTGTTGCAAGGCCAGCAGCGCATGACCACGGCGAACAACATCAACATCCTTGGCACGGTAACAAATTTTCTTGCCGTGGCGGTGGTGATTTATTTCAAGCTAAGTTTCATGACGCTCATCGTCGCCTCGCTCGTGTGCGTGCTGTTGCCGTATCTGCTCGCGATGAAGCTGGCGCTCGCCCACATGCCCGGCGTGAAGTTGCGGCCCAGTTTGTTCTCGCTCCACACCATGTTTGAGACGGGAAAATTCAGCGTCTTCGCCTACGCCAACACGTTGAGCAACGTCGTCCGCAACAAGACCGATCAGCCGATCATCAGCTCAATTCTCGGCGTCGCGTCGGTGACGACGTATCAGGGCGGCAGCAAAGTCGGCGAAATGTTTGGCCTGCTGACAAAGCAGATTGCCGAAGTCCTCACGCCGACGGCGGCGCACCTGCACGCGAAGGGCGATTCTGCCGCGTTGCGCGACATGATGCTGGGCGGACTGCGTTATAGCGTGCTCGCGGCGACGCCGCTGTTCGTGGTCACGGAATTTTACATGGATGGGGTCATTCGCCTGCTTACCGGCGTGAAGCATCCGTCCGGCCCGATGATTTGGGCCGGGGAACTGCTGGTGTTCTGGTATTACTCGCTCGTGCTGACGCATTGGGTCTTCAAAAACATGTTCATGATGGCCGGCCAGGAAAAACGGCTCATGCAACAAAGCGTAGCCGAGGCGGTGGTGAATGTGTCTTTGAGCATTGGACTAACGTTCTGGTTGCGGAGTGCGTTCGGCGTGGAGTGGGGCATCCTCGGCGTCGCGCTCGGATCGGTCGTGCCGACGGTCTTGTTCGGCTGGGGTTTGATTTGGGGCTGGACGGCGCACGAGGCGCAGCTCACGCGCTGGCAGCTTTTCCGGCGCGCGATTCTGCCGAACTGGCGCGGCTGTCTGCCGATGGTGGCCGTCGCGCTCGCTCTGCGGCTGCAACCCTTCTGGGTAAGTGGCCACAACACAATTATCATGCTTGCGGAAAGTTCCTTGGTCGCCGCCGCCAGCGCGGCGGGCATGTGGCGATTCAGTTTATTGGCGGATGAGCGCCAGAAATTCGCTGAAAAATTTGGCCGCAAGCTTGGCTTCAAAGCAAAAGCGGTGCGAATATGAGCGATCCATTCGTCAGCATCATCATGCGTTCGTTCAACGAGGCTTGGGCGCTGAAAGGCACGCTGCCCGCGCTCGCGGCGCAAGAGTTTAAAAACTGGGAACTCATCGTGATTGATTCCGGATCGACGGATGGCTCGCAGGAATTAATCCGCGCCGCGCAGCCCGCGCACTTCGTCCAAATCACGCCGAAGGAATATAATCCCAGCCGCGTGATGAATCAGGGAATGCGGCTGGCAAAATCTGAATTTGGAATCTTCATCAACGCCGACGCCACGCCGCAAGGCACGAACTGGCTGCGGCCACTGGTGAACGCGTTGCAAGATCCGAAAACGGCGGCATGTTTCGGCCGACAGATTCCACGGCCTGATTGTCAGGCGGTTTTTGCAAACGACTACGACCGCTGCTTCGGTCCAAACCGCGAGTCGGCGAATTGGGAGCATTTTTTTAGCATGGTCAGCAGCGGCTTGCGAAAGGATGTCTGGGCCAAGCGCGGTTTCCGCGAGGATTTGCAATACGCCGAGGATGATGAATACACACGCTGGTGCAAGGCGCAAAGCTATACGGTGGCATATGTGCCGGAGTCGGTAGCGATGCACTCGCATAATTATACGCCGGAGCAGAGCTACAAGCGTGCGTTCGGCGACGCTCGCGCTATCGGCAAGGCCTGGACCGGCTCGCCGGCAGAATTTAATTTTGCCAAAACCGTTCTATTTGGCTGGGTCAGCGATATGCGGCACGATGCCAAATTCTGTGCACGCGAAAAACGCCTAGGCGAGCTCGCGCACTCGGCGAGCATCCGCTGGCAGCAACGCAAAGGCAAACTCGCCGGTTTCCGTCAGGGCTGGCAGGAGGCGCATCCGGCATGAACCAGCGCTTCACCATTGACGGCAGCGACACGTTGGAAACGCATCTCGGAAAAACGTGTGAAAAGGTTTTGGCCGGTGTCAAATCACTCGTGCCGGTGGCGAAACTAGACGGCATCGCGCTCGGCGGCGGCTATGGTCGTGGTGAGGGCGGTGTGCTGAAAACGCCAGCTGGCGACCAGCCCTACAATGATCTGGAATTTTTCGTTTTTATCCGGGGCAACCCGATTCTCGCCGAGCGCAAGTTTCGCCATTCTCTACACGAACTCGGCGAAAGCCTTTCCCCGGAGGCCGGTCTCGAAGTGGAGTTCAAAGTTCTCACGCTCGATAAATTGCGCCGCAGTCCGCCGAGCATGTTCTACTACGACCTCGTCGCCGGCCATCGCTGGCAGCTTGGTGATGACGCCTTGTTTGCGGGCTGCGAACATCACCGTGATGCGGCGAAGATTCCACTGCACGAGGCAACGCGGTTGCTGTTCAATCGCTGCTCCGGCCTGCTTTATTCACTCGAAAAATTAAAGCGGAAAGATTTCGGCGAAGCGGAGTCGGACTTTGTTGGACGCAATTTAGCAAAGGCGCAGCTTGCGTTTGGCGACGTGCTGCTGGCCGCGCACGGACAATATCATTGGAGTTGCCGCGAGCGTCACGCGCGTTTGGCGAAGTTTGAAATCAAGAGCGAACTCGCTTGGGCCGCGCCGTTACTTGCGCATCACGAGGCAGGTGTTGAGTTCAAATTGCATCCGCATCGTTCTGCTGAATCGCGCGAAAATCTGGCAAACCGGCACGCCGAGCTCTCTGCGCTTGGCAAGCAGCTCTGGCTGTGGCTAGAATCAAAGCGACTCGAAATAAAATTTAATGCGCCGCGTGACTACGCCTTTAGCGACGCGAATCTTTGCCCGGAGACTTCGGCGCTGCGCAACCGGCTGGTGAACTTCCGCGCATTCGGGGCGGGCGGTTTGTCCTGCTCTCGTTATCCCCGCGAGCGATTGTTTCACGCGCTGGCTTTGCTGCTGTGGGGTGAAAATGATTTTGAAAAAGTCTGTTCCGAATTGCGAACGGAGGAAATTGAATTCGCCGGACTGGTCGCGGCTTACGCGCGGCTTTGGGGACGTTTCAACTGAATTTCATTTAACGCTGAAAGTGCGTTGCAGCCAGGAAATCTCGGTGTAAGCCTCCACTTGCCGGTCGGGCCAAAGGCGGATGGAAACGCGGTAGCCGCCGTGCGGTTTGATGAGCTCGCCTTCCCATTTCCATGCCGGGTCGGTGGCGAGTTCGAGTTGCACCGGAGTCTCGCCGCCGGACGGCTTGAGCGCGAATTGCACCGACTCGCGCTCGGCGAGCGTTGGAAAACCTCTTTCCTGGCCGCAGGCGCGGACTAGCAGCGGTGGCAATGGATTTCCAGTTTCGTTGTAAATTACAATCGTTGAGGTGTTGGAATTGATGAATGCCATGACGCCGGCGCTGGTGACACCGGCGAGCAGAACAAGTGGGAACAGAATCCGTTTGCGCAGCCACCACGGGCGGAGCTGGTTTGGTTTCATTTCAATTGGTCGGTGTGTTTTTGTTTCTTGGCTTCGCGGCGCATGACTTCGATGCGCGCGGTGATGCCCAAGAGGATGAGCCAGAGCATGAGATTCCGTGGTTGGACAAGGACGCGCTCCAGTGTGCTCTGCGCGTAATTGAGCGCGCAACCCATGAAAATGCCGAGGCTTAACACGCGCACGAATGAGTGTTCAAAGAAAAAGACCGCGCGAAGGTTCCGCCAGAGGCCGACGAATATCACCAGCAGCCAGGCGTAGAGCCCGATGTAGCCGTTTTCCGCGATGAGCAGATAATAGTGGCTTTCGACGACGCCGTTGGCGACCTCGTAATTCGGCTTCATCCCGCGGCTGCGATCCCAGTCGTAGTAAATCTCGGCGTAGGGATACGGATAATTGATGAGGAGTGCGTAGTTGTTCCAGCCGATGCCAAGCGGCTTATCCTGCACCATCGCGCGGCAGCAGTCTTTCATCACTTCCCGGAGTTCACCGGAGGCCTGATTGCCCTTGTCATGAAAGCGCGAGATGATGGTATCAAGCACGAGCACCAAACCGATGGCGCCGACGACGGCCATCGTTGCCGTGGTGACCAGCCGGCGCGTCGTGATTTTTTCGGCTAGGCTCAAGCCCACGGTGAGAATCGTGCCAGCGGCAAACATCGCCAATGCGCCGCGCGAGAGTGTGCATTCAATGATGATGGCGCAGATGATGAAGGCGAACATAATCCAGTTCGCGCCTTTGAAATGCGGGCCGAGACCGACGGCGAGAAACACCATCGCGATCATCACGGCATACATCGCCAGCGGATTCTGGTGCTCGAACGTGCCGTGGATTTGATACATGTGACCGAGGTATTTCATCTTTAGGCAGACGAATAGCTCCCACGTCATCGTCCATACCATGACGCGGAGGAAAAATTTGAAATCTTCCGCCGTGCGCAGCGTGTTGAACGTGGCAATCATCAGCACCGACGCAAAGATTGTTTTGTGTGCAGCCATGTAGGCTAGGTTTCTGTCCTCCGCGCCGCCGATGGAAAGCAATGACACCCCGCAATAAAGCAGGAATAACCCGATTCCCGGCGGCAGCCAGCGGAAAGACTTTCTGTCCTCGCGCCATTTTGCGACAATGAGCGCGATGGCCAGCGCGTGATTAAAATAAAAATGATAGCCCTTGGTGTGGCCGCGGTAGCTTTCGATGGAGCCAAGCGTTAGTCCCCAATTGCCGGGGCCGAACAGGCCGTTGAGGGTCATGAAACACATCAGGCCGAAGATGACTCGCTGCCAGCCGGGCCGGTCTTTCAGGAACATGCCGGCGGCGGGCGCCAGCAGGAAAAACAGCGGGACGACAATTACTAGCTTGATGAAGTCAACAGATGTCAACGCCGCCAGCATAATGAAATTTATTTGCGGAGAAACGAATTTTCTTGGCTTGGACTTTTGGCCTAACAATGTTAAAAGTTCACCAACTGATGCAGATACCGCTGGCCAAACCACCTGATCGCGCGCCCATTGCGATTTTGGGCGTGCCGTTTGACGATGTCACGACGGCCGAGACGCTGAACGTCATCGGCGAAATGATTCAGTCACGGCGGCCGCATTATGCCGCCACGGCCAATGTGGATTTCGTGGTGCAGGCGATGGAGGATGTCGAGTTGCGCCGGATTTTATTCGACGCGCATCTGGTGCTGGCAGACGGGATGCCGATTGTGTGGGCGTCAAAATTCCTCGGCAACCCGTTGCCGGAACGCGTGACCGGCTCGGGCATGATTCCGCAACTGCTCGCGCTTTCGGAGCAAAAGGGTTGGAAAGTATTTTTCCTTGGCGGTTCCGAACAAAGTGTCGCCATCGCTGCCGAAAAAACCCGCGCGAAACATCCCAAGCTGCAACTGGTCGGCGCCTATTCGCCCCCGTTCAAGCCGCTGCTGGAAATGGATCATACCGACATCCTGCATCGTATCAACGAGGCGAAGCCGGACATTTTGCTCGTCGCGTTTGGCTGCCCGAAACAGGAAAAATGGATCAACATGCACTATCGAGAGGCCGGCGTGCCGTTCACGGTCGGCGTGGGCGCGACGATTGATTTTCTCGCCGGCACGTTCAAACGCGCGCCGGTGTGGATGCAAAAATCTGGCACGGAATGGATTTTTCGGATGTTGCAGGAACCTCGCCGGCTAATTGGTCGTTACGCCAAGGACTTGCTGATGTTCAGTCGGGCCATCGTGGTTCAATGGTGGCAGCTTCGCACCAAAAAAACTTCCCCGCCCGGCCCGGCGGCGAATGTGATGCCCGATCCGTTCGGAAATTTTGTCATCCGCGCGCCCGGCCGGTTGGGCGCGACTGAGGCGGAGGCGGCGCGTGACGAATGGACGCGGGCGGTGGAAAACGGACACGTCATGTTTGACTTGAGTGAAACGGGTTTTGCTGACAGCACCGGCATCGGCTCGCTCATCCGCCTGCGCAAGCGTGCGCGTGAGCTGGGCCACCATTTTTTTCTTGTCGCGCCGAAGCCGCATATCGAGTCCACCTTGCGACTGATGAAGCTGGACGAATTTTTTTCAATTCAGGCGAGCGTGTCCGGCGCGCGTTTCCTTACCGAAAGCACGGCCAACGCGCCGGTTGTCACCAGCGATGTGCAGCAAAACGAGCTGTGCATCAACTGGACCGGCGAAGTCACTGCGCTTAACGCCGTGGAACTGGGCGCGCACACCGACTCGGAGCTGACTCAGGCGACGCCCGGCATGACCGTGATGGTTGACCTGTCGCGCCTGACGTTTGTGGACAGCACGGGTATCGGCCTGATGTTGCGGCTCAAGAAGAACCTCACGCGGCGCGGCATCACGCTCCAGTTTCGCAATCCGTCCGCATCCGTTCGCAACGTTCTCCGCCACACGAGGCTGGAGGAATATCTGCTTGCCGCAAGCAAATGAAAATCGGCTTTTCCACCTCCGTCATCCAGCGCGGCAAGACCGGAGTGGCCCAGTATGTTTTTGCCCTGCTACGCGCGCTGCTGCCGCACACGGATAAACATGAATTCAATCTTTTCATCCTTGAAGAAGATTTGCCGCTGTTTGATTTTGCCAAGGGCAAAATGAATTTTATTCCCGTCGCCGAAAAATTCCGGCCGGCGGTGAAAAATGTGTTCTGGCACCAGACCGAATTGCCGACGCTGGCGAAAAAACTAAGTTTAGATGTGCTGCACATCCCCAGCTATCGCCGCATGCTATGGCGCTCGCCCTGTCCGCTGGTGGCGACGATTCACGACCTCGCACCGTTTCACATCACGGGCAAATATGACTGGAAGCGGATGCTTTACGGGCGGGTCATCGTCAAGCGCCTCGCCCGGCGGCAGGATTCGGTCATCGCCGTCAGCGAAAACACAGCCCGCGATCTGCAAACTTTTTTTGGGCTGGGTCGTGATCGTGTGAATGTGGTTTGGAACGGTATTGATCACCGGCGTTTCCAGCCCGGAGAGGTTGCTGCCGCCAAAAAGTCGGCGTTGGAAAAGTGGCAGCTTGAACGTCCTTTTTTCCTTTTTGTTTCGCGGCTGGAACATCCGGGGAAAAATCACGTCCGGCTTATCGAAGCGTTCAACCAATTCAAAGCGCAGACGAAATCCGACTGGCTGCTCGCGCTCGGCGGCAGCGACTGGCACGGCGCGGAGGCGATTTATGCCGCCGCCAAAAACTCGCCGTTCGCCGCCGACATCCGGTTTCTGGGTTTTGTTTCTGATGCCACGCTGCCGGAGCTTTACCACGCCACGGACGTTTTCATTTATCCGTCGCTGTTCGAGGGTTTCGGTTTCCCGCCGATTGAAGCGATGGCTTGTGGCGTGCCGGTCATCAGCTCAACGCGCGGTTCGCTGCGCGAAGTGGTTGCGGAAGCCGCGTTGACGATTGATCCGGAGAACGTCACGAACATCGCCGGCGCGCTGGCGAAAATGTCCGGCAGCGCGAATGAGCGCGAGAACTGGCGCGTGAAAGGCTTCGCCAATGCGCGCCGCTTCGACTGGCATGAAAACGCCGCGCAAACATTGGCAATTTACGAGCGGGCGCGGCGGCACGGGAACTGCTAAATTCCGTGCGGCCAACTTGATGATTCTTTAAACATGGATTTGTTGCGGCATTGGAACTTACGCGAACGTCCTTTTGAAGCGACGTGGGACACGCGTTTCTTTTACGCCGGACCGGAGCACGAGGAGGCGTTGAGCCGGCTGCTCTACCTCGTTAGCGAGACGACCATGAACATCGGCCTGCTCACCGGCGAAATAGGCAGTGGTAAAACTTTGACCCGCGCGGTGTTTACCGGCCGGATTGACGCAGCGCGCTTCCACGTTGTCACCGTGGAAAATTCCGGCTTTCCACTTGAAGAATTGCTCGGCTCGATCCTCCGCCGGCTTGACCCGCAAATCCACTTGAATGGCGAGGGCAAACTCGCGCGCTGTGAAATGTTTGACCGGCTCGCGCGCAAAGTCGCCGGCAACGGACGTCATCTCGTGCTCCTTATGGATGAGGCGCAGGATATGACGCCGGAGACTATCCACGAACTGCGCTGGCTCACGAACTGCAATGGTGGCGGCTCGTCCTTTCTCACCTTGGTGCTCATCGGCCAGCCGGAGTTGCGCAAGATGATCGTGGGCGATGCGGCCATCAACCAGCGCGTCAGCCTGCGCTTTCACCTGAAGCCGCTGCGCGTGGACGACTTGGAAAATTATCTCCGTCACCGCCTGCGCGCCGCCGGTCACGCGACCGGAAAGATTTTCACCCCCACCGCCGCCGCGACGCTGTTCAACGCCACACAGGGAGTTCCGCGCGAGGTCAACCGCCTCGCCAAACTCGCGCTCGAACACGCATGGGTAAATGAAGCCGCGAAAGTGGATGCGCCCGATATCGCGGCGGTTGTCGCCGATTTGCAGCGTCATCTAGCCTTGCCCGCATGAGCGAACCCAAACCATTCAGTGTCGCCGCCGTGCAGCAAAAACGCGAGCAAACCGGCCCTGCCGTTGCCGGCGAACCGCTCACTAACACCGCGCCAGTGACAATGCGCCCGGCAGCGGCGACGGGCGCGCCAACTTCACCGCCTGCCGCAACGGGTGGCGGCCTGACGCTGCCGTTCGATCCAGTGCGCCTCATCGCCGCTGTGATAAAACATTGGAAATGGTTGCCGGTGGCGGCGCTGGCTTTGTTATTGCCGGCGGTGGGTCTGGGGCTTTTCAAATTCAAGACAGGTTACGAAGTCACCGTGCAGTTAATCCGCCGCGAAGTCAGCACGACAATCCGCGCATCGCAGCTCGGAGACGCGTTCAAGCCGCGTCAGGTCACGGTGGCGACGATTGTGAGCGTGATGCAATCGCCGAAATTGCTCGACCGTATCGGCGGGCTGGCGCGACCGGGCATGACCGGCCGGGAATTGCTGAGCCGACTCACCATCAAGCCGGAGCGCGACACCGACCTCATCACTGTTACGCTCAAAGGCGTGGGCAGTGAGCAGGCCACGGCCGACCTCGTGAACCTCTATGCGGACGAAGTCGTCAAGCTCACCGCGCAGATGCAATCTGACGAGGCGTCCGAGTTGCACAAGTTTTTAAACGAGCAGATCAAACAGACCGACGCTGAACTGGACGCGGTCAACAAGGAGTTGAGTGAGTTCACGCGCGACACGGAATTTTACGGCGCCGACCGCGAAGTGGAGGCTTACATGCGCGAGGTAGCAGACCTCGATCTGCAGTTGGAAACGGCGCGCGCCGAATCCAAGACGGTGGATTTTCGCATCAGCAGCGTTGAACACGAACTCGGCCGGCAAAGTCCCGTGGCGATGGAACTCGGCAAGGCGCGCGAGGAACTGGCGTCGCTGCGCATCACCTACACGGACGAAAATCCCGTCATCAAGGACGCGCTCGACAAGGTGGCGGCGCTGGAAAAGCAATTGGCCGACACGGTGGCTGCCGGCAGCAATGCCGTCAGCAATTTCCGCTACACCGACAATACTGTGGCCAACGAGCTTTACGTCCAGTTACTGGATTTGCGCGGCCAGCAGGAAGGCTTGACGAAACGGCTCGCGCAGTTGGAAGGATTACATGCGCGCATTCAGGAAAAGCTCAAGAGCGTGCCGGAAACAAATCAACGTTACGCGCAGATCGCCGCGCGGCAACAGACGTTGCAAATGGTGCGCGACCTGCTCGCCGGACGCCAGCACGAGGCGCAGATTTATGAGGACAATCCGCCCGGTCTTTACCGGCTCTTCGCCAAGGCGACGGAGGACACGGTGGAAACCAGCAGCCGCTGGAAAAAAATCATCCTCGCCTGCGTCGGCGCGCTCATTGTCGGCGTGGGCGGGATGCTGGTCATTATTTGTGGTTACGAACTGATGGACATGCGCATCGTTTCCGCGGGCGATTTGAAACGCGCGACCGGCACGGCCGTCGCCGTGCGCTTGCCTGACACGTCACATCTTTCGGCAGCGGACTTGGCGCAATGGCGTTTCCGCGCGTGGTCGCAACTGCTGCGACAGTTAAAACTTAAAAGCGAACCACGCGTGACGCTCGCATTCACCTCAGCGAAACCGGGCGAGGGCAAATCTACCGTCATCCGCCTACTGCGTGACGCGGCGCATGAACGCCGGCTGCCGCTGGTGATGGTGACCAACGCGCCGGCGGGCGGTGGGGAAATTAAAACGCTGCCGCTCGCGGATGCCTTGGCGTCACCGGAACTGGTGGCGCGCCATCTCCGGGAGCAGCCGGGGGCGCCACTGGAATTGCACCACGATGCCGCGTGGAAATGGTCTTTGCAAAACCGCGCGCGTTGGCAGAGTGCTGCCGAGGCGTGGCAGCAAATTCCCGCGCTCGTGCTGCTCATCGAACTCCCGGCAATGACCAGTCTGGACGCGGTGCTGGCGGCGGAATTGATGCCGGTGGTAATCTGGGTCGCAGCCAGCGGCGAATCGCAGCAGGCAGAATTTGCACAAACGCTTAAAACCGTCGAGGCCGGCGAGATCGCGCTGGCGGCGGCGGTTTTGAACCGCGAGCCGGCGGCCTTTTCGCGGTTGGGATTCCTTGGCCATTTCGGTCTAGCTGCATTGATGTTGGCGTGCTGGCTGCCGTCCGCCGCGCCGGCGGCGACCAACGATGTTTATGGTGGGGACATTTCTTATTCATCGCTTAAACCGAATTTTGCGGCGTGGCAGCAAAAATTTACGGTCGGCGCGGGCGACATTTTCAATCTGCGAATTTACGGAAGAACAGATTCGCCGCGCGCCTATGTGCCGATCGGGCCGGACGGGCGTATCAGTTTCATGGAAGCACAGAGCGTGCTGGTGGAGGGGCTGACGGTGGATGAAATGCGGGCCCGATTGGACGAAGAGTTGTCCAAGTATTACCGCAACGCGCGCACCATGGTGACGCCGGTGGAATGGCATAGTAAAAAATATTTTGTGCTTGGCGCGGTGGTGGACCGCGGCGCCTATTCGCTTGACCGACCGCTGACGATTATTGAGGCGGTGGCGCGGGCGCGTGGCATCGCGTCGGGATTGTTTGAGCACAACACGGTTGAACTGGCCGACATGGCGCGGGCTTTTATTGTCCGTGATGGCAAACGGCTGCCGGTGGATTTTGACCGGCTGTTCAACCACGGTGACTTGAGCCAGAATATTTTGATTGAGCCGGGCGACTACATTTATTTTCCATCCGGCACGGTGAATGAGGTTTATGTGCTGGGAGCGGTTGCCAGTCCCGGACCGCTGGGGTTGACCTCGGAAAACACACTGATGGGCGTGCTTACGGTGCGTGGCGGATTTCTGCCGACGGCGTTCAAGCAGCGCGTGCTGGTGGTGCGGGGGGCGCTGGATAAACCGCAGACATTCGTCGTCAATGTCGGTGCCATCCTGACCGGCAAAGAAAAGGATTTTTTGCTCAAGCCGAAGGACATCATTTACATCTCCGAAAAACCGTGGCAGGAAGGCACTGACCTGCTGCAAATGGCGATCAATGCCTTTGTCCAGTCCATGACGTCCGCGTGGGTGAACAACCACGTCCGTCCATTGATTTCCAATTGATTGCTGCCACCACCACAAATGAACCGCCCGTGCCTTCAATTGTTTTTTCTCGTTGCCGGACTAATGGTTATGGCCGGCTGCAAAAATATTGGTCACGGACCAAAATTTGATCCGCACCAAGAGACGTTGCAGGAAGGCAACCCATCCGCCAGCCCGACTGACCCAGCCTGGCTGCGGCCCTCGACCAATGAATTTCGCCTCGGTCCCGGGGACAAACTTGAAATTGACCTGCTTGGCAGCAGCGAGCCACCGACGCCTGCTCTGGTCGGACCCGATGGGAAAATTTATTTCGAACTGCTCCCCGGCCTCGATGTTTGGGGGCTGACGCTTCGGCAGGCGCGTGATTTGCTGGCCCATGAGATGGAAAAATATGTGAACCACCCGCGCGTGTCGGTGACGCTGCGGGAGGTTTACAGCCGCCGCGTGTGGATGTTGGGACGGGTAGTTACGCCGGGCATCTACTCGCTCAATGCACCGACTACGCTTCTAGAGAGCATCAGCCGCGCGGGCGGGTTGGCTACGTCGGCATTCACCGGCACGACGGAGGAACTGGCCGACCTGCACCACAGTTTCGTGATGCGCGGCGGAAAATTTCTGCCGGTGGATTTTGACCGGCTCATCTATGACGGCGACATGTCGCAGAACATCTATCTGGAACCAGATGATTTTGTATTCCTGCCGTCGGCCTCAGAGACGGAAGTTTACGTTCTCGGCGCGGTGAACCAGCCGCGCGCGGTGATCTTCAAGGACCAGGTTACCTTAAGTTCGGCCATCGCCACGGCAGGCGGGCTGCTGCCAGATGCGTTTCCGCGCCAGGTGGTGATCGTGCGCGGTTCGCTTACCGATCCGCATTACACGGTGGTAAACTGGCAGGACATCCTCAAGGGCAAGACCAGGGAAGTGCGCCTGCAACCGCGCGACATCGTCTATGTGCCCGACGAGCCGCTGGAAATGCTTGAGAAGGCTGGGCATCTAATCTTGCAAACCTTCGTGCGCACCATCGCGGCCAACGAAGGCCTGCGCGCCGGCGGTTCCACGCAAAGTGTCGGCGTCGGCGTGAACGTCGGGCCGTGAAACGCGGCACACAAAAATCCAGCTTGAAAACTGCGCTGAAGCAGTCTATTGCGTTATTGATTTTATGCTTGTCCCTCAACGCGCTGGCGGACGGCCACCAACAGCCGGCGAACACCAATGCCAGTTTCGCCGCGCAGGCAGTGTTGAAATACATCCAAGGTTTGCAGGGGCGCGCTGATAAACGTTTGCTTTCCGGCCAATTCACCGATTTTGGGACGAACGCCCGCAGCAGCACGGAAAAAGTTTTTGGACAAATCCAGCAGCGAACCGGCTGCACGCCGGCCATTCTCGGCGTGGATTACGCGGATTGGCACGATGGCAGCATCGCCGCCGCCGAGCCGAACGCCGCCGCTTTGGGGCAATGGCGGCACGGCGGACTCGTCACCATCACCGCACATTTTTTCAATCCGCTCCGCACCAATGCTCCCGCCGGCGGCCTGCGCGACAAAGGCGTGGACATCAAACCGCTGCTGGATCCGGCGTCGCCCGCCCACGCCATCTGGCTGCGCGAACTTGATGACATTGCCGCTGGTTTGCAACAACTGCGTGATGCGGGGGTCGTGGTGTTGTGGCGGCCGTTTCATGAAATGAACGGCGGCTGGTTCTGGTGGGGCGCGAAGAAGCCGGCCGTGTTCATCGCACTCTGGCGGCAAATGTTTGATTATTTCACCACGCAGAAAAAATTGGACAACCTGCTGTGGCTTTACGCCGTAAACACCGGCGGACGCACGGCGGATTTTTATCCCGGCGACGGCTATGTGGATCTGGTCGGCGTGGATGCCTACACAGATAATGTGGACGCGCAGCACATCGCTGGCACGGTGGAATTGCTGCGCCTACCCAAACCGTTCGGACTTTCCGAGTTTGGTCCCCACGGTCCGTTTCATCCCCCCGGCAATTACAATTATCTCCGGTTTATGAACGGCGTGGAAACGAATTTTCCTCAGGCGGTATTTTTTCAAAGTTGGAGTGTCGGCTGGGGTTTGGCGACCAACCAAAACGTCACCGCCTTGCTGCATCATCCGTGGGTGGTGAACCGGGCCGACCTACCAAATTTTTTAAAAAGGAAGTTGTAAAAACTTTGATTCGCAGGCGGAATCCGCAGTCTCAAATTTTTCCCGCTTTGCGCCAGCGCCAGAGCGTCGTGGCGTTGATGCCCAACCGCGCCGCGACCCAGGTGAAGTCATTGCCGCTTTCAATCAGCAGCTGTTTTGCCATGGCCAGTTTTTTCTGCCGGTTGGGATAATGTTCCAACGCAGGCAGAGGAACTTGGTCGGCTTGGCCAGATTTATTTTCCAGCGTGACTGGGGCGATTTCAGCCGGCGGATCCCACCAGCCTTCGCGCAACACCGGACCGTCATAAAGCAACGCCAGCCGGTCAATTGCGCTTTTCAATTCCCGAGCATTGCCGGGCCAGCGGTGGTGCATGAAACGTTCCAGCAGCGCCGGTTCCACGCTCTCAATATTTTTGCCGAAACGTTCGCTGGCCTGTCGCAGGAATACTCGCACCAGCGGTGGAATATCCTCGCGCCGATCGCGCAGCGGCGGCACGGTGAGCGTGATTTCGGCGAGCCGGTAAAATAAATCGGCGCGGAACCTTCCCGCCTCGGCCTCGGCGCGCAAATCGCGGTTGGTGGCGGCGACGATGCGCGCCTTGGATTTATATTCCTGTTCGCTGCCGACGCGGCGGGCTGAACGGGTTTCCAAAAAACGCAACAATTTCGGTTGCAGCGAAATGTCCATCTCCCCGATTTCATCCAGAAAAAGCGTGCCGCCTGCTGCCTGCTCCACTAAACCGGGCCGCGATTTCAGCGCGCCGGTGAATGCGCCTTTTTCCACGCCGAAAATTTCCGCCTCAAGCAGGTCTTTCGGAATCGCGGCGCAGTTCAAAGCGACAAAATTTTTCCGGCGGCTGGCGTCGTGCAGCGCGCACGCCACCTTTTCCTTGCCCACGCCGGATTCGCCGAGGATGAGCGCGTTCACATCCGTCGGTCCGATTTTTTCAATTGTATGCCGGAGCGCGCGGAGTGAGGTGGATTCGCCGGTGAGCGCGGACTCGGCGGTCAGAGGTTCACCGCCATAGAGTTGCAGCCAGAATTTCTGTGCCTCAACCGCACGGACAAGCGCCGCGCGCCAGCGTTTGTCGTCATCGCGTTCATCGAGCACATCCGCCGCGCCGTCGCGCATGGCGGTGACGATGTCGGCGGAGGTTAAATCTGCGCCGGCGACAATGAATTGTCGGCTGGCCTGCGCCAACCGGACGCGCAGCTTATTCCAGCCTCGTTCAGTCAAGGTGGCACATGGAATCAGATAGACAATTTCTTCCGATCCGGCGGCGATTTCTTGAATGCGTGCGATCTCAATTGCGAAGACCGGGACATGCAACATGGCCAGCCGTTGCTGGAGGCTGACGGTGGTGGTGTGGGCAATTATTCCGATTCGCATGTTGAGCAATATGTGCATGTAAATTGCAAATGCAATAAAAACAGCAGTGCATTAATTTTCGCGCCGAAAAGCCAAGGTTTTTTCCAAAAATCTGTGCTGGGGCAGTTGTTGCTTGAGAACAATTGCATGAAAATCTTCAGACCGTTTCCACAGGTTGAATTTTCGATTCTGGCGTTTGCGTTTGGCTGATTGCCGCGTTGGCTTGGATGCCACGGCTTGACTGGAAATGGCGCATTTTCCGAAGGCGTGATTATGATTTAGTGGCTGTGACTAGCTTTGGGTAGCGTGATTTGCCTTTGGCTGGTTTGGTGCATGGGTGAAAAATTATAGATCCGCATATAAAAATAATCCTGTCAGGTGGATTTGATTCAGCTGCGTGATGCCCAGGTCAGCACTGCTGTATTGCCAGCTTCGGCTTGGTTTTTTCCAGTTTGGTTTGATGCTGACCGGCAGGGTGGCGAACATTGTGAATTTGAAAACGGCTGAAGAGCCATGCACGGCGCGTTCTGGTTTCGACGGACTAATTTTTTACGGCAGCGTGGCGCGGTGTTGGTGCAGCCGATTGATGCCAGTGACGTAGCGTGGGATTTATAGGTTGCGAAACTTCCAGTCTTATTCGAGTCTTAGAGAAGATTAATATTATTGATTGAAAACTAGGCTGCCGAATATGCGCTTGCCAGAATTGCCGGTTTGGATATGATTTTCCCGTCTGTAAGATAATTTGACCTTTCGACCATGGTGAATCTTCAAGTGAACTTCGTTCAGTGATGATTTGAAACCCGGCAGTCGGGAACAGACGAAAACGGTTAGTATTGAACAGCCATCATCAAATGAGCACGAAATTGTTTGTGGGAAATCTTTCCTTCAACACCACTGAAAACTCGCTGCATGAAGCGTTTTCCGCCCACGGCAACGTGGTTGAGGCGAACCTCATGATGGACCGCATGACCGGTCGTTCACGCGGGTTTGCGTTTGTCACCTACTCAACGCCCGAAGAGGCCCAAAAGGCCATTGAGGCCATGCACGGTGCGCAGCTTGACGGCCGTGCCCTCACGGTAAACATTGCCCGTCCGAAGGAAGAGCGTCCTCCTGGCGGCGGTGGTCGTGACCGCGGTCCGCGCCGTGAATACGGTAGCGGCGGTGGTGGTGGCCGTGGCGGTTACGGTGGTGGCGGCGGTGGTGGCGGCGGTGGTGGCGGCGGTGGTGGCGGCGGCCGCGACCGTTATTAATTTTTGAAAATTCACTGCGCGGGGCGGCGTCAAATTGGCGTCGCCTCGCGTCATGTCGGTCGAAACAATGGAAGAGCATATCGAGATTGAAGGTCGCATTGTGTCCGTGCTCGCGGGCACCATGTTCCGCGTCGAGTTGGATAACAAGCATCAGGTGTTGGCGACTATTTCCGGCAAAATGCGCAAACGCTTCGTTCGCCTTACCTCTGGCGACCGCGTCAAAATGGAGATGTCTCCCTACGATTTGAACAAGGCGCGCATCGTTTGGCGCATGAGTTAATTTTTAGGCTTTGGGCTTTTGGTTTTGGGCTTTAGACTTCGCCCGCATGATTTCCGCCATCATCGTCGCCGCCGGCAAAGGCACGCGCATGGGCGCAAACGTGGACAAGCTCTGGCTCGAAGTTGCCGGCCGGCCGGTCGTCGCGCACACCTGGCGGCAATTCAATGATGCGGTCTGCGTGGATGAAATCATTCTCGTCGTGCGCGAGGGCATGGAATCCCACTTCACGGAACTCGCGGGGAAATTTAGTTTTAAAAAAACCTTCCGCCTTGTCATTGGTGGCGCGGAACGGCAGGACTCCGTTTGGAACGGTCTGGCCGCCGTTTCGCCGAAAACCGAAATCGTTGCGATACAGGATGCCGCCCGCCCTTGCACGACGGCAAAATTGATCACGGACACGATCGCCGCCGCGCGTGAGACCGGAGCTGCCGTGGCCGCGCAGCCGGTGACGGACACAATCAAGGAAACTGCTGACGGCCAAATTATTTCCCGCACGGTGGATCGCTCCAAACTTTGGTCAGTGCAGACACCGCAGACTTTTCGGTTGGAAGTCCTTCGCCACGCCATATCCACGGCGCGCGAAAAAGGTCTCAATCTTACCGACGACACCGCCGCGTGCGAACTTATTGGACAGCCGGTCCGGTTGGTGAAGGCGACTACGCCAAATCCCAAGGTCACGGTGCCGGCGGATTTGCCGTTCATTGAATCGCTATTGCGGACGCACTGATGAATCCCGCAAGATGACGCCATGAAACGCCGGATAATTTTCACATTATTGGTGGTCGCGCTGCTGCTCAATCTGGCGGTCGGCGCAAAAATTTATCTTTCGGCGGCCAAAAATGCGCCGGTCGAGGACAACGAGCAGGCAAATTTGGAGCTGTTCAACGACGCCATTCAAAAAATCCGGCACGAATATGTGGATGGCAAAAATTTAACTTATCAGCAACTTGTATACGCTGCACTCAAGGGCGCGGTCGCCAAGCTTGATCCGCATAGCGAATTTCTTGATGCCGATTCCTTTCAGCAGTTGCAGGATGACACCGAAGGCCAGTTTGGGGGGCTTGGTCTGGTAGTTTCGCTGCGTGACGGGCACGTCACGGTGGTCGCGCCGATGGAGGATACGCCCGGTTCTCGCGCCGGTATTTTGACCGGCGACCGCATTACGCAAGTCGAAGGCAAAAGCGTGGATGGTCAGCCGCTGGCGGATGTCGTGAAACTGCTGCGCGGTGATCCGGGTTCGTCGGTGACGTTGACGATTGAACGGCCATCAACCGGCGAAAGGAAGGATTATACGCTCCAGCGCGCGGTCATTTTGATGGAGATGGTCAAAGACATCAATGGCAAGCGCGAGTTTCCGCTGGGCGCGGATAAAATTGGTTATGTCCGCATCACTCAGTTTGGTGACAAGACGGCTGACGATTTGGAGGACGCGCTGAACAAACTCAAACAGCAAGGCATGAAGGGGCTAATTCTCGATTTGCGCTGGAATCCCGGTGGGCTTTTGGAGCAGGCTGTTGCTGTTTGCCAAAAATTTCTACCGCGTGGACAGTTGGTGGTTTCGACCGAAGGCCGCCGTGTGGTGGATAAATACTTTGCGCGCGGTGGTGGTGACGAACTGCCGCAGGTGCCCGTGATCGTGCTTGTCAACTTAGGCAGCGCCAGTGCGGCGGAAATTGTCACGGGCTGTTTGCAGGATCTGCATCGAGCGGTGATTCTCGGCGAGAAAACTTTTGGCAAAGGCTCCGTGCAAACCATTTTCCCACTCGACGACGGCTCGGCCTTGAAGCTGACCGTGGCCAAATACTACACGCCCAGTCACAAGGTCATTCACGAGCATGGCATTACGCCCGACATATTGGTGCCGCTCACCGATGCGGAAGAAGCAGCGCTGTTGCTCAAACGGTCGCCGAGCGGATTGAGCGGGCTGCCGTCAGGGGCGCTCGTGAATCTGAATAATTTTCACGACGAGCAGTTCGAGCGGGCCGAGGATTTGCTCAAAGGCTTGCTGACTTATGGCTCGTTGCATCCGACCGCAAAATGATTCTGCTCGCGCTTGAAACTTCGTGCGACGAGACCAGTGCCGCCGTGGTGCAGGACGGCAAGGTGCTGGCGAATGTCGTTTCATCACAGATCAAGCTACATGCGGAATATGGCGGCGTCGTGCCGGAACTCGCGGCGCGCGAGCATCTAAAAAATGTCCTGCCGGTCGCGCAGGCCGCTTTGCGCGAGGCTGCCGTTGAGGTCGCGCAAATTGACGCCGTGGCTGCCACGCAAGGGCCGGGCTTGGGTATCGCCTTGCTCATCGGCTTCAAGGCGGCGCAGGCCGTGGCGTTTGCGTTGAACAAACCATTTATCGGCATCAACCATCACGAGGCGCATTTGTATTCGCCGTGGATTGATGCGGAAAAAATGACGGCAGATTTCGCCGCGTTTCAACCAAACGTGTCGCTGATTGTCAGCGGCGGCCACACGATGCTGGTTTTGGTGCGCGCGGAGCTGAAGCATTCCGTCCTCGGCGGCACGATTGACGACGCCGCCGGCGAATGTTTTGACAAGACCGGTAAGTTGATGGGGCTGCCATATCCTGCCGGGCCAATCATCGACCGGCTGGCGGAGCAGGGGAATCCGGCCGCATTTGATTTTCCGCGTCCGTTGATGCATGACGCGAATGATGATTTCAGTTTCAGCGGGCTGAAAACTTCCGTGCGCTATTTTATACGTGACCATCCCGAATTGATGGCTGACCGGCAAAAGGTTGCCGATCTTTGCGCCAGCGTGCAGGCGGCGATTGTGGAAGTGCTGGTCAAGAAAACCATCCGCGCCGCCAAGCGGGAAAGAGTGCGGTGCATCACTGCGTCCGGCGGCGTGACTTGCAACCGGGGCTTGCGACAGGCGCTTGATGCCGCCTGTAAAAAAAATTATTTCACGCTTCGCCTTGCCGACAAATCCCTCTGCACCGACAATGCGGCGATGATTGGCATTCTGGCTGAACGCAAGTTGCGCGCTAATCTGCCGGTGGCAAATCTGGACGAGGAGATAAAACCTGGCTGGTCGCTGGCCTAAGGCAGGCTTGGTGAAGCCGCATTTTACCGACGGAAAAATTTGCGCAGATTTTACCGCGCAGCCAAATTGGAAGCATTTATTTTCGGAAGAAACGCGGCCTTGGTGCCCAATGGCGCGTTGGTGGCAACCAAGCCGAGCTTCCAGTCGGTGTCCGCATCGTAATCGTAATAATTACAGGTGATTTCTTCACCGGCGGCGATGTCACGCAAAGCCGTGGTCACTACCGGTGCAGGAGCCTCCGCCGCCGCGCCGGTATTAGGATTTGGCGAATGGTTGATAAAGCAGGCGTGGTCGCCGCTCAAGATGACATGGCCGTCCGTCAGGCTCACAAAACAAAACCAGCGCGTGTGTGCGCGGGCCAGGGGCGGCAGTGAGGCGAACATCGCCGGCGCGAAATCATGGTCAAATCCGGGCTGGAATGCCCAAATCGGCGTGCCTTTGGGCACGGGCTTGACCGCGAAAAGGCCGAAGCCGTGAATCCGGCTGGCTTGCACGCGTGTTTCAATCAGCATCATGGGAGCGGCAAAAAATATTACATCGAACCTGTGTTGGCGACTGTTTTGTAAACTATTTTTTGGTGATTGAAATGATAGGTGCCGATGATTAAAGAAAAACGCGCCAGTGACCAAACCAGCGCGTTTTCCCGCAAACAAACCAACATCAAAACTTCAGACTAAAAACCACATTTCCTTTTTTATCCTTGGCTTCCAAAATCTGCAGGTCGGCAAGCTTGGTATGCGGCAAACTTTTGACTGTCACTGCGCCATTGGCTGATGTGGTGGCGGTGGTGGCCTTGGTTCCGTTGGCGTTAAGGGTGAGCGATTGCTTTGCCGGCAGGTTGTTTGCGCTGAGTAGAAAATTGCTGGTGGACTTGCCGTTTTTGTAAGACAGGACGATTTTGCCGCTGCCAGCTGCCTGCGCGGCCGTGCCGGGTGTGATAGCGACATTCTGCTCGTAATACACTGCCGCGATGTTTGTGGTGCTGGTGAAATCACCGGTGAAATCCACGATGCCGTTCGTGTCAAAGATGAAAAGATAGGCGACATTCGTCGGATCAAGACCGGACGGCAAGGTGAACGATGCGGAGCCAAAAGTGGTGACGTTGGTGGAAATGGTCACGGTATTGGTGCCGACCGACCAGGAATAATCGTCGGCATCATCTAGGCAGGTGGCTAGATTGGTGCTCACGGTAAGCGTGCCAAGGTCATACGAGTTTGTGCCGGTAATATCAGTGACGGTTACGAGGTAATCGGCGGGACTCAGGCCGACGACCTTGGTTTTAACCTGGGCATAGTTCGTCCAGCAATCGTTCTCGGTGCGCAGGCTCGCCACGCCGATGGCGTTTGTGGAAACATTTGTAGTGGCGTTCAGCAGAATGACCTGTTCGAAGTCGTCCGACCAGCCGCTTTGATACCCACCGCCACAGCCCCCGCCATCCGCTTTGATGGTTTGCACGGCTGCCAACGCTCCCAAAGCGAATAAAGCTGATAAAAACTTTTTCATAAACAAATTTGTTTCTAATTCTATGCGTTTGGTTTTCTTATACACCACAGCAATGATGTAACAAATAGCACACAAAGATTAGCTGTCAATTAACTGAACATTAATTATTTTTAATATTCGGCATCACTACTGTCCGGTTAAGGTTTTGCTGACAACGATTTCATTTCGGTAAAATCTGGCTATTCTCGCTGTCCGGTCATTTTTCGATTTCAATTCTGCGACGCTTCCTTGAGGGTGGTTCCCCGCATTCCTGCGGTATT
>CAISYZ010000085.1 GCA_903889895.1 uncultured Verrucomicrobia subdivision 3 bacterium | reverse complement strand
CTTAAAACTTTTTCAAGACCTTGCAGCTTCAAATGAAGTTCTGAACCGGAGTCCTTGACTGTGTCTATTGAGTTTGTGCGCCGGATCAATGATGCCGACCACCGGCCCGCCCGGAACATTCACCGGCATATTGGGATGAAGATTCCATTTGGCGGTCGTTTCCACGCGATAGACCGTGTGCGCCTCGTGCATGACTAAGCCGTCATTCGGGTCAACGTAGCGGCCAAACGAATAGGTTTTGAGATTTTCACCGTAACGGACGGATTCCATGTCGGCGGTGTCAAGCGTCGTCCCCGACACGGCGGGCGGCATCTCCACGATGACAGGCTTTTTGCTGGCGCAAAGGTTACTGGCTAATGCGCCGCCTCCCGCTCCTGCGGCGATGTCGGTGATAGGGCGAACCATCGAACAGCCGGTGACGAGCAGCGGGACGAGAAAAATTGAAAAGATATGATGACGCTTCATGTGGTTTCCACGAGTTGCGGTTTGCGGGAAAAAGCCAAAATCCCTTCGGTGACATTTTTTGCGCCGCGCAGTTCTTTCGCGCGTTTCTCGAAATGCTCGCCGCTCGAACTGGAGCAATAGAGCATTTCAGGCGAAGTGTAGTTGTAAGCCGAGCCGCAAATCGGACGGTTTGAATCAACGTGGAGGTAGGTGAACGCGGAGTATTTAGCCCCGGCCTGATGGTCGGGCAGCGTGTAATTCATTATCGTGTGCTTGGTGATTTCGGGAATGGCGATGTCCCGCGCGATGTCGTCCAGATCGGCGCGGTCGTTCTGGCGCATCAGGAAAAACTGGCGGCTGTTGCCAAAAACGGCGGAACGAATGCGACTTTGTTTGAAGCGCGCATACTGCTGGACGATGGAAATGTTCTAGCAATTGTATTTGCGAAGCTGCGCGTAGCTTTCCTTGACGATTTCCTCGCCGCCGGGAATGTCGAGAAAGCGGGCGACTTCCTCATAGACATTCCGTTTCCGCACGGCGCGCGGGAGCGTGATGATGTGTTTGCGGGCGTGATTGGTGATGAGGAAACCGGCGGCGGCTCGCAGTTCCTTCGCCGAATCGGGAATATAGCCAAGCTCGAAATGCGCGATTTTTCCAGTGAGCGACAGATTGCTCGCACCATCAAACAACGCACCGTAATTACCATCCCGACACCACGGTAAAAGCAGTGTGGAGATTTCAATAATCTGTTCGCGTTCTGCGCCGCTCGCATCCAGCGCCATCAATTCCTGCAACATCCGGTGAGACGGATACTCGTCAGTTTTGAAATACGCGAAGGCGATGTTGCGAACCTCTTTGACCGTGTTCGGGTCTTTCAGAAATTTCAGCACTTCACCCTCAGCCAATTGCTGCTCGAAAGTCTTTGCTTCATCCTCGTTTGATTTCAGCCAGTCGCGGAAGTCGGCAAACGCTTCCAGCATGGTTGCGCCCGGCGGCATTTTCTCTTTGCGATAATGCGTCAACGCGCACGCGCGCCGTGCCACTTGCAGCATTTGATTTTCGTTTTTGC
Organism: uncultured Verrucomicrobia subdivision 3 bacterium; assembly: GCA_903889895.1. Lineage (GTDB taxonomy): Bacteria > Verrucomicrobiota > Verrucomicrobiia > Limisphaerales > UBA11358 > UBA11358. Next base: position 121 of record CAISYZ010000085.1, on the reverse strand, counting down.
GCGTCCAATCTTGAAAAACATCCTCGTAAAGCAGATTGATGTATTTGGCGATTTGCGCCTGCCGCAGCATTTGTTTGTCCTCGCTCTGGCTTAAACCGACCATGCGCGCGACCAGCGCGGT
>CAISYZ010000084.1 GCA_903889895.1 uncultured Verrucomicrobia subdivision 3 bacterium | reverse complement strand
TCATCGCCGGTGGATTACGCCGCCGCGAAGAAAATCTACGCCAAACTGGTTAGCGAAAAGAAAGCGAAGGGCTACACCGAGGGCGCAGACGGCACACCGTATCAACATGCCGACAAACAGGCGTCGGGGATTCTGCCGCAGTTGCTGAATGCCATCGAGGAAGCCGAAGTCGAGTTGCTGTTGCGCGATGACAATTATTGCGCGCAAGAAAAGTTCGATGGCAAACATCTGCTGATTCGGAAACAGGATGACGACCTCGAAGGCATCAACAAAAAAGGATTCGTCGTTGGTTTGCCGCAGACGGTCGCGAACGAACTGCGCAGCGTCCCCGGCAGTTTCATTCCCGATGGTGAATCCATCGGCGATAATTATCACGCGTTCGATTTGCTCGAACACAACGGTGAAAACCTGCGGGTGCTGCCATATCGGATTCGGCTGTCGCGCTTGATTGACCTGCTGTTGATGACCCGTTCGGATTACAAATACATCCACTGGGTCGAGACGGCGTTCAGCACCCAGCAGAAGACCGAACTGTGGGAACGATTGCGGCGGGAAAATCACGAGGGCATCGTGTTCAAGCGACTCGATGCGCCCTATACGCCGAACAAACCCAACAGCGGCGGGCCGCAATTGAAATTCAAATTCGTCGCCGAGGTGTCGGTGGTGGTCGCCAAGATTAACATCCAACGCAGTGTGGAAGTCAGTTTGCTCCAGGGACGGAGTTTGGTGTCCTGCGGCAATGTCACCATCCCGGCCAATCATGAGATTCCGAGAGTTGGCGAGGTGGTAGATGTGCGTTATCTCTACGCCTATCGCGACAGTCTCGCGTTGTATCAGCCGGTTTATCTCGGGCCGCGCGATGACGTTGATGCCAGTGAATGTCTGGTGTCGCAGTTGAAATTCAAAGCGACGTAGCAAAAATCATCCGGACACATTGAAAAGTGTGGCCGGTTTTTATTTGCCGGTTTTGGCAAGTCCACACGTCTGCCCGGAAATGGCGCAAGGCCATACGCTTCACCATGGAACCACAGGGTTCATTCACAAACAAAAACAACCGTAGGAGAAATTATGAATAACAAATCGTATGACCGTATCACCGAACGCATCGTCAGCCTGCTGTCGCAGGGAACTGTGCCCTGGCATAAACCGTGGCATGTCCAGACCGGACTGCCGCGCAACCTCATCACGCAAAAGCCGTATCGCGGCATCAACGTGTTCCTGCTCATGGCGATGAATTATGAATCGCCGAACTGGCTCACGCTGCGTCAGGCCAATGCGATGGGCGGCCAGATCAAGCCGGGCGAAAAATCCTGCCCGGTCGTGTTCTGGAAACCGATGAAGGTGACCGACAAGGAAACCAAGGAAGAAAAGAAGATTCCGTTCCTGCGCCTGTATCACGTCTTCAACGTCACCCAATGCACGGGGTTGAAAAACATTCCACCGGCGGATAATACCGGGTTCGTTGCCAGTAAGCCGGCGGAGATTGCCTTGAATATGCCGCAGCGCCCAGTCATCAAGCACGGGATGAATGCCGCTTATTATTCACCGGCCACTGACATCGTCGGGATGCCGGACAGCAGTCGTTTCGAGTCGGTGGATCATTATCATGCCACGCTGTTTCATGAACTGGTGCACGCGACCGGACACGAAAAACGGTTGAAACGCGCCAGCATCTTGGAACGGAACGGCTATGGTTCGGATCCTTACGCCAAAGAGGAATTGATTGCCGAAATGGGCAGTGCGTTTCTGTGCGGTTACGCCGGCATCGTGGATCGCACTATCGACAGTTCGGCGGCCTATCTCGAAGGCTGGCTGAAACAGTTGAAGGAGGACAAGACCCTCATCGTCCACGCCGCCGCGCAGGCACAGAAGGCGGCGGACTTCATCCTCAACCATCAAACGGAGGTTCCAGTGGCAGACATCATTCCTAAAATCAAAGCCCCGCCGAAACCGGCAGAGGTGATGGCGTGAAAGCGATTCATCCTCAGGAATTCAAAGTCATGTCCTTGCGGGAGTGTCCCGTGCCAGCCGAAATGCTGGTGTGCGAGACACCGAAACAGGTGGTGGATTATTGGCGGTTGCACATCGCAACGGCGCCGCACTTCAATCCTGAATGCGAGTGTCTGGCGGTGTTGATGTTGAACACGCGTAAGCGGGTGAAAGGGCATCAGTTGCTCACCGTCGGCACGATGGACACGATTCTGGTGCATCCACGGGAAGTGTTCCGTTGCGCCATCATCGCAGCGGCGGCGGTCATTGTCGTCATCCACAATCATCCGAGCGGTGAAGCCACACCGTCAGATGCCGACATCAAAGTGACGCGTGATTTAATTCGCGCCGGTCAACTATTGAAACTCGAATTGATTGACCACGTCATCATCGGCAATAAAAATCACAGTTCGTTGCGAGAGCTTGGCTATTTCTTTTAGCTAAAAAAACAACCCCGACCATTTTTGTGGCCGGGGCTTTTTGTTGAATAATTTGGAGCGGGCAAATTTATGCCGGCACCAATTCAATTTTCACTTTGCGACCGAGCGCGCGGGCAGCTTTGCCCAGCGTGTTCAGCGTGACCGAGGAATTGGACGCATCCAGCAACCGGTCCACCGCCGCGCGGCTGGTTTTCATCCGTGCCGCCATTTGCGTTTTGGTCAGTTCCTCTTTTTTCAAAAGGTGATCCAGTTGCAGGCTCAAGGCTTGCTTGAGCGCGCGGGCTTCAACTTCGCCAAGGATGCCTTGTTCATTCAGGAAATCCCGGAAGTCACCGCCCCGATGTTTGTTTTTGCTCATAGGTTTTGTAAATATTGTCGTTTGCGTTTCTTCGCCAGTTCCAGTTCGTCATCTGGCGTCTTTGGCGTTTTCTTGATGAAACCGTGCAACAGCACAATTTCCTGATTCACCATCGCGAAAAGTGTTCGCGCGATGCGATTATCCAACCGTGAACGGACTTCCCAAATCCCGTCACCCAGATTGTCAACCAGCGGCTTGCCGACCGGCCACGCATGTTGCACCGTCAAAATGTTCGTGCCGATGATCTGGCAATCCTCTTTGGACAATTCTTTCAGCCATGCCCGCACCGGTTCATTGCCTGTGTCCGTCTGGAAAAAGACGACTTTAAGCGGACGTTCAGCTTTCATCTGTTTTGCAGTGTATCATAAATGATACGTTTGTCAATCGGCAATCAAGGCTCGCCAACCGCTGACTTGATCTTCTCGAGGACCATTTGCACCCCATCCCGCAGTCTGGCTTCCCGAATTTCGGTCATCTCCACTCGGCCTGAATTGAGGGGAATCATTTTTTTGACATCCTGACCGTCGAGCAGGCCACTGACCTGTAACTCATGCTGGACTTCATATTCCAGCACCCGGAAAAGAATCTGCGTCTCGCCCGGCTTGGTTTGGCCGACCACGATCAGACAAATGCGTTCATTCCCACCCAGAATGCCCAAGGTAAAAGACTGTTCCGCCACGGTTTCATAAGTGTCCGGCGGCGCGGCCCAGCTGTTCTTGATGGTGAAGGCATGAGGGTAAGTTTGTAACAATTTCACGATGGCGGTCGAAACCGCTTGGGCGGGCATGGGGGTCTTCACTACATATTCCTGAAACAAATCCGCATTTTGATAATCATCGCATAATGTATCAAACACCTTGCGCGGGCGTTTTAACTGTTCCTCTAGCTGGCGTTCATCCTTCACTTGTTCGTCGATTAGGCTTTTGATTGCCAGCGCATCTGTGTCACCCGGTTTGGCGGCCAGCGCTTCGTCGATGGCTTGAGCGGTGGCTAGATAATTGGTGGCCGCCAGAGCTTGCCGAGCCGACTGCATGGCGTTCCGGTAATTTAAGCTGACCAAATTGGTGCGATAGGTGGTCGTTTGATCCGCCACAATGCCGAGCGTGACCGTTGCAGATTCGTAGCCGGGTTTGGACAGCCGGAACGACGCGGGTTGCGGCAGCAAATCAGCCACGTCCAACGGCGTCTGGCCGAGATAACCGCCCTCCAGAGTTTCCACCGTGGCTCCATCCGGTTCCGATTCCAAGCGGGCGGTGCCCAAGTTAAATTCTATTGGCACATCATTCGTCACCCCCTCTTTCAAAAGCAGCGACCTTTGTATCCAACGATTATGATAGGTGACAATCGCTTGGTAACGTTCGGATGGCAGATTGGTGATGGAGACCGGCAGATTTCCTGACGCGACAACTTGTCCGTTGTCCAATTGCAACCGGTAGGTGGCACCGTCGTGATTGCAAGTCAGTTGGAGAACGCCAAAGCGCGGTAAAAATCCACAATATGCGGTTTGCCGATCAGGCACGCTGATGTTTCGGTTTTGGTCCCAACGCAAATATTCGGCATGAATCTCATAAGTGTCCGTCGGCACGGTCAGATTGGTGCCGGTGCTGTTGGTCAGCGTTAGGGAAAATTCCGGGCCGGTGATGGTGATGATTGGTGCCGCCGGATTGGCCGTCACATTCAGACCGCCCATCGACCGCTTCAAATTGACCTGTCCAAAATCCCGCCCGCCATACCAGCAGAAAAAATTCGTGGTAAAGGGCTCGGCCTTGGAATTGATGAGCGTGAGCGTGTGGCTACCGAGCGAAATTTTCTGGCCGATGGTCAACGGTTGACCGTCCAGTTTGCCGGACGTGTAGGCCACGACGTCCTTGTCTTGCATGAAGACGGAAAAATTGATCCGTGTGCGTTCCATCGCGAGTTGATGCTGATGGATGCCAAACAACACCAGCACCAACAGCAGCCACCATAACAGCGGACGCAGGACGCGCCGCCAATAACCCGTGCGGCCTTCAGGCTGGGGAGAGGTGTCTTGAGTTGCCATATTCTGAAAAGTTTTGCTTCAGACCCAACGGTGCATTGACAGGAAACGCAGGAATAATCTGCGGTAGCCGTCGGACACACTTTGAATTAGTGTTGACCATTGCGCCGGGCTAACGCCATGCTGCATGGCAAATACTTGCTATGGCCGCCGCCAACGACAAGCCCAAAAAGAGCGAAAGATTTCGCCAGACCATGCGGTGGCTCATCGACTTCATCTTCACGTTCAAGAATAAGCGCGGTGAAATTCTGGATAAACCCGAGCTGTTATACGCGGATGGCTTCAACTGCTCCGCGCAGGAATTTTACGCTGCCGTCGAGCAACAGCTGGTGGCCCGGAAGATTCCCGGGCTGGAAATCTCGCGGGTAAAATTTAATGAAGGCGGGCTGCTGTCCGAGCAACGCGTTTATCTGCGGCTGATGCGTGAGCGTTTCTGCATCGACACCTGCGCCGCGCCGTTTGGCAACCTCTATTTCTTTTCCATCCGCAAAGTGTATGTGCCCGCCTTGGTCCGGTTGTGGCACCTCGTGGTGACGCTCCTGTTTTTCGGAGCGGTCAATTCGCTTTTGATACAGCCGCTGGGAGTCAGCTATGCCAGCATTGCCACCTTGGCGCTGGTGTTTGCCATCGTCGGCGTATTGCACAACGCCGCCGGCGAAGGCGGATCCGATTTGGATACACTATTGTTGAAAATTCCGGTATTGGCCACCATCTACGAGGATTGGTTTCGGGTTGATACTTATTATCGTGAAGATACGCGGAGCCTGTATTTACAACTGTTTCCCCAATTCATCCAGACCATCGCCGAGGAAACGTGCGCGGCCAAGGGCTTCAAATTGATTCCGTATCTGCAACCGCCGACGCCAGTTTCAGGTCTGAACAAACCCTTGCCCCCGGATAAAAAGCCCGTCGCGTCGTGAGGTATGGCCTCCATCCACGAACAACTGACCAGCCAGTTTTACAAGTGGGAATCACGCGGTCGCGGCTGGCAAGTGTTTGACGGGCCAGTTTATCCAGAACCGCCGTTCCGGGCCTTCAATGGTTATCGCTTGCCGGACGCTCAAGTCGTGGATGATGGACGCGTGCCGACTTTTTTCAGTTCACTATTTCGCAAGATCAGTCAACCGCCGCCACCGGCCATTGCCGAAGAAACCGAAGACGATCCCGAGCCGACATCATTGGTGCGGGATTCGCTCGTGGAGTTTCAAGCTTCGCTGCCCGCCAAGCTGGACGTGCCACGGGAATCTTTCGATCAGTTTTTTCACAATCTGGCTCTGTGCCGGGAACCGGTTGCGTTCGAGTTGCTGGGCATCCATAAGCGGGTGCTCGCGCAGTTTGCGGCCAGCACCGATGATGCGCCCTCGGTTCGGCGACAATTAGCGGCACACTTTCCCGACGTGCAGTTTCGGCAATTGGCAGGGGCGTTGGACAAGGCATGGAAAGACAGTGTCGGCGACGAAGCCTTTGCGGTTGAGTTTGGTCTGGAACGGGAATTCATGTGGCCGTTGGCCACCGGCAAAATCGATTCCTTCGTCGGTCTCGTCGGTGCTCTGGCGGAATTGCAGCCCGGTGAACTCGCTTTGTTTCAAGTCCTCTGGCAGCCGGTGCAAAATCCCTGGGCGGAAAGTCTCGTGAATTCCGTGACGCTGTCGGATGGTAATCCGAAGGCGTGATTCAAACCATTCAGGCGTAACGCAAACCGCGCAAGCGAAACGCGAAAAGCCGACACATTGCTAGCGTGTGCCGGTTTTTTGTTTGGAAATTTTATTCGCCTTCTTTTTTTGCGCCAAACAACGGGACGGCATTCACCGCTTTTTGCAGTGTTGCCATTTGCAGGTGAGTGTAAATTTTATTCATATCCTTCGATTTGTGTCCCGTCAGCATCATCCGTAATTCGTCGGAAACTCCGGCATTTGCCATCGTCGAATTAAACGTATGCCGGAGTGAATGGAAAGTCCGGCGGGAAAATTTCCGCTTCCCTTTCCCTTTAACCGTCATCGGGTCAAGACCCGCCTTGAGCACGATCCGGTTGAATCCCTCGGACAATCCGTGTTTGCCGCCCGAACCTTTTGCCGCCAGTTTGGGACATAAAAAGCCGGTCGTTCCGAACGTGGCTTTGTGATGGAGATGTTCAATGACGTGGAAGTGCATTGGCACCTTGAGCAACTTACCGTTTTTTTGCTGCCGATAAATGATGGCACCTTCATCGGCAAGAATGTTATCCCATGTCATCTGGACGCAATCCGACAACCGTGCGCCGGTGAAATAACCAAGGGTAATCAGAGTTTCCCAATCCAAAGACGGGGCGGCTTTGATTAACTTTTGAACTTCATCATGGGTGAATACCTCACGCTCCATGCTGTCCACTTTTGGCAACCGCACGGCGGACACCGGATTGATTGGAATAGTCCCGTAGTTCACAGCTTGCTGAAAAGCGCTTTTGATGATTTTCAAATCCACAACGGCGGTTTTGTTGGCCAAGCCGGATTTCAAACGCGCATTGAGGAAGTTTTCTACATCTTGCGAGGTTATGGCGAAAATTGGTTTTTTCACCTTGCCCTGCAAATTTTCCAAAAACCATTTTACCGCGTTCCGATACCTTTCCAACGTCCCAGGTTTATTGCGCACCGCAATGCCATCGAGCCATTTCCGAAAATAAACTTCGACGCTGTCAACGTGCAGGCTGTCGCCGTTGACTTTTTCCGAAACGTCGCTGAGAACTTTGCGCAGTTGGGTGGTAATCAAGACGCCTTGCTTGGCCTGCTTTTCGGCCCGCTCGTATTCGATGGCGATTACCATGGCCGCGCTACGGTCAGTGGTTTTGGTGGAACGCTTCAGTTGCCGGCCATTCTGATCGGTATAACAGGCCGTCCAGAAGCTGGATTTTTTTCGTTTAGATACACTTGCCATATAGGTGAGAATAAAAGTGAGAATAAAAAGTTCAAGAACAATCAATTTATAAAGTTATACAAAGCTTAATAGCAACGTATTAGAAAAGGTGCATCGAGACGAGGGTTCGATTCCCTTCACCCGCTCCATTGATTATCAATTGCTTACGCAATTGTGCAGGAAAAGTGCAGGAGAATCAAGTTTGCAATTTGACGTATTTCTGACTTTTCGTTCAAGTCTTCCTGAATTCGTAAAACACCCAGAATCTGGGAATCGAACCAGATAAAAGTATTTCGGATTGCATCATTGTCGGCCACTTCCGCGTTGGCAATTCAAAGCCAATCGGCTGGGCCGCGCGGGCGTGACGGGGTTCAATTTGCGGCTTGATGCACCTTTCAGCCGCGCAAATAGCGAATTGCCTTATTATCGTTTTTTAGCATTTGTGAAAATAGCGGTGTGTGGTATTTTCATCATCGGAAGTAAACGATGGCCGGCAAATCAAACATTCCGGGCAAGAAAGTGCCACAAGGCAGCTACGCCGCCTTTGTGCCTGCGCCTCTGCCGCCGAAACTCGATTGGACGCCCCGGCTGATTCGCGTGCTGTCGGATGCCGACCGTTTAATCGGCAAATTGGCCGGCGAAGGTGGGCGCCTGCCCAATCCGCACATTTTGATGCGTCCGTTTCTGCAACGCGAGGCCGTGCTATCCAGCAAGATCGAGGGCACACAAGCGACGCTGGGCGAATTGCTGGCGGCGGAAGCCGGCGTAGCTGTGGATCGCAGTCCTGATGACCTGCGAGAGGTTGGCAATTATGTCGTGGCGCTCGAACACGGCATTGTCCGCCTCAAGGAACTTCCGCTATGTGTCCGCATCATCCGCGAATTGCACGAGAAGCTCATGACTGGTGTGCGCGGGCAACAAGCTACACCGGGCCGTTTCAGAAAAATTCAGAACTGGATTGGCAAACCAGGCAGCACACTGGCAACCGCTTCGTTCATCCCGCCGCCGCCTGATGACGTAGAAACTTGCCTGGCTGCATTGGAAAAGTTTCTGCACGAATCAGATCTGCCGCCGTTGGTCACGATTGCGCTGGCGCACTACCAGTTCGAGGCGATTCACCCGTTTTTGGACGGCAACGGGCGCGTTGGCCGTTTGCTGATCACCTTGTTCTTGATTGAGCGACAAATTCTCCCGACGCCCTTGCTCTACCTTTCGGCATTTTTTGAAGCCGCGCGCCGGGATTACTATGACGGGCTGCGTCGCGTCAGCGAACGTGGAGAGTGGAATGAATGGCTTGAATACTTTTTGCAAGGCGTGGCTCGGATGTCGGAAGATGCGTTGAGCCGGGCGGCGCGTATCAATAGCAACCTGATTGAATGGCAAAAAAAAGTTGCCGGTGATTCGACGAATGCACCGCTGCGCGTGGTGGAACTCCTGGCCGCGAATCCTTTCATCACCGCCAAAGGTGCAGCCGAAAAATTGGGCGTGGCTTTTACCACGGCGCAACGCGCCATTGAGCGACTGGAGCGACTTGGAATTGTGAAGCAATCGGGCGATGCCAAGCGCGACCGGGTTTATTGCGCGAAGGCATTGCTCGACATCCTTGAAGAACCGGCACGCTTGAAGCCAGCCGAATAAATTCGACCGACTATCCACTTCGGCAATTGCTGGTGCAGCCTTGCGCCATTCATTTCTCAAAACCAGACATGCAGACTCCGAGCGTGATTCCTAAGTGCCATCCGATGGCGGAGCGAACGCTGTCAAGGTGGAGGCGACGAAATTAAGGCGCACAACCTTGACGGCGGGAGCGAGCCATATAATAGAGGCACGAGGCACGCTCGGTGTGCGGCTGCAAAATTCAACCGGCATTCTGGTTCTGAAATTTTACGCGACGGATGAACGCGTTTTAATTGTTTAGTTGTGCCAGTATGGGGGCTTTCGGTGGTGTTTTTATGAAACGCCATCAACGAAAATGCCAATCCTGCAAAAAGTGGTTTGCCACCGATCCCCGCAACCACCATCACCAACGATTCTGCAAGCGGGCACCTTGCCGCAAAGCCAGCAAGATTTTCAGCCATAAACAATGGCTTGCAAAACCAAGGACTTGGAAATTATGGGGCGGAGCGGATGAAGTGGAGCGAGTTCGGACATGGCGCAAGCTGCATCCGTTCTACTGGAAACGCACAATTCCCCTTATTTCACCGAAGCTAAATTGCGCTACATAGTTTTCATCGTCGCTGCTCGCACCCTTCTGCCATCATGGAAGAATGCTTTCCAGCTTTTGGCCGGAAACCATTGCGAAGTCATAAAATACAACCGTCAGCACACAACATGAGCCATGAGCCACCAAAGCCAAAGCGTGCCGTCGCCTACGCGCGCCGGTCGTCAAAGCATCCGCAGTTTTCGGTTGTTCGGCAGTTGGCCGTGATTCGCAAATATGCCAAGCAACGCGGTCTGATAGTCGTAAAAGATTATTCGGATGGGGCGAAAGGTGGCGGTAAGGCATGAGCAACGATGTTCCCAATGATCCGTCATCG
>CAISYZ010000083.1 GCA_903889895.1 uncultured Verrucomicrobia subdivision 3 bacterium | reverse complement strand
CATTTTACAGATTTTGAGCCTCACGCTCTTTGAGAAAATGCCCATTTCACAGGCGCTTGCTCAACTTCCACCCACCACACAACCGCCAGACACCGAAAACCATCAATGTTTACTGGGTTTCTAAACCGGACAGCAGTGATGGCACTTTATTAAATAAGCCAAATGGAACTTAATCCTGCGCTCCTGAGCCCCGACCTTAGGACCTTTGAAACGGCGCTCGCCGGATTTCATGGTCAAGCAAGCCGGACGATTGATGATTCAATCGCGGCCATTGATCTGTTGAATCAGGACGAGACGCTTGGTTCATCGGAAATTGCCCGGCGGGCCAGGTTGTTGCTTGGGCAGGCTTTGCTTTCCGAGCCGGAAGTCGAGGAATTGATTGGCGCTGCCTCGCGCTGGCAGGCAGCCGTCAAGCTGGCAATCCAACTAGCTTTGAGTGCCGAGCAGCGCCAACGTATCTATTCACCAAAACCCATTCTGGCTCCGGGCGCACAAACCGCTTCTACTCCAAGCGTTTCTACGCCCGCTGAATCTGGGAGGATGGTGCTTCGCGGTGAAGTCGTGCAAATGGTGAGTGTCCCGGTTACAGCGACCCAAAAGCAACAAGATTTCAAAAGCGTCCTGTTGCTCGGCTCGGCGGATGCCCACGAATCAAATGTTCGGTTTCTAAGCACTAATGATTTCTCCCCGATTCGTGGTTCATCTCTTACAGAATTGGATTCATGTCTTGGCGGAGAGATTTGCGGCATCATTGTAGATGGTAGCTGGTGGACGGTGGTTCCCGGTGATCAGCACGAAACCTGTCTTCGCCGCTTGCTGTCATTTTCAAACTTCATCTGGCTAAAAATTGACGAAACGTCACTGAAAAAAGAGGTTGCCACAAAATTTCAAGCCTTATGCAAGGAGTGCCGATTTCGCGATCCGCTCTATAACGAAGTCGGATTTGCCATGCCAAGCAAGTTGGGGCCGTTGGACATTGAACGCCTCAATGCTTCCGCGAGTCACCTGACTGCGGCAGACCGCATCCGATTTCACCCCAGCGAAATTACCGAAGCCGAGGCGACCGTGCTTTTGGGTGCAATCCAAAAGCAACACATGGGGAAGTATGGGTTGGCACCAATACAGATCCAGCGCGTGGATACGTCCGTGGTTCCGGGGGGGCAATCATTGGCTAAAATAGTAATTTTGAAGCCGAACGACATTAGCTCTCCGTTCGTCGCAAAGATTGCCGCCCACGACTTGCTCAAAGACGAAATGCTCCGGTTCAACACCTATATTGAGCCATGGCAGGGTCAATTGCGGCCAGAACTTTATATCCACAACGGCGTTGCGGTGATCTTTTTTGCGCTCATTGATGGAGCGGAAGACCAAAGCAAACGCGCCCCGACGCTGGAAGACAGGGTAATTGCCCTCGGTAACAAGGAGCGGAATGAGCACGCCAAGAATCCAGCCAAATTTGAAGACCTTCAATATGCGATAACAAAGGCCGTCGAAAAACTGGCTGCGCTCAATCGTAAGCCGTGTCCCGCTAAAGGGGTGCGAAGTTATTGTTGGGTCAAGGTCGAACCCTTAATCGAACTGAAAAAGAACAGCGTGGAATTTGCCATCCATGAAGGGGAAGCGCCGATTGATATGCTGGTTGTGGCTGAAAGTGCAAGGCAACAAGTTGAAAAATTGAACGGCAAAGCAATTTGTCACGGCGACGTTCACTTGCGAAACATTTTGCTCAGGCTAGACCGGGAGCCGTTGTTAATTGATTTTGCCAACAGCGGCCCAGGTCACCCCGCTTTCGATCTCGTGAGGCTGGAGGCCGCCTTGCTCTTTGCACATTTTCGGATGGTCGAAAGCGAAGATAAGATGGTCGAGTGCTTTCACGCCATTTTCACCACTGATTCTAACTTGGATGGTTTGAAAAAGGCTCACCCGAAGCTGTTGGCATCGAAAACTTCCTGTCTCGCCATTCACGCCAGCATTGAGACGCGCCGCACTGCGCTAGATGTTTTGAAAACTTACGGCGGAAATGAAATGGATTATTTCAGCATGAAAATGATCGTGGCCTGCCAGTCCTTAACCATCCCAGGGTTTCAGGAGGGGGCGGTTCGGGCTGGCATTCGCGCCATTAGCCGTATTCTCAGTAAACTTTAGGCAGACTTCGTAAACCATCTCAGAAAAGGTGGCCGAGTAGAAACGCCGTCGCCGATTTGCTCCCCGGCCCCCTGTCCTCGCCAGTTTGTGCGCCACGGCCATCCTGTCAAACAGCAGCAATCCCGACCAACGCACCAGCGCTCCCGCCCACAACCTACGAGGTTATGTGACCATTGCCGGTGCCGTGTTTTTCCAAACAGCCTTGATCCGCCTGCGTTCTTCACGTTGATTTTTCAGTTTCATTTCCGCTTCAAGCGCTTTGTTCCAGTTGCTCCGCGCAGCCTCACGCCAAGGCTTTGTCATTTCGTCTGCCAGTGCTCCGCCGCCCTGCACGCCGCGCTCACTAGCGTCCGTTGACACCGTTTTTGGCGCGTTTGTTTGGCTTCTTGTGAAAACAAAACGCTCCAAAACGGAGCGCAAACTAAAATGAAAAACACATCGAAAAAACAACCAGTTCACGAAATCCGCATCGGCGCTCTCAAGGCGACCATCTGGCAAAACGAAAACACGACGGGCAAACATCACAACGTCACGTTCTCCCGCAGCTACAAGGACGGCGAGACTTGGAAGTCCACAAGCAGCTTTGGTCGCAATGACATGCTGCCGCTTGGCAAGCTGGCGAATGAAGCGCACACCTGGATCATCAATCAGGAGGCCACGAAACCGGTGGCGAAGTAAACAAATCGGCCGGCGGGCTTCGGCTCACCGGCCTTTTTAATTGTCGTGACACCAATTGGTGTCAATTGCCTTGAAACGCAAAAGTGGCCGTCAGTCCGTCATTCATCGGGGCGCAGCACATCGCAAAGCGATTCAAATTCATAGAAATCATCCACTCGATTTGGCGCAAGCAACTCGCTACAAAGCTGGTCGGTGAGCTGGATTCCGTCATCATGGTTAAAGTGGCACGCGGTTGTGTAGATGATGGCGTCGAGTAGTTCATAATCGTCATCGTTGATTGCCTTGTGTAACAACGCATCAAGGACTTCGATTGCATCGGTGTTCGTCGCACTCATAGCTCATCCTCATTTCCACAATTCGCCATTGTCGTGATTGCCTCAATGGCGTCATCGTGGCCTTGCGCGGCGGCCTTGGCCCACCAACTCACGGCTTCGTCCATGTTTTCCTTAACGCCTTTGCCGTAGAAAAAGCAGACGCCCAAATTGTATTGCGCTTCTTGATCTCCAATTTCGGCCTCCTCGCGCCAGTTGGTTATTGCAGCGTCTATTGAGGTCGGTCTGCTGTCAAAGCTGTCGCCTTGAACTTCGTGGACCCATGCGAATCTCATATTTATCGGTTCGACGAACGAATTGGTAAAAGTAAGATTGGGCCACAACTTGCCCACGGCCTTGAGGAATTCCTCCGGCGGAGAATTCGCTGACTCAAACCAATAAACAAGTTCCCGTTCGGATTCTACATCCAAACTGGCGGCTCCGCTTCCATAACGACACCCCCAATGCTTGATCGTCCAATCATGGTAACTGTATGCGTTCAGCCCCGGCGGCACCGGTATTAAGCGGTGGAAACACAGAACACTTATTTTTTCATCCCACGGATAATGTCCAACTGCCAGCGACTTGAACTTCTCCAATTCTACTTTCTCGCCGGTGACGGTGAGCACGTTTGAAACCCAATTAGGCATACCGACCTCCACTCAATTTAATTTTCATACCTTCATTTTAACTGCGGCCATGAGAGCTGCATTTGCCTAAAGTCAAAGAGCAGACGGGTGAACTTCAGGCTAAATGACGGAGTGACACACTATTCTGATTTTTAGCCAACGTGCATAAGGGCGCGAGGCTTCGCCCGCCCATGGCAAAGCAATAGGGCGCGATGCTCCGCATATCGCCCAAGTTTTAGCAATATGCCGCAAGGCTTCGCCACGGCTAAGAAATCGGCAATAGCGGGGCGGCGACTTCCGCCCCAGACCCCACCCCGCCAAAGGTTCCACCTCTGGACTCACAACAAAAACCACAGCCGGCGTTTTCAGGTCCTTTTGCGTCAGCTTTCAGCCGTTCCATCGCCCTCACCAGTCCGTTTCACCGGGGGCAATTTCAGGCGGGCCCCTGCTGAAGCCTACATCCCGCCAGCCGCCCGGCTACACGGCCTTACTCGGTTGAAGGGCGATGGACCGGACCGAACAGCAGAGCGCACAAAAAAAAGACCAAATGAAAACCATCAAATCCAAAATTTCAGAGCTCCAGAGCCGTCCCGAACAGTTGAGCGCAGCACAGGGGGCAGCGGCAAAATACATCATCATTGTCTGGAATCAGCAAGAACAGGTTATTGCGTTTCCGCAACACGTCCAACACTCCGCCATCTTTGATTACATCCGCCAAGAGAATCCGCAGGTGCAGGCCGTCAGCGCAGGTTTCTTTATGGGCGACACAATCGCCCTTTGGGTTGGCGGCGAAAGCACCAGTCTGGATTTGCCGTCACGCCCGCAGGACACCGCGCTGGTGAAATCGTTCCTTACCAGCCCCGACCGCAGCGAATGGGATTTGACCTTGATGACGCCCGGAGGTGCCCAATGAAACCGGATACCAACACGCCAACCTTACCGGGCATTGAATCGCTGGTGCAGCCGTTCAAGTTTCCGGCCACGCCCTATGAATACAAAGTCACGCCGTTGCGCGAATGCCCCACGCCCGCCGACATGCTGGAATGCGACACGCCCGAAAAAGTCGCTGCTTACTGGCGATTGCATATTGCCAGCAACCCGTATTTTGACCCCGAGCGGGAAACTTTGGCGGTGATTCTTGTGAACACCCGCCGCCGCGCGAAGGGACACCAACTCGTTTCCATCGGCACGCTCGACACCTTGCTCGTTAGCCCGACCTCCGTTTTCCGTTTGGCCATCGTGACCAGTGCAGCGGCCATCGTGGTAGCCCACAACCACCCGTCAGGCGACTGCCAACCTAGCGAAGCCGACATCAAAGTGACCCGCGACCTCATCCGCGCCGGCCAACTCCTTAAAATCGAAGTCCTCGACCATGTGGTAATTGGCAACCCCAGCCACTTCAGCTTGAGAGCGGCTGGCTACTTTTACGCCTGATTTTATGAAAAATTCCAAACGCTTTTCCTTTGACCCGAAGCAACCTGAATTTGTCGGCGTCATCTGGCTCACTGCCGACACGCACCCGCACCGACTACGCGCTGGCGACGTTATCAAATTCGACAACCGCCTTTGCCGCGTCATGCGGGTAAATGATTGCTCCGCCGTGGTTCTGATGAATCAGCCCCCGCGCCGGTTTGAAACGCGGTTTCGCGGCCCGGTGCAATTCCAGCCGCCGCCCAAGACATTTAGAATCTCCCCGCAATCTGAATGCGAAATCCTTAACCGCAAAACTAAATGACCACGACCACAGCCAAACCCATCGGTGCCCAATGGCGCGGTGTTTTCTTAGACGGGCCTCAGCCCGATGTTGACGACGAAGGGGAGGAGATTCCCGTGTGGGTCGTTTATGTCGGCAACGACGATGCTGACCCCATCGGCACGGTCTATCGCCTACACCATTACAAGTCTGCCGAACTTCTCGCCTACCGGATGGCCGAAGACCGCGACCTAGAACTAATCCATGAAGCACTTCCTGATTGATTTATGAAAACACAGAACAACAACACAACACCCACCATGAAAGAAGAACCAACACAGGGCGACCGCGAAAATTATTTCGGCGGCGTCATCTACACCTACACCCGCGCCCGAGCTGTCGCTGACGGCGTGCAGATTGACGTGACCAAGACCGCCCAAGAGGCGGGAATCAAATTCCCGATGTTCCTGACGCGGGCAGTTTTCGACGCCTACGTTGCCGTGCCCGAGGGTGTGACCGGCCAGGACGAGGCCGGAAGATTGTGGGATCTGGTTTGGATGGCGCGATTTGCCATCCTACGCAGCCACGGCCACACTGACCGCCTGCCGGTCGCCCTGTATGTTCGCAACGACAATCATCGTGCGAAGTTGGTGAAACTCATCGTGGTTTGCTCCGCGCTCGACATTGACGACCCGCAGCCAGTTTTGACATTGATGATGACAGACGAGGACTGACCACAACAACCACAACCGCCCGCGAACCTTTGCCGGAACGCGGGCTATTTCATTGCGGCTGGGCTTCGCGTCAGCCCAGACCCGGCGCGAAAGGTCGCCAACCTCTCGACTCCGCTAATTGTCCCCCCGTCGCACAAGACTGGCCTGCTTCGTAAAACAAAACTGTCCAGACTTGTGCTCGCCCAGAGCTGCTCACTTGAGAAGTTTCCTTTCACCGCCGCTTCATTCCGGTTTTGGGCTGTCGCTGATCCGCGACCCCGTTTCCCAACGCGGGCGACCAACCCAACCCTTCATTGCACTTACGGCTCCAGAAATTCCCAAGCGAGCCGGATGAAACGCGACTGCCTGTCGCGCCCGCTGCGCGGAAAGTGTTTGTTCAGGTCGGTTTTTTTCGCGCCACGGTCTTTGCTCCATCGTCCTCACCCGCCCGCTGCCGTCAGGGGGCAATCCATGGCGGTGCCCTCCGTAGATTCCTCCCGCCAGCCGCCCTGACTCGCGGGCGTGAATTGGTGAAGGACGACAGACCAGACCGAGAAGCGCGAGCAACCAAAAAAAACGACCAATGAATACCAAAATTGAAATTAAGACCGAAGGTTCAGGACTCTTGAGCCATCCCGATAAGGTGAGCGGAAATCGCGGCAGCGTTTATGATGTCGTCACCGACCGCATCATTGCCATGCTAGAAGCGGGCACGGTTCCGTGGCAAAAGCCGTGGAAAATCTCCACCGGACTGCCCCGCAATCTGGTTAGCAAAAAGCCATATCGCGGCATGAATGTTTTATTGCTCCACGCCATGAGCTACGAATCGCCGTTTTGGCTGACATTCCGGCAGGCCAAAGAATTGGGCGGCAGCATCAAGAAAGGCGAAAAGGCGTGCCCCGTCATCTTTGGCAAGCGGCAGGAAACCGAAGATGAAATCACCGGCGAAAAATCGCACTACACGGTGTTGCGGCTCTACAGCGTTTTTAACGTGGCCCAATGCCAAGATTTGAAAAATGTTCCCGCACCGGCAGCAGCGCCGTCAACGGTGAACACCACCGCCGAGGAAATCGTCGCACTCATGCCCAAGCGGCCGGAGATTAAGCACGGACTGGCCAAGGCGTTTTATTCGCCGAGAGCTGACATCGTGGCGATGCCGGATCGCGCGCGGTTCGACACGGAAGCGGGCTACTACGCGACTTTGTTTCATGAGCTCGCCCATGCAACCGGCCATGCGTCGCGGTTGAATCGTCCAACTTTGACAGAAAGCTCCGGCTTCGGCTCGAATCCGTACTGCCGCGAGGAGCTTGTTGCTGAACTCAGCGCGGCATTTCTGTGTGGCCACGCTGGCGTCGAAAACACGATTCAGAATTCCGCCGCGTATTTGCAGAACTGGCTGGAGGCTTTGCAGGCAGACAACAAAATCATCGTGCAGGCCGCAGCGCAGGCACAGAAAGCCGCCGACTTCATCTTGGGCACCAAATTCGAGGATGCCGTTGTCGGCTGAAAAACCGAAGCCCCGGCGATTCTCGCCGGGGCTTTTTGAGGTTTAGTGCAGCGCATTGCACCCCCGGCGCCGATGCGTTAACCTGTCGGCATGAGCGACAAACCACCGAAAGTTGATGGAATCAGCGTGTCGTTTTTATCTGCGGGTGATTCTGACTGGCTCAAAAAAATCACAATACCCCTCGCGGACGACATCGAGTCAATTGCACCCCGGCATCTCGGCGAAATCCCGCCCCCGCTCAGACGGCGCATGGCTCGAAGCCAGGTTGTCAATGCAGGCGTGGGTCCCGTGGTCGCCGGCTTTACTCTGTTTGTAGCTGCTACCATCGCCACGAAAACGCTGGGCGATTTTTACGACATTCTGTTAAAGCCCAGGATACGCAAGTTTTTCAAGGGGCTGGATAAAAAGCTCAGCGGAGGAAATTGCAAATCTCAAAAGGTGTTCAATTCAAGCATCTGGTATCAGGAATATGGAGTGCTTGTGAGTGTATCGGTCCTTGGGAAGACTATGGCCGAAATTGAATCTCAACTGGATTTGGTGGACGAGATTCACTCCAACGCGAGAAATTGGATTGCTGAGCACGGAGCTGCGGCACCTGTGCTTTACTATAAAATTGAAGCCGGCAAAGTGAATGCCAAGCCCGAGTTAGCTGACCGACTGGAGGAGATATTATGAGCGACAAAGATTCAGGTCAGCTGCGAATCCCACAATTTACTGACATTTTGAAAGCATGGCAGCAAAGCGATTCGTTTAAGGAATTGCAGAAGAATGTGCATCTGCTCCAGCTTAATCAGGCAACCATGATGGAGACTTTTCGCAAGAGCTTGATGACGGAGGAACTGCAACAGGGACTAAAGCTGATGCGCGAGCAGCAGGAACGCATAGCTGGGATGGCTGCAGAAGTGGGTGAAGGGATGCGGAAATTTAAAAAACACCTCCCTGAGCAGCTGCAGGTCATTGCCGAGAATGGCTGGTTTATTCAAGGTGATTTCACTCCTTTGGCAGCGATATATCCAGTGGCTGACATTTTCCGTAAGGGTCATGTGGATGAAGGCAACCGACAAATGTGCGCGCACATTAGAGAACATTTGAATGGAATCGAGGCCACTCTGGTTCACGAGTTTCCTCAGCGGGCTGTTATCTTGAAACGCGCATTTGACGCGGTTCGTGCTGGAGACTATGTCGCATCCATCCCTCTGATGTTGATGCAGGCCGACGGAATCGGTAGAGAGATATTTGCCAAGAACACGGCGCGGTTTTCGGTTACTTCAAAGCAGACCAAGTTTCAGAAGGAGATAAAAAACTTTATAGATCAAAACGCCAAGGACGCAATTTACACCGGCGAAATTTACGAGGTTATTTTAAAGGCTATCCCGCTGACCGCCTCTGAAGGTGACAAAACAGTCATACCTGGGGTACTCAACAGAAACGCCGTGCTGCATGGTTTGGATTGCGAATACTATACGGAGGTTAATGCTATGCGGGCGGCGTCGTGGATCGGATACGTCTGCTATTTCAACTTAAAGGCCTGAAAATTGCTGCTTTTTTGTCATGCGTAAGCGCGACGACACCATCCCATTTGATCTTAAACAGGGCGACGACCTCAAAAACCAACCCCTTGCCGCCCGGATGCGGCCACGCAACCTCGACGAATTCGCCGGCCAGACTCACATCATCGGCCCCGGTCAACTGCTTCGCCGCGCCATCGAAGCCGACCGCGTTCAGTCTGTCATTTTTTACGGTCCACCCGGCACCGGCAAAACCACGCTTGCTCAAATCATTGCCAACCAGACCAAATCCGAATTTGAGCGGTTGAACGCCGCAGAATCCAACATAGCCGACATCCGGCGATTACTGGCAGATGCGAAAAATCGGCTCGAAACCAACGGAGCGTCCACGATTGTTTTCGTGGACGAAATCCACCGATTCAACAAAGCCCAACAAGACGCTCTACTGCCGGCTGTTGAAAAGGGAGTCATCAAGCTCATCGGCGCGACAACCGAAAACCCCTCTTTCTCCGTCAACGGGCCGCTGGTTTCCCGCTCGCAGATTTTCGAACTCCGACCGTTGACCGAGGTCGATTTAATTGGCCTGCTAAATCGCGCTTTGAAGGATGAAGAACGCGGGCTTGGCGCAATGAAGATTTCCGCCGACGAAGACGCCTTGCGTCATCTGGCCAAGATTTCTGACGGCGATGCTCGAAAGGCTTTGAACTCGCTGGAAATCGCCGCAATGACCACCGCGCCGGATGCGGACGGCACGATCCACATTACGCTGAATGTGGCCGAACAGAGCATCCAGCAAAAGGCCGTTCTTTACCGGGAAGGCGACCAGTATCAAACCGTTTCGGCTTACCAAAAGGCTATGCGTGGCAGTGCCCCAGACGCTGCCCTTTACTGGCTGGCGAAAATGATAAAGGCCGGGGATGACCCTCGCTACATAGCGCGTCGCCTCGTCATCTGTGCTTCCGAAGACGTTGGCCTCGCCGACTCGATGGCTCTGGTGGTAGCCAATGCGGCATTACAGGCGGTCGAATCCATCGGCTGGCCAGAAGCAAAATTGCAGCTCGCACATGCAACGATATACGTTGCCACCGCCCCAAAAAGTAACAGCGCAACACGAGCAATCGAGGCGGCGGAAAAATCAGTAGAAACCGAGCCAACGATTCCCGTGCCCAAGCACCTTGATGACCGGCATTCCCCAGGAGTCAGGCGTGCCGGACAGAAATTCGACTACAAATTGCCCCACGATTACCCAGGCCATTTCGTCGCTCAGGATTATCTCGGCGTGGACAAAACTTTTTATCAGCCAACCGAGCAAGGCGCAGAGAAGCTGGTCAAGGAACGGGTTGAGAACTGGCGGAAACAATCTCAAGAGGTGCGACGGCAGGCCAGCGAGCCGGCTGCCATCGGGAAACCCGTGACCCTCGGAAAATGTTCGGACTGCCGTTACGCCATGCCGGCTTACAAAGAAGACTTTGAGTGCAGCAGCAAAAATAATTCGTTGGCAAATAAAAGGGTTAAGCCTGATTTCGGTTGCGAGTGTTTTGAGTTGGCTAAGAAATGAAAACTGTTTTTCGCCCAATCCACTGACGGCACTGGTTTATTGAACCAGTGCCAGGATGCCCGGTTTAACAACCGGCATACGGTCAGAATCAGTTGGTTCGGAAACTACGGATTTACTGGGGTTCCAGCTTGCTACCCAAAAGGCGAATTGCTACCAAAACTCACTCTAAGCTTGTCAAAAATGGGGGTAAATACAGTTTCGGAAGTGGGTTGAAAAACGGTTAAAAACCCTGTGAAGACTCAATGTTTACGCGGCTAACTTTTCAGGTGGGATAATCCGCTTGCAAGGGGCGATTGAATTAGCAAACCAGCGCCTTCAGCCACTCGGCCATCTCTCCAACCTGTTGTAAATAAACGATTTAATTCTGTTATAGTAATAGGCGTTTTAAGGACTTGCTACCCGCACCTACTACCCATTTAGCTTGCAAAGAACCTTCGTTTTTGTCAAGATATTGGCATGCCAAGCGACTTCAAACGCACAGACATCCCAAACCTCGACAAGCACGAAGTTTATGGGACGTATTATGGCCGTGTCAAGCTTCGCGGGAAACTCATCCGCGAAAGTTTTGGTGACAATAAACGCGTGGCGATGGAACGGCTGACGGGGTGGCTGATCAACTTGCGCGGGGCAAAGCGAGTAAAGACTGGCACGTTAAATAGTCTGACAGAACGCTATCTGGTCTGGTTATCGAATGCGGAGTCCAGCGGAGATATCAATGAGGAAACCACTTTGTATAAGCGGGAATGCCTGAAGGCGATCCGCAATATTTGGCCTGAATTCTCCACCTGCGCAATCTGCAAGCTGACCCCAGTGCATCTGGCAAATTTTCGTCATGCTTTCAGAGCAAAATATGCCGCATCGAGAACCAACGGAGCGATTACAGTCATTCGCGAAATCCTGCAGCTTGCCAAGACGGATAATTACATTGCCATCAGCCAGCTTGAAGAGCTAACGGATGACTTCAGTTACACGAAGGTCAAATACGACTACCAGCGGCTTACGATGGATCTTCCATCCCCTGCCGAATTAACAAAGATCCGTTACGAAGTTCAAAGCCGTTGTGCCGCCAAATTTAGCGACGGCGGAGATTTGTTTGATTTTTTGATGTTGTCCGGTTCACGCATTGAAGCGGCCATTTCGGTGGCGTGGCGAGACGTTGATTGGGAACGAAACACGCTGTATTTCGAGAATGCTAAAATCAAGCCTTACAGCATTCCGCTTTTTCCAGAGTTGCGGGAGTTCCTGCTAAAGCTGAAAGCAAATCGTCCCAAGGCCAAGCCGGAGGACAAGATTTTGACCACAAAAAGCCTGCATACAGTGCTGGCATCCGTGTCAGCAGATTTGCGACCGGGGAAACCAAAATTGACACATCACACGTTGAGGCACCTGTTCGCGACCCGTTGTATTGAAGCCGGAAAAGACCTTATTACAGTCGCCGGGTGGCTGGGACATCACGACAACGGGCGCACGGTGATGCTCGTTTACGGGCACCTACGTAAAGCCCACAGCCAAGCAGAGGCAAAGAATATGACGTTCATTCCGCCGGCAGACCCGGTCAAGGTTGAGCCAGAAAACAAACCACCTGGAAAAGAGGAGGAAAAAACATGAGAGCTTCCCGTAACAATTTATTTTTCGCATTTTTAGTTGGTGGCTTGATTGGGTTGATTATTCGCCGCCGCCGCGAGCAGAAGCAGGCTGCTGCCGCCAGCCGGCAGCCATCGCGCCGTGATCATTCGGAGCTTACCGCTCGCTGGCGAAACAATTTCCCCAACAGCATCGGCTAACACCGCTGGTTTCGCAGCCTTTGACAAGCCAATCGGCATAATTTTTGCTGTTAAAATTAGCCGCTTCCGTTCGGGCAAAGATTTGCTCGCTGCGGGTGCGTCAATGATGCCGCACACATTGGCGAAACTAGATTCCGATCCAGGAAAACCTGTTCAATGAAAACTATGGCTCTGCTCAAAAACGGGACACGACTGACAAAAGCATCAGTTCGCAAACCTTCAACACTCGCCAAATGGACGGAACCCGCAATAATCGCGCCGAATAATTTTTTATACAAGAGCCTGTCGAATTGGGCATTCAATATTTCCATAGGGTGCAGTCACGGCTGTCTGTTTTGCTATGTTCCGTCCACATCCGCAAATAAGCAGGCAAGAAAACTTAAAGAACACGGCGTTAAAGACCCGGACGCGCAATGGGGGCAATATTCCCTGCTGCGGCAATGGGATGAGAAAAAATTTCTAGCATCACTGCAAAGGGCGGAAAAGACTTCCCGGCGCTCATTAAAAAAGGACGGCAATCGCGCGGTGCTTTTTTGCAGCACCACCGATCCTTTCCAGACATTTAAGGGGAAAAACCTGGCAGAAACTAAGCAGTTGAATCAGGACGCCGAGGCGATGGTGGTCAAGGCTCTGGAATTGATTCGCGACCAATCCACCTTGAACGTGCGGATACTCACGCGAAGCGCGCTCGCGCAAAAGCACTTCAAACTTTTTAAGAGCTTTGGAAACCGTCTGATGTTCGGCATGAGCCTACCGACATTGCGCGACGATCTCCGTTCGGTCTATGAGCCGAAGGCGCCGGGGATTCAAGTTCGGGTGAAGTGCCTGCATGCGGCAAAACAGGCTGGGCTGAATATTTTTGTGGCGATGGCCCCGACGTTTCCTGAATGCGACGAGGTTGATTTGCTGGCGACCTTGAAGGAGATTAAAAAATTAAACCCACTGACAATTTTTCACGAGCCAATTAATGTCCGTGCAGGCAATGTTGAGCGTATTGTCGCAGAGTCCAAGAAGGTGGGTGTGACCTTGAACACCGCTGTCTTCGCCAGCGGGGAGGCAAGGCGCAGTTACGCGTTGAACTCATTGTTCGCCATGCAACGCTTGGCCGGGGAGGCCGGTGTACTTGACCGGTTGCATCTGTGGCCGGACAAGGATTTAATTTCCGAGCAGGGATTTCTCAACTACCGGAAGTCGAAGTGGCATAAGCTAGATTTAACAGCTTTCGAAATTGAACGGCAAAAAAAACACGACCAAGAAATCTATGAAAACGAATACAGACCATGGCTTCAAAAATGGTGGGAACGGATCAGCGAATGGCCAACTGACAAAGTACATACCGCCAGCAAGCCCTGAAAAAGCCGTTGAAGGCGCTTTCGTACCGACGGTGCTTACCCAGGAACAAAAGACCGAACTCACCAAATGCGAGCTCGTGATAATGGACGGTGTTGCGAAGATGTATGAAGCTGGCCGCGCGCTAATGACCATTCGCGAAGAAGAACTCTACAAGGATAAATACAGGACATTCGACGATTATTGCCGGGAACGATGGGGATATTCAAAAAGCCACGCAAATCGGCTTATTGGCGCTGCCGGAGTGGTTGATGTTTTGACACCAATTGGTGCCAAGGTCGAAAACGAGTCTCAAGTGCGCGCATTGACGGGTTTAAAGCCCGCCAAGGTTGAAAAGGCTTGGGAAAAGGCGACCAAGTTGGCCGCTGGCGGAAAAGTCACGGCCAACCTTGTGCGGCGGGCAGTCAACGAAGTTACTGGCCGACCGGAGCAGAAAAGAAAACCTTCAAAAAATGCGACCGCCTTGACCTTGTTGAACAAACTTGAGGATGCGGTGAATCAGGACTTGAGAACCGAGGCCATTAAATTACTGAGGCGGATTCGTAAACTTCTGACCGCGTGAACGCCCATAGAATGTGGCAAACTCTAAGTAGCCCGTCACTCCGTCATTCATGATGGAGTGACAGACTTTGTGCAATTTGAATACAAAGAATTTATGATTGTACGGCTTTACGGTAGGAACTACGGCAGAAACAAGAAATACCGCACCGACATCAAGGCTTGGATGACCTTGCGGGAGAAAGCCACTGGCAGCCGCGTGGTGAATCCCAATGTTGACAGCAAAGGCAAAGCACCGGTCTTCAGTGCCCTGTCGCCGATGACCATGGGCCCCGTGTCATGTTACGCGGAAGCTGGAGGCAAAAAAGTAGTCTCCGTCAATGTCGAGGTCGCTTGGCAATACGCCAAAGTCTATTCGCATATCGTAAATAAAAAGGGAAAACTTGTGGATGTCAGCGACATTTACATCAAAAAGGACGCCAGCGGAAAAATCATCGGCCCAAGCAAAGAATGGTTTGCCTGGAGGGACCGGGCTTACACCAATGAGAAATTTCGATTCGATCATCCCCAGTTTAAACAAAATAAAAAAAACGTGCGCCGAGCGTTCCGCAAAAACTCGATTGTGTGCTTTTGGTATTGGGATGGCAAAATGCTCAATCGGGACCAAGCGCGACAGAAAATTTACGCCACCATCTACAAACGCTTTCTCGTAAAGACACTAGGGTTCAAGCGGCTTCAGGAAGCTTACGACCGCTGGCAAGACATCGCTATTTTTGACGAAGACGGTTACGACTGGGTTGAGCTGGCTATGACGCCCCAGCAATGCCTGCAAGATGCTCACTCCTTTGGCCACGGCCACGTCATTGCCATGATGTTGCAGGGCATTGACCCGACCAAGTTGGTGAAATCAACTGGCAAGTTTGTTCCCACCATTCAAGCAGTGGCGAAAAATGGCAAACCGCCGAAAATGAAAAGGAAAGGATTATCCAAACCTTTACCCGCCGTTGTTATCGCGAACGGCAAACAAAAAAACGGAAAGCTAAAACTCGACTGGCGGAAGTATGATGCCTACGAAGGGAAGCAGAAGGGATTATTGAAGGGCGATGGCAAAGCATCACTTGAGCGGCTTGCGGTTGACATACTCCAAATTCCAGCGAACGACGCAAAAAAGCAATGGGGTGAAGTCTATGCGCCCGGACGCTATGCCACGGTGATTCATATTTTGCCAGGCATCCGCCACGGTTTTGGCCGCAGGGAAATCGGATTGAAGATTTTCAACCAGAATCCCAAGGACGGCCTGAAATGGGGGCCGGGGCTGGTGAGATTTCATGCGGAGCAGCGCGCCCAAATGCCTGGGTTGCCGCATCCGCGTGTGCAGGAAGTCATAAAGGCCGGCAGCATCACCGACGCCGGCGGCAAGGTGCATCGTCATCTGGTTCAAGTCTGGATTCCGGGTAACACGCTTGATGGACTGATAGAAAAAGGAACCTCTCAAGCCGAAATAATGCGCGTGCTGGATGACTTGTTTGGCAAGCTGTTAATCCAGCTATGGTCGAAAGGAGTTGTGTGGTGGGATTTTCGGCTGAATAACATGGTGTTGACGCCCAAAAAACAGCTTTACCTGATTGACAGCGACGTGCTCGATGCCTGTGCCGACGAGGTATTGTTGAGGCTGGACAAATTCAAAGTTCGCAACAAGCATTCCAAAACCATCATCGGGCGGTATCAGAATTGGATGTTGAAACCAATGCTGGTCAGTTGCCTTGCAGCCAAGGGGGAACGGGCGAAGCGGATTTCGAATGAATTGAGAACCTTGTTTGAACAGCATTTGCATCCCGCGTTTTTGGAACCGTTCCCGCGCGACGCCAAAACCACATGGGATCGAAAAGTCTGGGCCAAGCGTGCGACCGCCGCCTATAAATCGTTTCGTGCCGGGCTGGTGGAGTTGTTCGACCAACACGGCGAAGCCCAGCCGGTAAAAAATAGGAAAAAGTCCGTCACTCTGTCATCGGAATGACGGAGTGATAGATAATTTGAATTTTATGCCCATCAATAAAAAGCACAAACGCAAAGCGATACGGGCGGCAGTGACACTACCAGACCCGGTGGAATGGGATTTTAGAAGTGTCACTGCGGAGACATTCCCAGCCGTTGCCATTTACGAATATGCACGAAGCAGCAAGTTGGTGACAGATACTTGGGACGCATGGCAGCATTCCACACTGCCAGCTTTGGTTTGCCTAGCTGGCATACCCGACTTTGCGCACGATTGCCCCAGCGGTTACACATGGGACGAAAAAAAGACACAGACGATAAAATCCATATTTGATAAGCATTGCCCTGATGGAATCCCACTGGGGCCACGCTCTGAACTCGCACCTCAGGACGTGATACACGAGCAATTGGTAAACTTGTTTCCTTCGCAATTGTCCGCCTTGGGTTTGACCCACATGCTGCTTAGTGTGCCGCAATTCCCAGCACCCTACTTCAAACTCTCCGAAACCGCACAGGCACGCTTGAACAAAGTCCCGCTGCAAATCGCCGAATCAAAGCAGGTCGCATTCCGCGAAGCTGATCCTTGGGAAAATTCTTGTCACCGAGTCTTTGTGGATTGGAGCTGTGAGTTGCCAGCAATCAAAAATGACTTCGGGTTATGGCTTGAGCAGAAACTAAAGCAACAGCCAGACTTAAAACAGCAGCGTAAATACAAGCGCACCGGCAAAGCGGCACAGTCAAAATACGAATATCTAAAATGGCTGGCAGCCTTTCGCATTAAAAATGCCGGCATCCCGTTCGATGTTGCGCAATCCCTTTTAGTTGCAGCTCGTGCCAAACACAAACCCAGAGTTGCCCAGGTGTTGTGCGAGCTCCCAATCTTTTCACAAGCTCCAAACTGGACCGACAGCCACAAAAAGGCCGCACAGTTAATCGAACAGATGTTTAATACGGTGCAACACGGCAATTTTACCCCTACGTTAGCAGTCCCATCCGAATTGTTTCTCAGTTCCCACAAATAACTTTCCACTTAGCCCAAACTTCGCCGTCTGTTGCCATTGTTCAGGCTAATAACGGCGGACTGATCGTCTGCTTTAACCCATATTTCCCAAATAAACTTCACAAGCAGGAGTTAGTGGCATACAATAAAGCCGCATAAACAAAGGCTTTCATCTATGTCCAACCAACGAAAAACCGAGAATCCAACGGGTGCAGGCATAAAACCGGGTCTGCGGATG
>CAISYZ010000082.1 GCA_903889895.1 uncultured Verrucomicrobia subdivision 3 bacterium | reverse complement strand
TGCCCCTACAAACCATGTTTGTAGCCCGTGAACACAGGCGAATATGCTTCCAGCCAACTTGACAAAATGCTGTTGTAATGGTATGATTATGATGTAGTTAAATAGGTCATTTTTCCTTCACCACACCACACTTGCCAGATTTGGCAAATTCACACGTCTCTGAGTTTTTCCGTTGGTCGCCTAGTCTTCGTCACTGAATCGTCAAGCGGTTCACTTCATTCCCATGAAATCATTACCCAATTATCTTCAATCCCAGCGCAAGCGTCTTTCTCTATCACAGGAGGAAGTGGGCTTTCTGGTGGGCACACAGGGTATGAGCAAGGGGGCGAAAATCTGCCGCGACGAGAATTTCGCGCGCGAACCATCGCTCCAAGACGCCCTCGCTTACGAGTCGATCTATGGTCGTCCGGTCAGCGAACTGTTTGCCGGCCTGTATCAGCAGGCCGCCCGGGACGTGAAGGCGCGCGCGAAGTTTCTGCTCTACCGCAAGGTTCGGAAACCCGACCAGCGGCGACAGCAGGCCATTATTCATCTGGCCGACCAAGCCAGCGTTAATTCATCAAACCAATGATTAAAAATAAAACCATTCGCATTTTAGCCATCGCTCCTACCAGTCGCGGTTTTGGCTACGCCGTCATGGAGGGGTCGGACTGGCTCATGGCTCACGGCAACAAGGCGATTCTAAAAAATAAAAATGCCGGGGCTTTGAAGTGGGTGGATAAATTCATCCGCTTTTATCAACCGAGCGTCTTGATGCTACCAGATGTGAATGCTACCGACACGCATCGCGCTGCTCGCATCAAAACTTTACACCAACAAATTGGGGCATTGGCAAAAAAATATCAGGTCAAACTAAAATTAGTCAAAGCCACGAAAATGCGGGAGCGATTGCTGGGTGATTCCAAGGGAACTAAACAAGCCATGGCGGAAAAGTTGGCGGAAAAGTTTTCGAAGGAACTCAAATCACGTCTGCCACCCAAGCGTCGTCCATGGATGAGCGAAGATCCGCGCATGGACATCTTCGACGCCGTGGGCTTGGTGGTGATGTTTTGGCCGTCGGAAAAGTAAATGCCACGGATGAGGCCGCACCGTATTTGAGGTGCGGTTTTTTTCTTAAAAGAAACGTTCCCCCTATTATTCTTTGTATTGTTCATTGTATTATTATCACGAAGTTTTCTTCGTAGGGGGAACGATCTTAATTTCATGCCCCCTATGAAGTTTTCTTCATACCCCCGATGCGGAACTTGTGGACAAGTCCGGCTTGATCCTGCCGCAGTTGCCGCAGGTCTTCGCCCCGGACGCGGGCATATTTTCCAACCACTCGGATTGAGCGCTCAAAACGGTTTTGAATCGTGACGAAGATAAAGCCCTTTCCTTTCAAGGAGGCGATGACGTTTTGGATTTGGCGTTCGCTGACATCGAAAAAATCGGCGAAATATTTATTGCCTGCGTAACAACCGCGCTCGTTATCGAGCGAGTGAATTTCCTGAAACAAAACTTTTTCCATTATTGAGAGCTGCCGAGATTCCCAAATCTCCTTCGGAATCCAGATGCCCTTGAAGTCGCGTGAAGGTTTCTCCATGTTTAGCATCATAGCAAGGTTTTGAAAAACCCGCTAATCCACAGGTCGGGTTCACAAATTATTTACGGCATGATAAAATGAGCCCAATCATGCCACAGGAAAATGAATCAAAACAAATACTGGAACTGCCCGGCCTCATGCCGGTAAAAAGCGAAACCTCGGCGGATGTTCCGCAAGCTTCGGCAGAGTTCCGCACGATGCCGAAAGATGCCGAAGAATTCGGCAAGGTTCCGCAGATTGCGGAACGAAAAGAAAACCACACGCTAACAGTGCGGGAAACGGCGCGGATGTTTGAAGCGGCTGGCGTGGCGCGGACGGAACGTAGCATCATCAATTGGTGCCAGCAAAACCGGCAGGGTATTACCCGACTGGACAGCTATTTTGATCCGAACGAACGGAAATATTACATCACACCGCAGAGCGTGGAGGCGGTAATCCAGGAGGAAATTCAGCGGGCGAAAAAATCTGCCGCCACACCAACTTCGGAAACATTCGGAAGCCATGGGGAATATCCAAAAGATGCGCCAAATATCAATAGCAAGCAAGCTGACGATCAAAAGGTTCAGGAACTGGAGCGGGTGATCCTGGATTTGAAAATTGCCAACCGAGGGAAGGATTATCTGATTGACCAGTTGAAAAGTGAGCGCACTAGCTTTTTTGAAAAATTGCTGTCGGCCAACCGGACAGTAGGCCAACTAGAAACAAAATTGCTTCAGTTGGATGAACCAGAGCTGTAACACGACACAACAAACAGCGCGGCCAAAACATTAAGGCCAATTCGAAACGGATTCACGCGCGGGGAAAAAGCGCAATTGCACCAATGAGATAAAAAGCTGACAGGTATTTCCGCACATTGCGGTCATATCGTCTTGCTGCGGCAAATCTGACTCAAAGACCAGAAGGTCACTTGTTCCATGGGAGTTTGGCGAGCAGCAAACCCATGCCACAAAAGTCCGTGATGCCGGCGAACACCAAACCGGCACCGACAAAACCGGAGAGCCAGATGAAATTCGGATTGACGAAGCGCGCGAGCAATACGCCCGCGAAAACAATCGCCCCAGCGGCGATGCGCACCTGCCGTTCGAGGCTGATGACTTTTGTCGTGCCGCGCGTCACCGGCAAATTTGCGTCAATCCACGCCAGCGTGCCGCCCGCGACGACAACGGGCTGCGTAAATCCTTCCTTTGCGAATTTTTCCGCCGCCTTGGTCGCGCGCTGGCCGCTGCGGCACAGCAGATAAACTGGCTGGTCTTTTGGCAACTGCAACAAACTGGGTTTCAATTCGTCGAGCGACACGCTGCGCGCCTGCGGGACGTGGACTTCGGCAAACTCCACCGGCGTGCGCACATCAATGACAGTGGCCGATGGCTGCGTCGTGAGAATGTTTTGTAGCTCGGCCGGCAAAATTGATTTCATGACTTCGGAAGACTAGCACAAATCAAGGGCGTTTCAAACTGCGCAAAGCCAGCACCAGCGCGTCCACTTCCGCGCGCGTGTTGTAAAAGGCGAGCGACGGGCGGACGCTGCTTTCCAAACCAAAATGGCGGATGGCCGGTTGCGCGCAATGATGTCCGGCGCGGACGGCGATGCCGTTTTTGTCGAGATGGCGCGCGATGTTTTCGTTCGGCACACCGGGAATCACGAAGGACAAGACGCTCGCCTTGTTCGTCGCGGTTCCAATCGGTCGTAAACCGGGAATTGTCGCGAGCGCGTGTTGCGCGTATTCAAGCAACGCGTGTTCGTAAGCGGCGATTGCGGGAATACCAATCTTAAATAAATAATCAATCGCCGCGCCCATGCCGACGACGCCCGCGATGTCCGGCGTTCCCGCCTCGAATTTTTCCGGCGCGTTTTGATAAACCGTTTTTTCAAAACGAACGTCCTTAATCATGTGACCGCCGCCCTGCCACGGCGGCATCGCTTCGAGCAGCGCAGCTTTGCCGTAAAGCGCGCCGATGCCGGTCGGTGCGAAAATCTTGTGGCCGGAGAAAACATAAAAATCCGCGTCGAGCGCGCTGACGTTGACCGGCAAATGCGGCGTGGATTGCGCGCCGTCAATCAAAACGGGCACGCCAAATCCGTGCGCGAGCGCGATGATTTGTTCGACCGGATTGATCGTGCCGAGCGAATTGGAAACGTGCGCGACGGAGACGAACTTTGTTTTTCCGTTCAACAGTTTGACATATTCGTCCATCACCAATTCGCCGCGATCATTGATGGGAATGACTTTGACGACCGCGCCTGTTTGTTCCGCGAGCAATTTCCACGGCACGATATTCGCGTGATGTTCAAGTTCGCTGACGATGATTTCATCACCCGCGCCGATGTATTTGCGCCCGTAACTTTGCGCGACGAGGTTGATCGCCTCGGTTGTGCCGCGAACGAAAACAATTTCCTTCGCATCGCCTGCGCCGAGAAATTTGCGGACTTTTTCGCGGCCGGCCTCGAACAATTCCGTCGAGCGCGCGGCGAGCGCGTGCGCGGCGCGGTGGATGTTGGAATTGTCACGGCTGTAAAATTGCGAGGTCGCGTCAATCACCGCCTGCGGTTTGTGCGTCGTCGCGGCGTTGTCGAGCCATATGAGCGGCTTGCCGTTGACGAGTTGGTGCAGCGCGGGAAAATCGCGGCGCACGCCTTCGATGTCAAACTTCGGAATCGGCGGAGAATTTTTCGGATACGACTGGCAGGACGCGGGCGATTTGCCGGACGCATTTCCGCCGCGCAAAAAATAATATTCCGGCGTCGCTTGCGATTCGGCGTCGGACAAACCGAGCAGCGGATTTCCGTTCGCGGTTTTCGTGTCCTGCTTGTTGCCTTTCGGGCGATAGTCGCCGTTGCAACGCGGTTCGCCGAACGCGTAGCTGTCGCCGGAATCCGGCGCGTGCGCACCCGACGACGTTTTCTTTGGCTCGTTTTTTGACTCGGACAGTTTCGGCGCGTCCGGTTGCGCACTCGGATGCACCGGCGGCAACGCGGAATTTGCCTTGCTGCCCGACAAATCTGACAATTCCGAAACGCTCGGAATTTCCGACGGCACGGATGGCGCAGTGGTTGGTTTTTCGCCGCGCGCGAATCCCGAAAACGCCTCGCCAATTAATTTGGCGACGAGATCGTTGTGCGCCGGTTCGCCGACCGATTCACTATTTGGAACCGTAGTCATAATAATTATTCACCACGACGTTGTCCAAACGCGCGATGGAATCCGTGGTCAAAACGGCGGCGGAGAAATAGCGCGTGACGAGATGCGACGCGATGGAATTTTCATTCGTGCCCATGTAACGCACGGACAAGCCGGGTTCGACTTCGCCGGTGACACCGGTTTTTTGGAGGCCGACAACACCTTGTTCCGCTTCACCAACACGCAGGAGCAAAATGCTGGAAGAATTATTTTTAACTTCCAGCTTGTTGCTCGGAATCAACGGCACGCCGCGCCAAGTAATAAATGGAGTTCCGAAAAGTTGAACCGTCGGCGGCGGCACACCACGACGCGTGCATTCGCGACCGAACGCGACAATCGCCTTGGGATGCGCGAGAAAAAAAGCGGGCTTCTTCCAAACGAGATTCAGCAATTCGTCGAGGTCGTCCGGTGTCGGCGCGCCTTTGCGCGTCTTGATGGTTTGCGTCGTGTCCACTTCCTTGAGCAAACCGAAATCGGGACTGTTGATGATTTCCCATTCTTCGCGTTCCTTCACGGCCTCGACGGTGAGACGGATTTGTTCGCGGAGCTGGTCAATTTTATTGCTGTAAAGATCAGTCACGCGCGTGTGCGTGCGAAGCACCGTTTGAATCGTGCTCAAATGATATTCGCGCGGATCCTGATCGTAATCCACGAACGTCGTCGGCAATTTCGGTTCGCCGCCGGCCACGGTGAGCAAATCCACTTTGCCTTCGCCGAATTCATTCGCCGGTTTTCCCTTCGCGGCCTGCGCCACGCGGTTCACGCGATAGACGCCGCCATCCACATCCACCCACGGCAAAAGTTTATGCAACCAGCGTGGCGTGATTTCGGTGAATTGCGGAACGGTGACGGTGGCGGTGGCGAGGTTGCGCGCGGCGGCGGCGCTCAAGCTCAAGTGGATTTCAGTTTCTTTGCTCATAATTTATTTTGGTTCTTGGTGAATGGGAAAATTTAATGCGGATTGTGTTTCGGGAAAACGGGAAGAAACTTTGTGCGTGAAAACGCCGAAGCAAAAACTAAAATTTCCGGGCGCGCCGGAACCTGGACACAATTCGACATGAATAAACTTTCATTTTCATGGAAGCTTCCAGTTGACCGGTGAGCGCCGTGAGGTTTTTAATTTTCCGAAGCGGCGTTGACGCCTACTGTGATTCAAATGCTAAATGTCATGGGCAAATTGTCAATGTTCATGCCCTTTAATTGTTGCGAACAATCCATAATCTTTGAAATCTTCCATGCGTAATTTTATTCCGTAGCGAGCCCCATTTTAGTGATGTCGAGCTGGCGGAGGGTGTCCATGACGTTGACCATGATTTGATAATCCGTTTCGTCCGCGCCTTTCACCACCACGCCG
This sequence comes from uncultured Verrucomicrobia subdivision 3 bacterium, assembly GCA_903889895.1. Lineage (GTDB taxonomy): Bacteria > Verrucomicrobiota > Verrucomicrobiia > Limisphaerales > UBA11358 > UBA11358. The sequence continues at coordinate 14,830 of CAISYZ010000082.1, read as the reverse complement.
AAATCAGGATTGTCCGTCTTGAGCGCCTGCAATTTGTCCTTCAGTTGCGGCACCGTCACCACCTCGTCGTTCAGCGTGATCTGGCCGGCGGCGCTGACGTTGATGCGGCTCGGCGGTTTCGGTTTGGTGTCCGCCGGCGGCTTCTTGCCCGACGGCAAACTGATTTCCAGGTTGTTCACCAGTTGCGGCGTCGTGATGATGAAAATCACCAGCAGCACGAACACCAGATCCAGCAACGGCGTGATGTTCAGCTCGTTCATCGTGCTGTGCCCGCGTTTTGAGGTTTTTTTCAGGCTCATGGCGTCATCACCGGTTCGGTTTCTTCCTGCACGTCAAAGCGGATGGTCACGTTCGGCGGAAAATTCGTCGGCGGCCGGCGGTCAATGTTCGCCACCACCTTGAAAACATCCTTCACACTCGCATCCCACTTTGCGTCGCCGCTGCCTTTCAGCCATTGCGGATGACTTATGTTTCCGTCCCTGTCCACGTTCACAGCGACCTCCGCAACGTAGTTGTCATCCGGCATATTTTCCGGCCGGTTCCATTTCGAGCGCAGCGTGTATTCGATGTAGCCCTTGTAAAGCTGCACCGGGTCGCTCTCGGAGTTGACCGCCTTGCCGCCTTCAAATTCAAACGAGGGAACCTCGTTCGCCGGCGGCGCGACCACCGGCGGAGCCACGGTGGGCGGCGCTTTCACCGTCTCCACTTTCGGCGCTTCAATCTTCGGCGGCTCCACTTTGGGCTGTTCGACCTTCGGTGGTTCGGGCTTGGGCTTTTCCGGCTCCGGCTTTTTTTCCTTCACCATCTCCACGGCAATCTTCTGCACTTTCTTGCCGAGCAACCCTTCCTTGGCCGCGAAGTAAAACAGCACGCCCACGAGAATGCCGTGGAAAATCGCCGAGATGACGAGATTCGTCTTCGACGAGTTCTTTTTCTGCTTCGGTTGGGATTGCGGGATCATTTATTTATTTCCGTCGCCAGATCCACTTTCACAATGTTCGCCTGCTGGCAGATGTCCAAAACCGAACGTATTTGTTTATACTTCGTCTTGCCGTCGCCGCGCACAATCACGTTCAAGTCTGGGTCGTCGGTTCTCATGCTGATGAGTTTGCCCAGCAGGTCGGGCACCTTGACCTCTTCCCGGTCAATGAACAGGTTACCGTCCGCCGGCACCGAGATGTAGCGCGCCTTGTGTGGCGGGTCTTTCTGATGCTTCGACGCGACCGGCAGCTTCAAGGCCATGTCCTTCACCGGCGGAATGGTCGAGATGATGAAGATCACCAGCAGCACAAACGCCAGATCCAGCATCGGCGTTATGTTCAGCTCCGTCAGCGACTCGTGCGCGCTGTGCGAACACTTCTTCATGGTCAGATGGCCGGCGTGTTTTCGCCCATTTCGACACGGGTCAGCGCCCACGCGATTTTGTCCTCGATGTCGCGGTTGTCCACGTAGGTGTGCTCGATCTGGTTGGCGTAGCGCGTGGCGAAACCGTCCAGCTCCTGGGTGATGTGCCGGATGGTCGTCACCATGAAGTTGTAGCCGAACATCGCCGGAATCGCGACGAGCAGGCCGGTCACCGTCGCCACCAAGGCGGCGGCGACGCCGGGAGCCATCGCCGTCAGACTCGCCGAGTTCGACGCGGCGATGCCGGCGAACGTGGACATCACGCCCCAGACTGTGCCGAGCAAACCGATGAATGGTCCGCCGGCGACAGCGGTGGACAAAACAATCATGCCTTTTTCCAAAGACATCGCCTGCGCCGCCGCCGCCTCTTCCAGCACGACTTTCACGGCCTCAAATGAACTGGGGCTGATGCGGCGTTCGCCCTTCACGGTGATGGGATTTTTTTCCAACTGGTAGGCCAGCTCCTCCGCGCCGCGCTCGTAAAGGCTGTAGGCCGGCGCGCCGTCAAACTCCTCGCCGCGTTTCTTGATGTCCAGCGGGTCGCGCGTGCTGGCGTAGGCGGCCAGGAATTTCTTCGTCGCCCCGCGCGCGATGGTCAGTTGCCGGAATTTTGTGATGATGACCGTCCAGCTGAACAGCGACAGCAGCAGCAGAACGATGACGGTTATCTTGCCCTCGGTCGTCGCGTTCTCGATGGCATAGACGGCCGCGTTGGCCAGGATGGGTTGGATCATAGGTTTTTTATTTTTTATTTTTCGGTTTTTAATTTCACAGCGGGTTGTTGCCCGTGGCGTTTTCGGAAAGCTTTTTCGGCGGCAAAACCACCGTCACCCGGCTCACCTTCTGCGCCAGTGAAATGCCCTTCTTCTTATTATTCAACTCGTCGTCGGAACCCGATGAGCTTTGCGTGGCGGCGTTGGCGTCGGTGGTTTCGGCAACGTCCTTGGAAGTGTTCGCCTGCGGCACGCCGAGGCTCGCGCCGGCGGTGTCGCCGCTGGTAGAAACGGAGCCGCCCATCACCGACGCGGTGATGGAGTCGCCGCTGACGCTCACATCGCCGCCGCCGACAATGGTGCCGGCCACGGTGCCGGAGGCGTTGATGTCCACGTTGCCGCCGCTGACGGCGGTGACGTCCACGTTTTGCCCGGCGTTAATGTTGATGCCCTGGCTGCCGATGATGACGCCGTTGATGCTGCCGCCGGCCTGCAATTTTATGTTGCTGCCGATGATGCCGGAGCCGGTCGCGTTGATGTCCTTGCCGGCATTGATGTCAATGAAGGCATTTTGGGCGCCCACGCCGTTGAAAGCGATTTGCAGCACGCCGCCGAGGCTGGCGTTCACGCTGCCTTGCGGGGCGTTGATGGTGATGTTGCCGAGCGAGGCGTCAGAACCAGGAAGCGTCGTCGCCAAAATTCCGCTGCCGGGAATGCTTTCGAGCGGAAGGCTGACAAGATCGCCGGTGGACGGATCCAGTTGCACGGCCGCCACGCTGACAAAGCCGGCGCCGCCCGTGCCGGCATTGACGTCGCCGGTCTGCGAAAGCACGGTGACATTGCCGCCGTTGTAGGCGGCGATACGCGAGCTGTCCACGTTCACGTTGCCATTGACGGCGACCGAGATGTTGCCGCCGCTGGTCGTGAAAATTCCCTTGGCCGAGCTCGGGTCGCCCAGCACGGTCAGCTCGCCGCCGACATCAAGCGTGCCGCCGACATTCAGGTTGATGCCGCCGAGCCAGCCTTCGTTGGCAATCTTGGTGGAGGTCATTTCCAAGTCGCCGGTGGTGGTGATGTTGATGGTCGCGCCGAGAACGTCGTTTTTATTGTCAGCATAAAGCTGGTTGATGGCAGCCACCTGCGCCGCATCCAAGGTCAATGGCTGGGTGACGGGTTTTCCATTGGAGCCGGTCACAATTTCGGTTGGATTCAGCAGGAAGGCATATTCCGCCGGGCTCATCACGCCGTCGAAAATGAGCCGGCCGGTCGCGGAATCATAATGCAGCTTGCCCGCCAGCTCGGAATTTCCGCTCTGCGCCGGGTCAAACAACGCCGCCGGCAGCGGATCGGCGAGCGGCTCGCTGGTGGCAACATTGATCGGCGAGCCGGCGAAAATGCCGCCGGAAATGCCGAGGTCAATTGTCCGGGCGTTGAAGTTGAACTGTCCCGGCCCGGAAAGCGCAATGCCGTTGCCGTTGAGCGTCGCGCTCGCGCTGTCGGCAAGCAGCTGCCCCACGGCCGCCTGCCAGGCGACCAGCTGATAGGCGTCGAAGGCGACGGGTTTGCCATTGGCATCAACCGGATTGAGGAGGGCGGTATCATCCGACAGCACGCCGATGTAGGTCAGCTTGCCCGTGCTGGCGTCGTAAAAAAGGTTTCCCGCCAGCACCGGATCGCCGGCGAGAACCGAGGCGAACAAGCTGGCTGAAATCGGATCGGGATTGCCGCCGGCATCGGTCACGGTCAAGGACTCGGTGGTCTGGTTGCCGCGAAAAGTAATGGCCCCGCCCACACGCAGACTTGAATCCGTGGCCGGATTCAGCAAGCCGCTGTTTTCCATGTTGACCTTGGCGGTCTGGCCAACATCAATGCTGGTTGTTTCGCCGGCGCTGAGGTTTTGTCCGAGGAAGCAGAAATTATAGGTGTCGCCCACCACGTTGATTTGGGCGAACGTCGGCACCGTGAGGCTGAAGCTGTCGATGTTCCCCGAAATATCCAGCGTCACCGGATTCGGATCGTCCAAATGCAGCGGCGTGTCGGCGTGGCCGGATGCGAAGGTTCTGTAGTCGGTCGAGCCGCTGTCCGACATCGTAATGCCGGCCAGCGCCGAGGCCGGCGAACCGGTCAGGTTGCCGCCGTCGCGCGTGATGATTTGGAGCGAGCCTTCACTGGACGGGGCCAGGATGATGGAATTGTCAATCTGGATGCCGCCCGCCCCGGCGTTGAGGCTGAGTTCGGGCGCATAAATGATGTTTTGGTTTCCGCTCGGCACCCGCGCCAGCGATCCGCCAACCGTCCCGCCCGCCAGCTCGATGCCGTTGCCCGCCCAAAAATTGGCCGCCGCATTCGGCGCATAATTATACAAATAACCGAGGGACGAACTGAACGTGCCATTGGGGTTGTTGACCTCCTTGAGCAAAATGTTGTTGGCCGCCCAGGCGTTCCAAAAACCATTGATCAGGCTCAACGTCACCGCCAGATTTTTGCCGCCCGCATATTCCGTGCCGCCGATGTTGCCGTTGGGATTCTGCGTTTGCGTCACCGCCGTCTCCAGGGCGTTCAGCGTGGCGGCGTAGGCGGCCGGATTAGCGCCGGGATTCTGCAGCACACCCGCCTGCGCGCCGGACACCTGCACCCCGGCCAGCAGGATGCCCGTGCCGTTGGCCACCAGATAATTTCCGTTGATCTGGTTGCCCGCAATGACGGTCACGTCGCCCGAACCGTAGGCGCCGGACGCGCCGGGCCACAGCCCTTTCGGCACGATTGGCGTGCTGTCAATATTGTTGCCGGCAATCAACGTGACGTTGCCGCCCGCCATGGTGGAAATGCCGCCGAGAACCGCATTGGGATGCGCGCCGGAATTGTTGAAGAAATAATCGCTGGTCTGGCTGCTGCTGCTGGAACCGCCGTTCGATGTGCCCGCATCAATGTTGCCGGCCAGCGCATCCGCGAAAATGCTGCCGCCGCCCGTCGTGTAAACCGAGCCGGAAACAATGTTCAGGGCGTGGTTGTTTTGCGAGGCAAGCAGGATGCTCTCGCCCGCAATCAGGCTGATTGATCCGGCGGAAAGCTGGATGGAGCCGGCGGTGGTCAGGCCGCTGCCGCCATTCAGATAAATGTTGCCCGTGCCGGACTGGATCGCGCCGCCGCTATATCCGGCCTCAAGGGTCACCGACCAGTTGTTGGCGTCCACAATCGAAGATTTGCCGCCAAAGACAATGTCGCCGCCGGCCTCCAGGGTGAGCTGCCCCGTCGTCTGGCCGGTGCTCGTGCTCAAGTTCCAGGTCGTGCTGGCGTTGATGGTGATGTTGCCGGTGGCCTGCAAAAGAATTGTCGAAAAGCCGGCGAACGCCGTCTGCACATTGATCGCGCCGCCCGCCGTGGACGTGCTTAAAATAATGTTCACCGGGTCGAGCAAAAATTCGCCGCCAGCAAATCCATTTTGCGCGGCCGCGTTCATCGCCGAATCCAGCGACTGGATGGTCGGCGCGCTGATTTCCACATTGCCGCCGTTGCCGCCGTTCGCGCCGCCGGCGGTGACAATCGAACTGCCGGCGGTGTCGCTGAAAGTGTTTGCCGCCTTGATTGTCACATCGCCGCCCTTGCTGCCGCCTGCCGAATTGTCGCCTTGCGCGAGAATCTGCGAATTCGCGCCGAGGTTGATGGAATCGGACGCAACTAGCTCAATGACGCCGTTCTGGTTTTGCACCGAGTTGGCCTGCAAAATTCCGTCCTGGTTCACGACCTGGGCTTCGAGCGCGATCGTCCCGGCATCGGCGGTGACGCGGCCAAAATTATCCACGGAACCCTGCGGCATCGTGACGGCAGCGCTCAGGCCGCGGCCGTCGGGGCTTTCGCTGACCAAGACACTTTGGCCGGCGGCCAGATCAATGTTGCCGGCGGGCGCGGTGAGGCTGCCGTGGTTCTCGATGTTTTCCGCGATGAGAAACAGCGAGCGTCCCTGGCCGACTTCGATTTTTCCGTAATTAACGATGCTCGCCAGCGGCGGCATTCCCGTGAACTGCCACGCCGCGCCCGAACCGAAGTCCGGCGCCAACGGCGCGGTGGTGGCGATGAAGCTGCCGCCGACCTTGATCATCGAGTTTGGCCCGAAATAAAACCCGCTGGCGTTCGCCAGTATCACCGTGCCGTTGGCGTTGAGGTTTCCAAAAATTTGCGATGGGCTGCTGTTGCCGTTGCCAATGATGTTGAAGACGATGGAACCGGCCGACGGCTGCAAAAACGTGGTCGTTTCGCCGGCGGCGATGTTGAAGGTTTGCCAGTTCAAGACCGCCAACTGGCTGACGGTGACATTGAGCTGTGCGCCGGCCTGCTGCGTGGTGGCCTGACCCGTGCTGACGGTGAGGCCGGTCGGGTTGGCAAAAACCTGGGAGGCGCGCCCGGTGAAAAACACCAGCACGGCGAACCATACGGATTGGCGGAATTTAGTAAATGGTTTCATGGTTTTTTAGAATTGGTAGCCGACGGAGAAATACGCCCGGCAGGTGTCCGCCGGGGTTTTGACGGCGACGTAGGTGGTCGCCGTGCTGGCAACCGGCGCCGCGCCGAGCAGCGCCCACGCGATGGTGAGCCGCGCGTCAAAATGTTCGCCCGCCGTCAGGAAAAATCCGAGGCCGGTGCCCCACTCGCTGACGGCGGTCTGGCCGGGGCGGTCAATGAAATAGATTTTCCCATAATCCATGAAGCAGGAGCAGCGGAGCATGGCCGGCACCTCGCCGGTGGCGGTCGGAAAATAGCCGACGTTCACGGGCGGCGCGCGCAGGTCGAGCAATCCGCGCCAGCCGGTGTCGCCATAGACTTCGCCCTCCTCATAGCCGCGCACTCCGGCGGTGCCGCCAAGGCCGAACTGTTCGTTGCTGATGAGCGGCTGGCTGGCCCACTGGCCGTTGGCGTTGGCAACTATGGACCAGTTGCCGGGCAGGTTCTGCTGGCGGATGAGGCCGGAGTTGATGGTGCTAAAATTCCCGCCGGAATGGGGATTGCCGGCGACCTGCTGGAAATTCGTCCGGTCAGACTCGAACGCCGAAAGGAACACGGCCTGGTTGAAGGTGAACTGGAAAGTGCCGGTCTTGTCCGGGCGCAGGGCGGCCCAGCCGTAGGACAGCGGAAAATAATTCAGCGTGTGGCCGCTGTTGGCGGCGAGCGGGACGGTCTCGTTGGTCACCAGCACGCGGTTGCCGTAGCTGTCCAGCGCGTAAAGCTTGAAATAGGTCAGGTTGGTGTAATAGGTGTTCGCGCTGTAGTGCTTCCAGTCCACGCCGAGGCTCAACGCCGAGGTGATGCCCGCAAACTGCGGCAACGGGATGGTGAGCTTGGTGCCGATGTTGTCGTTGACGGTCGGCGAATGCGTGACGTCCTGCTGGCTGATGTCGGCGATCGGCGTGTTGGTGATGGTTTTTACCGGGCCGTATTGCAGGCTCGTGTCCGAGGAGGAATGCGAGCCGTAAATTGTCAGGTCTGGATGGCCGGACGGCGGTGGCAGGTTGAACTTGTGACTGATTTCATCATAGCCAAACGTGACGGGCTTCTGGTCGTAATCCTCGCGCAGCCCGCTGACGGCGCCAAACGGAATCCGGTAGAACCCGCTCAGGCTGGCCACCTGCGGCAGATCCATGGGAAAACCGTTTGCTTCGGCGGAGGACTTGTATTCCTGCGGCGAAAAATTGTAGTCGAAGCCGATCTGGTGTTCGAGCTGCCAGAGGTTGCCGTATTGGATGGCCGTGTCGGAACGGAGCAACGGTGTGCCCGGCGCGGACTTGTCGTTGACCTCAAACCGTCCGTGCAGCGGGAACCGATCCTTGACCTTGAGCGTGAGGTCGCTGGTGCCGGGTTCCAGTCCGGGCTCGATGACGGGATAAATCTGGCGGTCGCGGTTCTGGTTGGCCTGGTCGAGCTCCGGCTGAAACCATTTGGTGTTGAGCAAAATGTTGGTGGTCAAGCTCGGCAGCGCGCGCCGGACATTGTTCGAGCTGAAATACTCGTTGCCGGTCACGCGGATTGCGCCCAGCCGGCCCTCGGCGATTTTCACATGGATGAGGCCGTTGGTGATGCGCTGCGGCGGCAGCGTGACGCTGATGGTGGGAAAGCCCAGCTCGCGGTAGCGCAACTGCACCTTGCCCAGGCCTTCGCGCAGGCGCGAAAACGTGATGTTGGTTCCCGTGTAATTGGACAGCACGCCAAAATCCTGCGGCGGCAAAACCGTGTTGCCCTCGATGCGATATTTTTCAATCGCCAGCGTCGGCGGCGGTTTGGCAACCGTGTTGGTGGCGGCGGCGGTTGCGTTGGCGGGCGCATGGGAAATGATTTTCACCAGCACCACGCCGTCGGAAAATTTCTGGTGCGGGATCGTGACGCTGACGTTGGTGTAGCCGGACTGGCGATAAACCTGTTGCAGTTTTACCAGTCCCGCGCGGACACGCGCGAGGTCAACCGTGCCGGTGTAATCGGACAGCGTGCCGGACAATTTTTCCGGCGGCAGAAAAGTCTCGCCCTCGAAACGATAAGCCTTCACTTCAAAAGTTGTCAGCGCCTGGGCTGGCGCGGTGGCGGCCACGGCGGCAATGGGCGCATTGGTCTGCGCCGGCAGTGCGCCGGGCAAAAGCGCCAGCGCGGTCAGGATTAAAATGTGCCGTCCGAATCTCATTCGCTGTGGTTGTCCTCTCGACGAATTTATTTTTAACGGCCAACCCGGTTTTTTTGCCGGGTTGGCCGCAGTTATGCCTTATCAACGTGGCCGGAATTTATTGTGTCTGGATGCGATAGAACTCTGCGGTTCCACCCGAATTGGTATGGGTGATGGTGTCGGTATAGCCATCGCCCACCAAAGTAGTGCTGGCATCCACGGCCCAGGTGGCAGCCGCGCCGCCGAGCTGGTTGGTGTAGACCACGGAATACTGGTTGCCCACCACCGTGGCGAAGCTGAGCGTGCTGACGCTGCCCGCCCGGCTGACGCTGCTGATGGTGGTTGCGCGCGGCCCGGCCACAAAGGTCAGGTTCCCGCTGGCGTCAATGGTGAAGGTGCCAATCAGCTTGTCCGGCGGCGGATTGTTGGTCGGGCTGGTGGTGGCCTGAACCTGCCAAAAATCCAACTGGCCGGGAACGGCCTGTTCGACAGTGAACGGCGCATTGCCGCCCAGATTGGGCAGGATGTTGCCGAGGCTGACCCCGCCGGGCGTCTGGCCGCTGACCCCGAGAACATCGTAGGCGATGTAGTCGTAGGATGAGAATTGATACTTGCCGGTGATGGGATCAGTGCCGGTGGGATCAATCGCGTAGGCGTTGGCATTGGCTCCCGGGATTTTGCTGGGATACAGCGGCCGGTTGCCAATGGCATTGATGATGGAATACAGCCGGGTGAACCAGCCCGACTTGCTTTCATTGTAGGCGGTCGTGTTGGGTTCCGTGCCGCTGAGCCAGGCGGTCGGGGTGGCGTTGGTCCGGCTGGTCACGGCCAGCAGGAGGACGTCGGCACCACTAAAGGACGGGTATCCGTTGGTGGTGACGACAAGGGGATCCCAACCACCGACGACGGTGGTGTAGCCATTGGCCTTGCCGAGGTAATTAGAGACGCTGCCCAAGTCATACTCGATGTCGTTCCCGCCGCCATTCGCGGCGCGAAAGATCAGCAGCAAATCACCGTCATTGTAGGTCCAGGCCCACGCCACCGGCGCGGCCTGCAACGCCAGCAGGGCGAGCGTCAGAAGAATTATTTTTTTCATGTGATGATAATAAATTGGTTAAGTCGGTGGATTAATTCGGCGTGATCTGGCCGCCGTCAGCGCTATGCGACCGGGTAACTTGCAATGCCGCAGTCGGGACGAAGTTGTTGCCGAAAACCGGATAGCTTGAGGTCTGGAACGACGCATTGGTGACGGACTGGTAAAATTTGTTGATGATCGCCAGTTGGGCGGTTGTCGGCGAGCCATTGGCGTTGCTGACCTTGGAAGGATCCAGGTAATAATAATTCTCGTAGCCCCAGATCGGATAGCTGCCATTGATCACATTCGACACGGAATAAGGCACCCCTTCGTAGGCCAGCGGCGTCAAGCCCGTCTTGACGTTCTGCACCGCCACCGTGCCGATGGAGTTGGTGATGGCCAGCGTGGTGTTCGCCACCAAACCGCCCGAACTCAAGCCGGGGTCGGCGCTGCCGTCCAACTGCGGCAAATTCGACGACCCATTGGTGTAGTAAGTCTGGATGGATCCGACATTGTAGATGCTGAAGTCAATGACCGTGCGGACGGCGGCCTGGCTGTTGCGGCCGACAAAATAGACCGGGTTGGTGCTGGTGCCGCCGTAGTAGGTTGCCGGCAAAGGCGTGGAAGTTTCCAATGACACCGCCTGCCGCTGGGTCAGGTTGGTGATGCCAGAATCGGGGTAGCCGGCTTTCGTGTTTTTGACGAAGACCAGAGGAACGACATAGGTCTGCAAAGCGACCAGTTGCGAACCATCTTTGCCGATTGATTTGGGCAGGGTGGCCGAGTCCACCAGGACGGGCACCTTGGAACCCGAAAGGTTGGTGTCGCCCGCCTGCGCCGTCTGGGTAAGCAACGCGTCAAGGCCGGCGACGGCGCCGTTCGCGATGTTGATATCAATCGTAATGGGGTTTAACGACAACAGCGCCGCGTTCGTGACATTGCCGACAAATTGCGCCACCGTGGAACCAGAGTTGTAAGTCGCGCTGGTCAATGTTCCGCCATTGTAAAAGTTGGTCGCGCGATCAAACAGCACGCTGGAACTGGCGCTGCCGCCTTCGATAAAAATCTCGGTGGGCGTGTTCGCGTGCAGGCTGGGGGTGAAGGCCGCGCCGGCCAGAGTCAGGCCGAGGGCGATGTGTTTTTTGATGCTGGATGTTTTCATATCTTTTTATTTTTTACTTTTTTTGTTTTGGTTTCGGTTGAAGCGCCTCCGGTCAGCCGGTCAGCCCTCATATATTTTATCTTTAAGGTTGTCCTCGCATGTTTGCGTCGGAAAATTATTAGTTTACGGCCAGCAACTGGCTGATGTCGTCCGACTCCGTGCCGATGTCGGCAAACAGCCACGTCGAGAGATAGCGTTCGCTGGACGACGGCACGACAGCGACAATGGTTTTGCCCTTGTTTTCCGGGCGCTTGGCGACTTGCAACGCCGCCCACACAATCGCGCCGCTGGAAATGCCGATGGGAATTCCCTCCTGCGCGTTGACCTGTTTCGAGATGGGCGCAGAATCGTCCTCATTCACCTGAATCACCTCGTCCACGATTTTCGTGTTCAAGTTCACCGGAATGAAACCCGCGCCGATGCCCTGCAACTTGTGCGGCCCCGGCGCGCCGCCGGAAATCACCGGCGACTTCACCGGTTCGACGGCAATTGCCTTGAAGGACGGCTTCAGTTTTTTGATGACCTCCGCCACACCGGTGATCGTCCCGCCCGTGCCCACGCCCGCGACGACGAAGTCCACCTTGCCATCCGTGTCGCGCCAGATTTCCTCGGCGGTCGTCTTGCGATGAATCTCCGGGTTCGACGGGTTGGAAAATTGCTGCAATACCACGCTGTTCGGAATCTGCTTGTGCAATTCTTCCGCCTTCGCGATTGCGCCCTTCATGCCTTTCGCGCCCTCGATCAAAACCAGTTTCGCGCCGAGAATTTTCAGCAGTTTCCGCCGCTCAATGCTCATCGTCTCGGGCATCGTCAAAATCAGCTTCAAGCCCTTCGCCGCCGCGACGAACGCCAGCGCGATGCCGGTGTTGCCGCTCGTCGGCTCGATGAGAATGGTGTCCTGGCCAATCGCGCCGGACTTCAGCGCGTCGTCAATCATCGCCACGCCGATGCGGTCTTTGACGCTGGAAAGCGGGTTGAAAAATTCCAGCTTGAGCAGCACGTCGGCGACCGCGCCGTGTTCCTTCGCCGTGCGGTTCAGCCGCACGAGCGGCGTGTTGCCTATGGTTTCCGTGATGTCATTGAATATGCGTGCCATAACTTTATTTATTGGGTTGATAGATTTGGTCAAAAATTCCGCCGTCCGCGAAGTGCTTCTGCTGCGCCTGCTGCCAGCCGCCGGCGACTTCATTCACCGTGAATAATTCCAGCGGCTTGAAGCGGTCTGGAAATTTGTCCAATGCGGCCTGGCTCTTCGGGCGAAAATAGTATTTCGCCGCCAGTTCCTGGCCGGCGTCGCTGTAAAGAAATTCCAGATACGCGCGGGACACCGCCTCCGTGTGGTGGCGCTGAACATTGTGATCCACCCACGCAACGGGATTTTCGGCGAGAATGCTCACCGGCGGAACCACCAACTCCAAGGCGTCGTCCGCAAAATTCTTCTGCACCTGCGCCGCCTCGTTTTCAAACGTCAGCAGCACGTCGCCGATTCCGCTGTTGGCAAAAGTGATGGTCGCGCCGCGCCCGCCAGTGTCCAGCACCGGCACGTTCGCAAAAAGTTTTCCGACAAATTCACGCGCCGCCTTTTCGTTGCCGCCGGATTTTTTTAGCGCGTAGCCCCACGCCGCCAGATAGCTGTAACGCCCGTTGCCGGAAGTCTTCGGATTCGGGATGACCACGGAAACGCCGGGCTGGATCAAATCATCCCAATTATTGATGTGCTTCGGGTTGCCCTTGCGGACGACGAAGACAATCGTTGAGGTATAAGGCACGCTGTGGTTCGGCAGCCGCGCCGCCCAGTTCTGCGGAATCAGCCGCGCACTGGAAAAAAGCAGGTCCACATCCGTCGGCTGGTTCATCGTCACCACATCCGCTTCCAGGCCGTTGACGACGGCCTGCGCCTGCTTGCTGGAACCGCCGTGCGACTGGTTGATGGTCACCGTGTTGCTGGTCGTGTCCTTCCAGTAGGCCGCGAACGCGGCGTTGAAGTCCTTGTAAAATTCCCGCGTGACGTCGTAAGAGACGTTCAGAATGGTCTCATCCGCCGCCACCGCGACCGCGCCCGACAGCCAGACGGCTGCGAGCGACAAGGTCACCAGTTTTTGAATCCAGTTCCGCATGGATGAATTTATATTTTGTTTTCATGGGAACTTCCGGTGGACCGGTCAGCCGCCTGTAAAATTGGTTTCTGTTTGTCTTTGGTTTAATCCGGACGTTTTTCGCCCGGATTTTTTTCCAGCCGCAGCCGCTCGGTCTTCTCAATTTGAATCACGCGCGAATCGTGGACGATGATTTCCACCACGCCATAGCGCAGCGAACGAACCTGCTGGGTGACCAGCTCGATCCACTTTGCCTCGTCGCCACCCGGCACTTTTTGTCGAACATCGCTCATTTTTAATAGACGATTTATTGAGTCGTCATTGTTTTCAAAAAAATTTAGTTTCCGATTTTAAACAGCCTGACGTTGCCAATTTCGAAGCAACCTCAGCCACCTAAATACAAATCATATACGATATGACGAGTCGTATATTCGCCTGCAATCAGATTTTGTCAACAGTTTTTTATTTTTTTTACGATTTCAAAACACCTTTTCGCCGATCCTCTTCTTTGGCCTCGCATCAGAATCTTTGCCCGCTTTGACGCGGTGGGGCAATTCCAGCAAACAGCGGACGCTTATCTGACGGTCTGGATTTCGGTGAAGAATTTAAGCCGCCACAGAATAGAGCCGCCCAAGTCACGCAAGCCAAGCCGAAGAAACCGTAGGCGATTTACGAAACTGAAAACACTGTGTAAGACTCAACTGGAAAATTTAGGGGTATTAAATATATTGTGTTCCCTTTGCCATTATGTTTGGCCGTGATTTCCTTGCAGCCCGATTTGCGGATGGAAAAAAGGCCGGGCGGCCTGAAGAATTTCAGGCGGCGCGAAGCACCAAGCCGTGGCAAAACTGTTGCAAAAACCAGCCTGCCTTACAAAACCCTTGTAAAGATTGGAGCAGGTGAAAGGAATTGAGCCCTCGCTTCCTTGAAAAATGTGTAAATCCCAACACACTACTCTGACGTTGGAACTAGGTCTGTTGAAAACCGGGAATCCACACGCAATATCATCGCCAATGCCTGCCAATGATCTTCGGTGGGGCATGCTTGACCGCATTCCCACTTTCGCACTGTCCGTATTGAAACCCCTGCCTTTTGCGCCACTTCCGGCTGGGACAAGTTGGCTTTGATGCGTTGCAAGTGAAGATGGTCACCCAAGGTTTTGACATTGACTGGAATCAACTTTCGAGGGCTAAATCTGTGCGATGGACAATCGAAAACAGCCACTACAGTCCTCTGTGCAATTCCCAACAGCTGACCCAACCGCCGTTGGCGCTGGCCGTTCCGCTGTCGCGGTTCACGCCACGAGTCGGCGGTGGCTCAGCTTTTTTCGTTAGGCCACTTCGCCATAGGTTTTATGACGGCAGTATCCACCATTTTCGACAGTCCAGTAGAATTTGCGCCAGCCGACATTTCCATGCGTCGGACACTGGCAGTGTATCCATGTGCATTTATCATGCTTGCCGGTGGTTGTATTTACGCACACTTTATGCGTTTCGGTTTTGGTCACTTTCATCACGGATTTGCATTGGCCGCAAAAGAACGCGATGTGATCGGTGTCGTCTATTCCTATTTGTATGTTCATAAATTGTTACCAGTGGCCTAACAAGATTAGATGAGAAGGCAGACCGCTGACGCAATGACGCGTTGGTGCTAGAGTCTGCCTATGAAAACTAAAAACATAACTCCGTCCAACGTTCCCACCACGCCCGCCACGGTTAGCGGGTTCACCCTCGGCCT
>CAISYZ010000081.1 GCA_903889895.1 uncultured Verrucomicrobia subdivision 3 bacterium | reverse complement strand
TGCTGGCACTTCCGCTGGCACTCGTCTGTGGAAGTTAACCAAACCCTACAGTTCCAACTGGTTAGGTTTGGAGGCGAGGGTCGGAATCGAACAGGGTCAGTGATTTTCACTACTCCCGAACTACCCGCCCGCCACCAGAGGCGCGCTACGCATAACTATTGAACACCAATAGAATCAGGCATTTTAGCGCGTTTGTCAAGCATTCAGCCTAACTCGAAAAAAACCAGCAACTACCCATCAACAATACGCCAGAACTCTTTTCACTGGCACTTTCACTGGCACTAAAAAACACAGTGAATAGTTCACAGAACGGGTTTTCCGTGGACCGTGGCCAAGATAGCACCTCCCTCGGAATCAACCTTATTCCAAAAAACGGGTGAAAATAGAATTAGCCGGGCATTCTGCCGGCCTTATTCTAATGGTTAAAACCGGCTTTTCGGAGCAAGAGTCAATATGCGCGCAAAATAATAATTGAGCGGCGCTGGAAAATAAAACGAGGGGCGCAGGTTGTTACTGCCAAAAACTTAAATGACCTGAACGGTGAAGGTCAGGCTTTTTTGCCACGAGGCTGCTTGGTAGCGGGCTTTGCTTTTGCAGCTTCAATCATTTCGGCGAGCCGGGCACGGGCGAGGCGCACAGCTTCGTGAAGTTTCCGTTCCAGTTGTTTCTTTGGAAGCATCTTGGTCAGATAGCTTGCAACGTGGATGCCACTTTTCTCAAGTTCCAGCAGTTCGACATGCTCGGCGTCTTTTCCGGCGCAAAGAATGATGCCGAGAGGTTCGGCTTCGTCGGCAGATTGCTCATGTTTCTTTAGCCAGTTGAGGTAAAGTTCCATCTGGCCTTTGTCGGCAGCCACAAATTCTTCCAGCTTGAGATCAATCGCGATGAGACGACGGAGTTTGCGGTGATAAAAAAGCAGATCGAGGTAATAATCCTTGTTCCCAATCTGCATCCGCTTTTGCCGTTCGAGGAAAGCGAAGCCGACGCCGAGTTCGAGGATAAATGCTTCCATCTCGCGCAAGATAGCAGCTTCGATGTCTTTTTCCGCGTAGGTGTCTTTGAGTTGAAGGAAGTCCAGGAAATAAGGGTCGCGAAAAACCAGGTCGGGTGTGAGCTTGTCCTCCTCGCGCAGTTTTTTGAGTTCCATCGCGCCGAGTTTGGCGGGTTTGCGGGAAAGCGCGGTTCGTTCAAACAACATCGCGCCGATTTTCTTGCCGAGGGTGCGGGTGTTCCAGCGTTCGATGCGGCACATCTCGGCGTAAAAGTCGCGTTTGAGCGGTTCGTCGAGATAAATGATCTGGCGGAGGTGGGTCCAACTCAATTGTCCACTCAGCGCGTGGACAATCTTGGCGTCCGGGAAAGTTTCGGCGAAACGGACCATGTTGAACATATTTGTCCGGGTGAAGCCCCGGCCAAACTCACCGGTCAATTGTTCACTCAATGCGTGGA
The DNA here is from genome assembly GCA_903889895.1 of uncultured Verrucomicrobia subdivision 3 bacterium. Classification (GTDB taxonomy): domain Bacteria; phylum Verrucomicrobiota; class Verrucomicrobiia; order Limisphaerales; family UBA11358; genus UBA11358. The sequence goes on along the minus strand of CAISYZ010000081.1, from coordinate 903 downwards.
CTATTTGCTCGCCATATTCAGCCCGCTTGTCCTGAAGAATGTCTTTGCGGACGCGCTGGCCAATTTGCCAGTAAAGAATCACAAGGCTGGCATTGACGGAACGCGCAACGCCCTCGCGTGCAGCAAGGATCAGCTGGCGAACGTCGGCCAGGAGCGCAACTGGCTGCGGTGCCGCTTTGATCAAGGCAAGTTTGTTGAGCATAACATCAGGATTCTTCCATGAAGGCTATCTGAAGGAGCGAAAGCCGACAATCCGCATTATCGTCCAGCACACATAATGAGGCCGCCGTGACCAACGCGCATTCTTGCTGCTCTTCACCGGCCGCTGTTCGGCCAAGTCCCCTCACAACCGCGCCGGTTCCGCTCCGCAAGAAAGCGCGCTCGTCACGAGCGGCATTTCCTGATGCCGAATGATCGGCGGGCTTTCCGCCTGCGGTTCAGTGACGGTCGTTTCGCTCCGGCTCCGTTCCTGCGTCTCTGCGCCTTCGCTCCACTTACCCGTTCACCGAACCGCAGGCCGAAGCCTTGCACATATCCATCTGGAGCCATTTGAGATCGTTGGACGCGTCACAAAAGCGTCTTGCCCTTGCTGGGATGAATCCTGACCTCCTCCCGGATGGCCGCGCGGACTTTTGCCTCGATGCGTTCTACGAAGCTCATGCCCACCCGGTTAAATTTGTTAGCCGGGCGGATGGCGGCGGCGATTTCCAGCGCGGTTTGTTTCACCTTGCTCCGGCAAAGGTGCGGGGTGGTGTTGATGCTTTTGAGTGTGTCTGTCATTTCAGTTGTTTCCATAATTTGTTTTTTGGTTCTGTCGCTGATTCATTCAACGACACCACTATTTTATCAGGCGCACTTTTGCCGGACGGCGAATTTGCCGGCTGAACCATTGCAAACATTGAC
>CAISYZ010000080.1 GCA_903889895.1 uncultured Verrucomicrobia subdivision 3 bacterium | reverse complement strand
GCTGATCTGGAAATAGCGCGGGTCATCCGCCGCGCCCGCCAGCGACGCGATTTCCCCCTTGGCCAGCTTGGGCGCAAACCCCTGCAACCCGATGTCCGGGAAACCCACCGTGGCCACCGTCCCGCCCAGTTTCACCGTGCGACTCGCGGCAATCGGCAGCGGTGCAAACCGCCCAACGGCTTTCAACAAAGCCAGATCATTCGCCGCATCTACCTTCACCACCGCCGCGTCAATCAAGCCAGCGCTCGTGAGCAAACGCACTTTGGCCGCACCCTTGACGACGTGATAATTGGAAATCAAATAACCATCGTCCGTGATGAAAAAGCCCGTGCCGGTGAATGTCGGGTTTTCAGGTGAAACAGAATTGCCAGAATTAGAACCCTGTTGCTCGGTAATTCCTTTTCGTGGAATAAATTCATGTGCTCGGCGCTGACCTTCAGCTATCTGATCTGCCGGAATTTTTTCTTTGAGAACATAATTCCACATGTTTACAGCATCTTCATTTCCTTGCGCCGCCGCGAGGGCATTCCATTTGACGGCTTCAGCATAATCAAGCAAAACTCCATCACCAAAATAGAAACGGCGACCAAGTTGGTATTGGGCTTGGGCGTATCCTTGCTCAGATGCTTTCCGATACCAGCGCACGGCTTCAACTATGTCATTTTTGACCCCGTCTCCCATCGCTAACCTCCCCCCAAGATTGTATTGGGCTGGGGCATATCCTTGATCCGCAGCTTTCCGATACCAGCGCACAGCCTCGACGGAATCTTTTTCGACCCCATCTCCCTTTGCATACATCGTGCCAAGATCGCATTGGGCCGGGGCGTATCCTTGCTCCGCAGCTTTGCGATACCAGCGCGCGGCCTCGGCGAAATCTTTTTCGACCTCGTCTCCATTTACATACTTCGCACCAAGATTGTATTGGGCTAGGGCGTATCCTTGCTCCGCAGCTTTCCGATACCAGCGCACAGCCTCGACGGAATCTTTTTTGACCCCATCTCCATTTGCATACATGTAACCAAGGTTGGCTTGGGCGGCGGCAAGCCCTTGCTCCGCTGCTTTGCGATACCATTTCACGGCTGCGGCTAAATCTTTCTCTACACCGTAGCCGAAGTAGTAACAATCACCCAACTGGGCTTGTGGTAGGGCATAATTTTGTTCCGCCGCTTTGCGATACCATTTCGCGGCCTCGGCTGCATTTTTCTCCAAGCCTTGCCCATAGTAAAAGCAATCCCCAAGCTTCGCCTGCGCATCACCCAGACCTGCATTTGCAGCGGTGCGCCATAATTTCAAACCTTGATCTGTATCTTTAGCAATTCCATCGCCATTCATGTAGCAAGACCCAAGTTGAAAAATACCAAGCGAATCGCCTTGGTCAGCGGCTTTTTTGAACCACCTAAATGCCTGACTCTTATCTTGCGGCACACAATAACCCTCAAAGAAGTCGTCTCCGATTGCATTTTGAGCCGCTGCTGATCCGTCGTTCGCAGCTTTCTGACACCATTTAATCATTTCTGTTTTATCTTGTGCCACACCCAATCCCAAACCGTAACAACATGCAATCCCCCATTCGGCTTCTGCGTTTCCCTGATCTGCTGATTTGTGATACCATTTCAAAGCTTCGATTGGATTTCTTTCGACTCCTTTGCCCTGCAAATAAATGTCTCCAAGAGCGCATTGGCCTGATGCGTCTCCGTTTTCAGCTTTGGCTTTGATGCTCTCAACCGAATTCGTGTCACTCACTTGTGCGCGCAACTTGCCACCCACACAAAAAACGAGCAGCAGAAAACTCGTCATGCACCATTTCATTTTCATGCCGCCAGCTTAAACAGTTTCAGTATGCCAGAGAATATAATAATATCGGTGCCATGAGCAAAAACATCTCTGATGAGTTCGATCCGTTCCGAGTTGTTGTGAGTTTTGCCTCGGAGGCGGACAACGCGGACTGGTTCTTCGAGACGTTTAGCGGAATCGGTCTCAGATTCGACCTTGGCGATGACAATTCTTCGCACCGCAACCGCATCCGTGCTTTATCTCCCCGAGTGCTTGAGGCATACGAAAGTTTGTCGCAAGAGGCAAAACTGGCGGCCGCAAATTCAGCTACTGGAAGTTTTTTATCTCGCATCCAGCAATTAGAGCAAAACCCGAACTACCTAAAGAAGTTTCCACAGTTCCAAGGATTCTCTGACCGTATGTTAAAGAATTTTCAAAAGATTGGGTGGGGATTTCAAGATGACCGGTTGGTCACATTGGAACCTCAGATCAGAGAGATGTTCTTCCCAAAGGATTCACAATGGGATGCATTCGTGGTCATACGCGGGATAATCGAAAAAGCAAAAAGTGAGTTGATGGTTGTTGATCCATTTTGTGACCGTGAGATTTTCACGATTCTTCAAACATCGTCCGCACGTCCAAAGATGGTTCGCTTACTATGCCGAAACAAGCCAGACGACCTTAAAGCAGAGGCAAAAAAGTTTTGCGAACAACATTCTGAAATGTGCATTGAGGTGCGAACATCCTCGGATTTTCACGACCGATTTCTCGTCGTTGATCAAGCAACCTGCATTCATATCGGTGCATCAATCAATCATGCGGGGTCGCGAGCATTTATGATTAGTGCCGTTGAGGATAAATCCAATCGAGACGCGCTTATCAAAGTGGTGAATGAGGCTTGGACAACAGGAGTCCCGGTATAAGCGATCAGTGTGGTTCAGATTTGCAGATTCAAACGCCCATTGCCCCGTTCG
>CAISYZ010000079.1 GCA_903889895.1 uncultured Verrucomicrobia subdivision 3 bacterium | reverse complement strand
TCTGGCGCAACGCCAACCCCTATTCCCTACGGTTCACAGGATCCTGTGAACGAACGTCAAACAACTGACCAGCGACAAGCAAACCGTCACACTTCCTTGTGTCAACCAAGTGGCCTTTTGAACATGGCGACAGCGGCAGCGTGCCAGAACACAATGCCGTTAGCAGAAACGGCCAGAAGCCGGTTAAAGATATTATGGCCGTCGGGCGGGGACTGGAAACTATTTTCCGGCAGAGCGTCTGATTTCGACATCCGCAACCACTGCCGGAAGGATTGTTGTTGGCAAATTTGTGGTGTGTAACGTCATGTAATTACCTTTGGCGTTTTGTGGCAAAATAACCCGCATTTCGTATGTCAGGCGATATTTGCCGGCATTGGTGGTTTCAAAATAGTCCTGCACGTTGAATGAAAATCCCGTCAACATTTCCGATTGGTTTTGGATGATGGGGCGCATACTAAAACCAGCTTGCGAGTTAAGCCCACCAATTTTAACCATCAGCGGTTCAGTAATAGGTTTGCCGAGCGATTTGCCCTTCGCCGTCTTGGCAACCAGATTTCCACTTTCATCCCGCAACGTCATTTGATAGCAGCTTTCCGGCGGAGGAAAATAGAGATTCATCGTATGCAACCGATTTGTTCGTGTGATACTGCTCTTGATGACCGGTATGCAGTGAATCGGAACATTGTTTGAGCTTGAAAGTGGAGCTATCACCAATGCAATCCTGACTCCATTCGTTTCGTCCCCCCAAAAAACATTGCTCCCAGAAAAATCAGTTCCCTCTCCTGCTGGCGGTTCGGCATAGATGGTTCCGACAGCAAAAATCCAAATTGCAACAACCAGCTTACAATAGTGTTTGCCTGAAAAAAGGTTCGCTGTGCTCATAGTTCTATAATGGTTAATTCGAGTTGTAATAAACGGTTGTCCATTCTGGAAACGTATCATCAGCGGAATTCAAACTCGGCCCAGTAACGTCGCCTCTGGCCAAAGACCAGATACCACCTGAAACGGCGGTTTGCCCATGCCATCCCCAAGTAATGCGTCCTATTGTTACCGGAATTCCGCCCGGCGGTTGGAATTCAAGGTATGTGTTGAACGAATCGTTCAAATCGGCAAACGAATAGAAGGAGTCGGTTAATGACGGCCCGTCACCAAAAGATAGTGTCGCCACATATTTTGGATTCCTCAATACCGATGTGTCAAAAATGCTTGCTGCGGTATATGGGTTTCCATTGTCGAGCCAAAACCCGCCGGTCGAACGTGAACGCGGCAAATGGAAGGTTGCAATGTCCCAAGACCATTCGCGGTCAATCAACTGCGTGAAGAAAAATGTTCCGTTGCAATTTGTTTTCCAATGCACGTCCAAAGACCACCCCATACCACCACCGCCCCCGCCCGCATCACCCAAGCCCAAATAAATGCTCGGCAAAGAATTTGTATCAAGCACAACACTGATTGGATTGTCTGGAACAAAACTTGAAACCGAGGGGCGAAAAATCGAAAAATCCCCATTAGCGGCAACACTTACGAATTGTCCATTTGGTAATTGCAGGTTCAAGCTAACCGTAACGTGTCCGCCATTTCCATTTACAAACCAGCAGGAAGTCTGGTTGGTGTTTTCCAGCAACGAGCTATTGATTCGATAATTTACAGAACCGTAAGGTTGCCAATAACCAGCCCCGCTAATTGGCTCCGTAACGACCCATTGCAGATGTTGCCACTGTTCGTTGACATACTTGGTCGGCAGACTCCAATTGCCAACCATGTTGGAAATACTACCGATAGGTAAGCCATCAAATGTGAAGTTCACTTGCTGCCCAACACAGAATTCAGGATTGGTCACAGACAAATCATTGCCATTCGCCAAGATGGTCAACGGATATTTCTGCCCGCCCACGCTGAATGTGAAAAAGTCTTTTCCGCCCACGGTGGGCGTGATGTCCTTTTCGGTGTCGTCCGGCAAGGTCAGCCACAGATTGCCGTCCGCCTTCAAGTTGCCAAGACTGCCAATCGCAATCTGCGTCTTGTTGGTGACTTCACGCATGGATGCCCCACTAAACTGCGGCACCGCCCGCTTGTCAAGTATCTCCCAAACCGAGCCGTTGAACTGCCACAAGTTTTGACGACCAGGAATCGCCTTGCCGCCGGTCTGGACGTGCCAAGTGGTGTCTGCCGTGCGTGTGTAGGTATCGTGCTGACTGCCTCTGTCGTTGTCATCGTCCCAAGCCGAATAATCGTTGTCCCAAGTTTTATTCACAGGATCACTGACGTTGCAATGCTCGTTGCCAATCCTGCCCCAGACTGTGCTGGAATTGGTGAAGCCGGTTATGGTCGTGCCATCGTTGTTCACCCCAATTTCCTCGCCGTAACCAGTTTCATCCCAAGTAATGTTGCCGGTCATGCCGCCCGCGCTGCCGTAGTGGTTGCCCTGATAATCCCAATAATCATTTTGCCAGTTGTTGTATTCGCCGCCAACTCCGCCGATGCCATCAAGCCAAAAATGGTTGTAATTTACCCATGTCTGATTTTCGGAAGTGCCGTCGTCGTCATCCGCGATATAGTCACCATTGGCGTTTTCATATACCTCGTCTTTGTAGTGCGTGGTGGCATTTTTGTTTTGCACGTCGGACAACAAATATACTCGCCACGGCTTGTCCTGCGTGGCCTTGGTTTGGGTGGTTGCAAACGCGGTGGCGGTGGCGAGCATCAGGCCGATTGAGAAAATGATTTTTTTCATGTTCGTGTCCTCGGTTTTCAGTTGCCGTAGCTACCGTCGGGCTGCTGTTCGTTCGGAGCATAGCCGGTGGCGGTAAAGCTCGCCGTCCCGCCGTCATTCACCGGCACGTTGCTCGCTGACCAAGTGCCGTCACCATTGTTGTGGCCTTTCACGCCATTAACCCAAATCGCATACGACGCATCGGAAACGGTTCCGGTAAGATTGATATGCTTTTTCCATAAGTCGGATGCCGGGGTGACTGGATTCACCGTCAAAGTCACGGCACTTTGCACCACGTTGAAACTGTTCGTGGTGGTGTTCCCTGCCGCATCAGTCACGGTCAACGTCACGGTGTTTGTGCCGCTGTTCAATGGCAAGTTTTCCAGCCAGAACTTGCCGGTGCGCTCCACCAATCCTTTCACCGCATTGGTGTTGCCGGTGTTGTCCGCTATGGTTGCGGCAACGGTGACGGTTGCATCGCTCACTTGTCCGTCCACGGTGAAAATGCTCCCGCTGACTTCCGTTCCGGGTTGCGGCCAAGTAATTTGAACGCTCGGCGGATTGGTCTTGGCGGAGTAGTCCACGGTTAGATTGTAGCTGGCCGTCGTCGTGTTGCCCGCCAAATCGGTGGCGTGAAGCGTGAAAGTGTTCACGCCGTTGGTCAACACCACGTCAAACGCCTGCCAAGTATTCGTTGTGTATTCCCATGTAGTCGTGTCGTAATACTGGTTCAACACCAACACCTGCTGATTCGTCACCAAACCGGCGGCGTTGGTCAGGTCGTAACTGATGCTGCTCAACGCTTCGGGGCTGAATCCCTGCAACTGAATCATGGGGATGTCCACCGTGGTATTCGTCGGGGTCGTGATGAACAAGACCGGTGGCGTCCAATCCAGTTTAAGTCGTTTGCGTTGCCACACGGCGGATGTGGGGTCGTCTGCGTGGGCACGCAAGCCAATCCAAACTTCGTGCCAGCCCTGCACACTGCCGAGATTCACCGTCACGGTTGAACCGCTATAAGCATTCCAAACCGCATTGGAGAAATTATTGTCGTCAATCAGCGTGGTGACGTAATACGGCGTTCCGCTCACGTCCAGTTGCACGGCGGGCGTCGTGGTGCTGACATAATTATTCGGCACTTCAAGGCCGGTGTATTTGAAAACGGTCGGCGTGATGTTGTTGGAATAGTCTTGGGCGAAAGTCAAACCGTTGCCGGAATAGTCAAGATTGGTGTCGGTGAGATTGGTGTTGCCAAAGTATTTCCAACTCCACCAATCCGGCACGCCGTCACCGTCGCAGTCAACGCCTGTCCAATCCCTTGCCCGCACAAACAAATACTGGCGGTTGTTGTTCTGTAAATTGAACGGCTGACAGTTCGGGTCGGTCGGCCATACTTCAAATTCCGGTGCAAAGGGCGTTAGCAAATTCGTCGTGGTCAAAATCGCATAAACGAGATTCGTCGCGTTGTGAAGATTGTAGTAGGAAAAACCATTTGAGACGTTGGTGATTTCCAACCAAAGGGCGTTAGTGTCGAAACTGTAAGCGAAGTTCGCCGAATACTCATTGCCGCTGTCGAGCATTGGCATATCAAGGCCGAACATTGCCGCCGTCTCACGCATCATTTGTGCGTCCTGAACCTGCTCAATCAAATTGGCGACGGCGTTACCTTGTGCGTCAATCGCCGCTTGCACTGAATCAACGGAACTGGCGGTCATTGCTTGTCTCGCCATCAAACGTGGACTCGCGGCAACTTGCCCGCCGCTGGCGTCAACCAAGTAAATTCCTTCCGTGATTTCCCATGCCTGACAATTCCAGTATTGCACCGGCAGACAAGGGAACGGCGGAATGACGCCGTTGGTTTCCACAATCCAGAAAGTTCCGCCCATGACTGGAAGCGACTCCAAAGGTGTCTGCGATAGACCGTAGGCGTCTGCCGTCACCGCAACGATGGAATCCGACGTTGCCGATTGAACTGGCGTGGCGACACCGTTGAAATTGCCGACCAGAGCGGTTTGAGCGTGAAGCGGGTGGAGCGATAGCAACATTCCAACGGTTGCC
>CAISYZ010000078.1 GCA_903889895.1 uncultured Verrucomicrobia subdivision 3 bacterium | reverse complement strand
TGCTGCAAACGACCAGCCTGAATCCGCCGGTGGTGTGGACCACCAACAGCATTACGGCTGGAACCGGTGGCACCATCACCAACACGCCAGCCATCACTTCTGGCCAACCCAAGACGTTCTACCGCTACATGGCGCAATAATAAAAATAACGCTTTAGGAAGCTGAAATTCAAAAGCCTCGGGGTGGAATTCCCTGGGGCTAACTTAAAATCTGAAAAAACCTATACAAATATGAAAACAAATAAATTAGACTCAAAAATGTTTCATCTGGCGTGCTTTTGGCGCGTCGGTGGAATTTTGTCCGTATTGATGGCGGTGCTGCTACTGGGCTCCGGTCTTGCCTCCGCGAGTCTGGTGCTCCAGTTGAACCCCGGCGATTATCAAACCAGCACCAATGCGTGGCCGATCGCCGCCGGCAGCATGGCTGGCGACTATTTCCAATCCGCGGGTCCTTTGCAAGGCGGCCAGACATATCCTTCGGTCACCAGTAAAATCTACACCAATAATACGCTCGGCTATAACGCTGTTGATTTCACGGCGGGACCTTCCATCTTGGGCGGTCCGCTGTGCCCGTCTTCGCTTGGCGGCGCAAATCCCAAAACCATTGAGGCTTGGGTTTTCCAGCCTTCGACCGTCAATGGGGATGCGGGGACAATTCTCGCCCTCTATAGTGAATATCAAGCTGCTAACTCCGAGTTTGCCCTCTGCGACTCGGTAAATCCAGGCTCAACACCCAACGGCAACGGCCGTGCGCTTTATACTACTGGCGGGACTATACAGGGATGGGGGTCGGCGTTTCCGGCCCGTTCAGGGAATTGGTCATATCTTGTGGCCAGCTACGACGGCGCCAACCTCAATCTTTATATTAATGGTCAACTTGACCGGACCGTTGCCTACACCTACGCCACTGGAACCAATGCGTCGATTGCCATTGGTTGCATGCGGTATGGTCCGGCCACCTCCGCCCACAGCCTTGCCAACGAGGACAGCTGGAACAATTGGCGGGGCTACCTGGGTGGCATTCGTGTGTATGACGAAGCCCGGACGGCAACCCAAATCACTAATGATTTTAACTTGGGCGTGAACTATGGCGAGGTCGGAACGGGCTTGCCCTACATCGTCGCCACCGGCGGCACCGGCGGCACCATCAGTCCGTCCGGAACCAACTTTATAGCGGTGGGCGGTAGCCAGGCTTACACCATCACGACCAGTTATGGTTATGCGTTAAACACCGTATTGGTGGATGGCGTCAACAATTCCGGCGCCGTCAGCAGTGGCAGCTACACGTTCAGCAGCGTGACCAGCAACCATACGATTGCGGCCAGTTGGACCGCCCTGCCGACCATCTCCGGCACCGTCACCAACTCCAGCGGTCCGATATACAGTGTTTTAGTGACGGCCAGCACGAACACCGACGGCAGCAGCCCGTTCGTTTCCCGGCGAACCGACAGCAGCGGGAATTACACGCTGGCCGTTCCCTCCAACACCGGCACCTATTACCTGCTCGCCAGCAAGGGCAGTTATGTTCCCTCTGCGGTCGTGACGGTCACGTTGAGCGGTTCGTCCGTCACGGGCCAGAACTTCAATCTGGTTCCCACCGGCACCCTCGATCCCGTGGTTAATTTGGACGCCTCCGCCCTTAGCTCGGGAGCCTTGACCAGTTGGGCGAACACCGGATCCGCCGGCGGCACGCTGACCAACCCGGCGGGCTGGTCTGGGCCGACGGTGCAGACCGTCGCCGGCAAGAACGCGGTATCCTTTGACGGCAGCACGACGCTTCTTAAAGCGTCCTTTGGCACTCCGGCTGGGATCACGGGGCAGAGCGACTGGTCGGCCGCCTACTGGGTGTATGTGACCAATTTCTACAGCGGTGATGAATATCCCTTCGGCTGGGCGCGGAATCTGTCCGGCCTGCAGGAGTGCAACGTCCATTACGGCAGCTACAATCGTGCCGTCGATTTCAACGGCAACTCCCTCAGTTTTAGCGGTTCAACGCCGGCGGCCGGGGCGTGGCACCTGATTGTGGCCACCTACGATGGCAGCACCGGGAAGATGTATGTGGACGGCGCTCTCAACAATACGCAAACCGGAATTTCCCTGAACCTCTACCCCGGCGACAACATGTATGTGGGCAGCGGCGTGGAATCGGACGGCAGCCCCATCACCTGGGCGAAATTCCAGGGCTCGGTCAGTTCGATCCAGATTTTTGATCAAGTTCTGACGGCCGCGCAGATTGACTTGATGGTTAATCTCGCGCACAACATCACGCCGTCGGCCGGACTCAACGGCACGATTACTCCGGCCACCGTGCAAACGGTGACCAATTATAACAACAGCACGTTCACTTTTACGCCGAACGCTGGCTATAACATCAGCCAAGTGCTGGTGGATGGCATTAACAACCCGGCCGCAGTCAGCGCCGGGGCTTACACCTTCTCGAACGTGATCGCCGCGCATACCATCGCCGTCTCGTTTGTCAGCGCAACCCTGGATACCAATGTGCTGGTTTTTCTTGATGCCTCCACACTGTCTGCGGGATCCTTGGCCAGTTGGTCCAACCAGGGCTACCTTGGCGGCACGTTCAGCCCATATTCCTCGACGAATGATCCGACCGTGGCGACCGTCTCCGGCCGGCAGGCCGTCCACTTTGTGCAGCCGGACAGCACCGCTGCGAGCCGGCAGACCCTGACCAACTCTGTGAACGCGCCGGCATCGCTCTCGGGCAACAATCCCTGGAGTATCTCCGCCGATCTATACTCGACCAATCTGAATTTTGTCAGCAGTGAAAACTGCTACTTTTGCTGGGCGGGATCACACCAGGGCGTGGGCACTTGCGCGGAGTTTGATTATTACAGCAACCAAGCCTACTTCCATCAGGA
>CAISYZ010000077.1 GCA_903889895.1 uncultured Verrucomicrobia subdivision 3 bacterium | reverse complement strand
TTGTTGTGTGGTGATCATGCACCGGCAGTCTGCCCGGTCAGGCCTACGGCCCGACCAGAAAAACCACCAGTGCTTCCCCGGACACGGGGAGTTTTAGTTGTCGTCAGCGGGAAGTTTAGTTGTCGCTACAGGGCTTCTTTCCAGCCGTAACTTCGGCCACGCCAATATCAATATCCTGACCACCTCTGATCTGGTGACAGTGGGTGGCCGAGGTGATTTGCGCGCCAGACTTCAGCAGACCGAGCGCCTGTTGCGATTTCCAAAGGCACATAGCTGGTGGTAAAACCGGCTTCGGTAGCGGCCAGAACCCCGTTCACATAAATATCCACGTCGGCATCGTGGAACACCCGGAATTTGAGATTTTTGAAATCGCCATGGGGTATCGTAACGGTGCGGCGAATCCAAATGTCATCGGTATCTCAAACCGTATGCACTACGGCTCCGGGTGTGCCGTCGGTGTCAAATCCGGCGGGATCATCTGCCCAAGCCGAGGCGTCAAAATCCGGCATCATCCAGCCGGATGACGGCGTTGCAATGGCATAGCGCCAGTTCACCGCGCTCTGCTTGGATGTGGGAACCACCTCGGTGATTTTTGGCGGCAAGGGCAAGGGTGCCCAGCCAGCCGCCTTCATTTTATCACCGGAAGCCCACTTGTGCCAAATGGCGCGGTCAGTGAGCATCTTGATGAAAAATCCACCCACCACCGGCCGCGCATGCATTCCGCCACTCTTCACGTTGTCCGTCTGGTAGGAATCAGCAACTGGATCGCGTGTCGTGGTTTGATTGAAATAATCGTAGGTGGGCGAAATGATGGCTTCAAAATCCGCCTGATTATCGGCCAGCGTCGCGCTCCAGAAAGACCAGTCCGTCTTCGTCAGATGCGTGCGGGAATCCAGCGGCACGCCATACTTTTGCATGACGTTTTTGTAATGGGCTACTTCCATCTGCGCCACCGACAGCGGAAACACATCGAGCCCCAGAATGCGATCCCAGACCAGATTGTATTTTTGGCTCCATGTGTTCGGCTTATCGAAAGCGAGCCGGGAGTGATCGCCATCGGCGGCCACCTTCACCCAATGTGCCGCGTCCACTTTTGCCAGTTGCGCATACTTTCTCGCATTGACCGTGTCACGGCGCATTTTGCAGAGATCGCCGTAGGCGGCCAAAGCGAGAATGGCTTTCACGGACAGGTTGGCGTTGTGCGCCAGATGCCCCATGAAATCGTCCGTGCAAAGCTGTTCTTCTGGGTCGAGGCCGTAGTTTTCCAGATACTTCGCCCATTGCGTCAACTGCGGCCACCATGGCGCAACGAAGTTGGCATTGCCTTCTGCCTGTGCGATGGCATCGCATAGAATCAGCATATTGCCGCTCTCTTCCACCGGCATACCTTCGCCACCGTCGTCCGTGCCCCGGGCGATCGGATATGTGCCGAGGTCATGCGGCGCATTCGGAAATTTCCAATGACTGGACGCGGCATAGGACAAGATCGGCACCAAGGTCGCCTTGGCCAGTGATGGACTCAAGAAAACCCAAATCGGATCCATCGGGAAAAACACGTCCACCGTCGCGATATCGCCGTTGCTGGTGTTTTCCTTCGTAAAGAACAACGGCTGGCCGTTCGCATCCGCTGCCAAGCCACAAGCCGCGATGGATTCACGATAAGCCAGCGCCGTCATTTGGGCGTAACGCGCACCACCGACATTCGTCATGTCTGCCATCAAATCCGTGTCAAATTGTTCGCAGCGCTTAAGCAATGACGGATAATCCTTCGCCGCCATCTGTAACAATTCCGCCGCTTCCATCCCGTTGCGCCGCCAATAAGGTCTCAGGTTTTGCCCGAAATATTTAATTGCGTAAATTTCGTCATACGCCACGATGACCTGCCGTTTCACAGCCTTGGCGCTGACCTGACCCAAATCAAACGCAAACGCCAGCACCGGCGTCTGGTCGCTGACCGCGCGCGGCATTCTCGTGTCATCCTTTGCCGGCAGGCTGCCGGTTTGGACAAAGCTATCGAGCAAGTCCTGATTCGCACCGATGGCCGCCTGCGCCTGCGCACTCGGAGCCGCTGCGTAGGCATAGCCCCAATTGATTCGATGATCATCGCCCGACGAACCCAGAATCGGCTGCGCCTGCGTGCCCACCCGCAGCGCTGTCAATTTGCCTGCCTTCGACTGCGACCACTCAACCAGTTCGCTGGTCTTGTTAACCACTAATTGCGAACTGGTGCTGTCATAAATGGAAACGGCGTGCGCGACTCCATCGACAGAACGCACGCTCCAAGCGAGGTAACTCAACGGCCTCGAAAAAACCTCCAAATCATGCGGCAACGCCGCTGTCATAAAGGTCAGAGTGACGTGAACACCGTCGCCTTCAAATTCATAGATGCTGCGCGTCGGGGTGACCTGCAGGGAAACCTGAGGAAAGCCCGGCACATTGACCGGCTCCGCGCCCATCAGCCGGTAGCTATGACCATCAATCCGGATCAAACTCGCCAGCGCATGCTCCCGGTGCGTCCAATGGATGGTGTTCCTTTCCGTCAACCTGTCAGCGTCCGACCAAATGCTCAAATATGGATTAAATGTCACTAGCGGCACCGCCGGCGGGCGGAGGAATTGTCCGTCCGCGAAACTCCGACTTAATATTGCAAGATTCAAAAGTAACAAGCAATGCACGAGGTTGTGCGATGTTCGACATTTTATCGGCTGGATTTTATTCATTATGCTGCCTGTATTGCTCACGCTAGGTTGATCTGACATTTCCCATTTGGTTTATGGCACACGAACAGCGTAAACCACAAATATATCAAACCAATACAAACTGGGATGCCGCACCCTTTCGCTTAAGCTTCAGTTTCACCGAGGCTAAACGGACGAACGCTCCGGCTGATTCAGACGACATTAACATAAGACTGACCCGGATTTATGCCCACCCTCCTCCAGCTAAGTATCGAGCCAAATGCCTTCGCCAAACTGCTCTTGCACCAACCGCATTACCCGTCAAAACCGAAATCTCATCCACGTCTCCTGTTCCAGAACGATCCTGATGTTTAACGTCACGCCTTGCTACGTGCTCTGGCCACCCGGCGACAGATCCGCGATGAAAACGTCCACACGCCGTTCGAATACGTCTCGATATAATAGTTCAAGCCCAGTGTCAAACCCGTGCTGGCAAACAGCGACTTGGCGACATCGGATCCAGGTTCCGCCCGTCCGCCGACCATGTCCCTGTCAACTGCCCGCTCCCGCTGATGGTCGGACTCCGGCTCTGATAATTATGCACATTCCCCTGCGTCCCGCTGGTCGCCAGCGTGATGTTAAAGCCCGGCCAAAAATGGCCGGGCTTTTTTTGTCACGGATAGACCAGCCGGTAATACTCGTTGGTAACGCCGGCCTTGATGATCGTGATGTTCGTCGTCGTGATCGCAGCCGTGCCGGGAACCGTGCCCCAGTCGTTGATGTTGCCGCTCACACCCTTCGCCAGGTTGTTCGTCTGCACCAGCAACCGATACCCCAGGTGATCCGCCGGCCACGTCAGCACCAGATTGTTCCCGCTCACGCTGTTCGTCAGGCTGGGCACGGCCTGGCTCGGCTGGAGCAGCACGTTCACCGTGTAGGTGTTGGTCTGCAACAAATCCTGCGACACCACCCGCACCGCCACCGTGTTCATCGGCGGGTTCAGCAGCAGGTTCGTTGCCCCGGTGGTCAGGCTGTTCGTCACCGCCGCGCCATAGCCGCCGCCGTTGAAGTTCAACGCCAGCGTCGCGTTCGCATCCGCGCTGGTCGCCGCCACCGTCACCGGGTTGTTGGTAAACACGTTCGTCGCATTGTAACTCGTCGTGCCGGGGTCAAAGGCCGGAGACAAGGTTCCCGCCGGCGTCAGTGCCAGGCCCGCCAGCAGCGCGTTCGTGCTGAGCGGCGGCGGCAGCAGCGTCACGGCCACCACATAGAGGTTGGTCACGGACAAGTCCTGCGAAACCACCTGCACCTGCACCACGTTCGTCGCGCCGACGCCCAGCGTCAGCGGCGCGCTGGCGACGCTGTTGGTCAGCAAGCCCAAAGAGACACCGTTCACGATCAGCGTATTCGTCGCCGTCGCGTCCGCGTTGGTCACCGTCATCGTCGGCGTGTCGCCATAGGCGTTCGTCTCGTTGTAGCCCGTCAGCACGTTCGACGTGAACGCCGGCGCAAAGCCCGCGCTCGGGCTGAACGCCAGCGAGGCCAGATACGCGTTGGTGCTGGGAGTGAAGGCCGGGTTCACCGTCACGCTCACCGTGGTCGTGGCATTGGTGTAATCAGTCGTGTCCGTCGGCGTATAGGTCACGCCATACCCGGCCGTGCCCACCGGCGGCACGGTTGAAGGCGTGGTGAAGGTGAAGACACCTCCCGAAGGCGTGGCCGAACCGCCGCCCAGAGTCGAATCGCCCAGCATCTGGCCATAGGTGATGGTGCTGGCTGTCGGCGCGGTGTTGATCACCGGCGTCGCCTGATTGATGGTCAGCGTGCCGCTGACGTAACTAATGAGGTAGTTGGCCGAACCATAGCCGCCGGGCGTGTTGGTGTAGATGCCAACCGTGACCGCCCCTTGCGCCGAGCCGGTAAAGGATAGACTGCCCGCCAAGTCCGTGTTCGTCTCACCATTCACAAAGCCGGCATAGGTCACGCCGTTATTGGTGGCGTAGGCATTGCCGTCATAGGTCTTGCTGTCGTTGTTCGCCGTGATGACCAGCGGCGTGTTCGTGATGACCAGCACACCGGCCGCGCCGGCCAGCGTGTAGTTCGTGCCCGCGCCGTTGTCCAAGCCCAGGCTGCCGAAGGAGGTAATCGCATTCGTCCCGACATCCGCGCCCGCCAGTCCGCCGGTGCCACTTAAGGTCACCGTGTCGCCGTTCACCGTGTTAGTCACGGCGAGGTCTGTCCCCGCCGCATTCGTCGTCCCGTCATAGGCGCGGGTGCCGGACAGGGCCGCCACCAGCGGGTTCACCGTCAGGTTGCCGGCAACATAGCTGATGGTGTAGTTCGACAAACCGCTGCCCACCGCGTTGGTTACAATAATGGCATAGCTGCCCACCGTGGCCGTGTTCGTCGCCCCGGCGCTCGTCAGGGTGGCGCTGGCCACACTGTCGCCGTTGGTCAGGCCGCTGGCGGCAAATTCCGTTCCGGCAAATGAAAGGTTCTGCCCATACGTCTTGCCGGTGCTGTTCGCCGTGATGGTCAGGCTGGCCGGGTTGACATTGATGCTCGCGGTCTGGGGCGCCGGCGTGCTGTAATTGTTCGTGTCCGTCGGCGTGAACTGCACGCCCAGCACCTGCGCGTTGCCCGCTCCCAGAACCGTGCCGCTGGCCGGCGTGTAAACAAAGGCGCCCGCCACGCCGCCCGCCGTCGCGTTCAACTGGGTTCCGCCCAGCGCCGTGCCATAGGCGATGTCTGCCGGATTGCTCCACGATATGACCGGCGCTGCTTTGTTGATTATGAAATTCCCGGCGGAGAGACCCGTCAAGGTGGTGTAGTTTGTATCCGAAGGCACAAAACTCGCCGTCACCGCATAGGTGTTTGCATTGGTCTGCAACGCCTGCCCGCCCGTCAGAATTGTCAAGGTGCCGATGGTGTTCGTCCCGCTCAACGTCACCGTCGCCGCCTGACCCAAACCATTATACGTCGCCGGCGAATTGTTCACCGCCACCGTCGCCGTCGAGGTCGCCTGACTTACCGTGTTCCCGCTTGAGGCGGTGGTGATGTTGACATTCGTGGCCCCGCCGCTGGACAGCACGATGTTTTGTGAATCATAAGCGCCGGACGCGGCCGTGGCGGCCAGGCGTATCCATAACGTGCCGCCCGCGCTGCCGCCCGTCTGCGGGTAGGTGGCGATGCCAGCATAGGTTGAGCCATCGCTGGAGACTTCAAAACCGCTTGGCGCGGTGGCGGTGAGGCTGTTGGTCAGGTTGGACCCGGAAACCGCAAAGCTCTGCGCCGCAGAGGCCGTGCCGTAAGTGGTGCTGAAAGCCGTCGCGGTGGTGGCACCGGTAATGGTGGGCACCGACCCTCCAGCCACAATCTGAAAGCCCGACACGCCCGAGGCGTAATTTCCCGCCACATAGACCACGTTCATGGATTGGACGCTCCCCGTCAAGTTCGAGAAGACCACAAAATTATCGTTTTGGATATAACCATAGGTGGCCACGTCGGAAGGCGAATTGGTTTGGGTCATCGTATTGGTAACGCTGCCAATGATGTAATTGATCACATTACTGCCAACAGGACTGAGGAACCCGGTGAAATACACATACAAGTTGTAGCTGCCTGTATAGGGAATGTTCGTAAAGGTGGCCGTCCCGCCCCCGTCCAGTCCCCAAGAGCTTAACATATCCACGTCGCGGTCCGTGGCGGTGGCATTCCACGACTGATTTCCATTGTTGGAAAGCAGGACGTTAAATGGCCCGACGGGGAGGCCGCTGTTGTCGTTAAATACCTGGATGGGAACTGCAAAACCGCCCGGGCCAGCAAACGAAATATTGTTCCAGTTGGTCGTGGCTGCGGCACCCACACTGTTCGTGGCCACCATGGCTTTTGAGCTGCTGCCGGGTATAAAGTAATTGACGCTGATGATTCCAGATCCCGGCGACGCCGCCGGCGCCACAAAGAACGCCTGAAGAGTATGGTTGTGGTTAACACTGGTAAAGGTGTAATTGTTGGTAGCTCCCACCGAGACGCCATCCACCAGCACATTGTAAATGGAATAGCCGCCGCTGGGTGTGATCGAGTAAGTTGGACTGTTGTATCCATTGGTCACCGTGGTTGCCCCGGCGGGTGAAATGGTGCCGTTGGCTCCGGCCGAAGCCGTGATGGTATAGAGCGGTATCTGAACGGTGGCCGCTCCCACAATCTGGAAGCCCGCGATGCCAGACTGCGAGCCGCTCACGGTTATCACCTGGCTGCTTCCGGACAACGCGGTGAATTTCACATAATTGTTCCCGAGCACATAACCGGGTAAGGGGAAGCCATAGGATGGAGGATAGCCCATGGCGCAGGTCATCGTTTCAGTGTCCGCACCGATGGTGTAAGAATTAACCGTTGTGGCGGAAAACTGGTCTAAATACACATACAAATCGTAAGTGTTGGTATAGGGAATATTGGTAAAGGTGATTGTGCCGCCCCCGTTCAAAGCCCAGTCAGCAAAGAGCCGCTGATCGGCGGTGCCGCCGGTGCCCCAGCCGGCGTCATTGCCGGTTGATAGCGTGACGCTGAATGGCCCGGCCGGCAGGCCGTTGCTATCTACAAAGACCAACGACGTGTTCGTCAAGCCTCCGGCGTTGGTGCTGATGATCGCGTTCCAATTGGCAGTCGGCACGACGCCGGCCACATCCGTGGACGCGATGGGCGACAAGGCGTGGATGGGGTCAAAGAACTGGGCGCTGATCACCCCGGCTCCCCCGTTCACCGGCAACGGCGAGAACGAAGCACCGATGGTGTGGGGAGCCGTCACACCGGTGAAGGTATAGCTGGTGACCGCACCGACATTGCTCCCATCCACCAGCACCTGATTGATAGCATACCCGAAGCTTGCCGCAATGGTAAAGGTGAGGCTGTTGCCACTGGTCACATTGTTCACGCCCGCCGGTGAAATCGTGCCGCCGGTTCCGTTGGTAGCCGTAATCGCATAGGTCGTCGTGGGCGAGAACGAAGCGCCGATTGTATGGGGAGCCGTCACATTGCTGAAGGTGTAGCTTCCACTGCTCACCGCGCCGGAATTGTTGACACCATCCACCAGCACCTGATTAATAGCATACCCGCTGCTTCCCGTGATGGTGTAGGTGATGTTTTGTCCACCCACCAAATTGGTCGTGCCAGCTGGCGAAATTGTGCCGCCAACTCCGTTGGTGGCCGTAACCGCGTAGAGCACGCCATTCGAGACAATCTGAAAGGCTCCCACCCCGAGGTCGTAGCCCCCGGTATTGATCACGGTCATGACCTGGCTGCTCCCGGTCAGCCCGGTGAATTTCACATAATTCGTGCCTTGGATAAAAGCGGTGAAGGGACTCTGACTTCCCGAGCTACCGCTAGGTTGATTAATATTGTTTGTAACCGTGCCGATGATAAATTTACCATTCGGGTAGCCATACGTCGATTGATATACATAGAGATCGTAAACCTGATAAGGTATATTCTGGAAGGTCATTGTTGCCGGGGTTGAACTGTTGAGATCCAGACACCAGTCGGCAAAGAGAGTCTGATTGGGTTTTGTGATAACGCCCGTGCTCCAAGAGTTATTACCGCTATTCGAATTAGTGACAGTAAAACCACTGATGGCATTATTGTTGTTATCGTAAAAAGTCTGGGACGGGGTCTGATAATTCGCCACCACAATGGTATTCCAGTTGGTCGCCGGCACGAGGCCGGCCATGGACGTTCCCCCCAAAATATCTGCCGTCTTGCCGTAGTTGACACTGATCACACTGGCCGTTGTCGCCAAGTTCAAAAGTATGCCGGTGTCGGCGGCGAAATAGGTGGTGTTGATGGTGGCCGCCGCGGAGCCCGTGCCCCCATAAGAGGTGTTGGTGCTCTGGGTCGTGCCGCCGAGCGAGAGGCCGGTTGCCGAGTGGCTGAAACTGGCGCCCAAGTCAACCTTGGCGGAGGCATTGATTGTCAACGGTCCATTAATCGCCTTGGAAGCATTGAAAGTCACGGTGCCGGCGGTGTTGGCAATGATTACACCGCCACTGCCAGGCCAGCCCCCTGTCGGAAACTCAAGACCGGTCGTCTGCGCAGCCGTTCCGCTATATTGCAGGGTGGCGGTCGAACCAATGGCGGGGGGGTTCTGCCCGTAGGTTTCAGTTCCTGCCATTGTAAGTATGCCGTTGACGGTGGTTCCGGCGTTGGGGAATGTATTAACGCTGCCGGAAAGGGTCAGATTATTGTAAGTAGTTGCCAATGGCACTTGTGTGCTAGTGCCTGAATAATTAACGGTGTTGCCGCTGGCTGTGGCCGTCAAGGTTGTGATTGTAGGTAGTGTGGACGAGGAAATATTCAGCGTGGCATTCGCACCTTGGGTCAATCCGCCCGTGCCGGCCAGCGCGGAACTCACCGTCAGTGTCCCGGCATTGTTCAAGGTCACACCAGTCACCGTCACTTTCTGTATGGAAAACGTGCCGGTCAATGTCTGGGAATTGACGCTAAAGGTATGCACGCCTGATCCGGTGGTAAATGTTGGGGTGGTTGTAATGCCACCTTGAAACGTCATACCGGCATTCACTGATTCATTCCACACACCATTGACCGTGACCAGACCGGTGAATATCTTCACGCCGGTAGTGGCGGTAAACTTCAAAGTGCCATTGACGGTTGTTGTGGCAGTAACTGTCAGGGCATTGGCAATATCAAGCTCTCCACCTGAATTAATTGTTATACTATTTGGACTGGCCGCGACGGCGGCAGAAACTGTCACCGTGTTGCCATTGGCAATGACGACATCGGTTCCGGCTACGGGCACGGTTCCACCTGGCCAAGGAGCATTGGCCGTGGTGGAATTCCAGTTGCCGCTGCCGGTTGTGGTCACCGTCGCCGCCCACCCCGAAGAAACGCCCAAGAGCAAGGCGAGGAGGGTCAAGAGTGAGAACTTTGAGCAGGAGTTGAGGGTTTTCATGATTTGGGTTTTTATATGTTAAAACTAAAATAAAAAGGTCAATTATTCTAACAATCTTGATCCCAAGGCTGAACCACAGGATTCTGATTGGGTTTATTTCTTCTAAACATAAGCCCATTTTTATTGAGTGTCTTGGTTTATTTTGACAGAAAAATGTCAAATCCATCCTATTTACATTTGGCAGATGGGCGGTGTCGAGAAAACCGATTTTCGAGATTCGGATTTTTTGCCGGCCAACCCCTATGGCATCCATTTCATGGTGCATGATGAACTTTCTTGACGCTTACATTCAAAACCCGCCATTTGTAAGAAATAAGCGGGTCAATGGTTGGAAAACCATTGGCTTTATGAGAAATAATTGCGGATTTTTGACCCAGCCATGCGTGTCATGGTGCGCGGCAATAAGCTGGTCGTTGAGAATATGGAACACATAGAAGGTGCCCCCCCGTTTGCAGCCCCGGCTCCGAAGGAACCGCCGGAGAACACGTCAAAGGCTCGCAGGTTTGCCGGTGGCTTATCGCCGAACAAGCGCCGGACTTCCGTGGCGTGTTCGCCGGGTCAGGCCAGCGGTAGCGCGCCGGGGCATGGGTGTGGCCATGCAACAAGGCGACGATGTTGTAACCCTTGATGGCGTCATAGAAAGCGCGGCGCTGCTTGGCGCTCCACCAGTTCCAATCAAAGTTGAACCCCTCGCAATAGCCATAATGTTGCCAGATGATGACCGGGTCACCGCTCGTGCCAACGCGTTGGCGCAGGTAGCCGGTCAGGAAAGTAAGCGCACCTCTGGAATCGTTCCAGCTTCCCGGACCAGGATGGCCATACTTGAAAGGCGTTTCGTTGTCGGTGGTGTCGGCGGGACAAAGATTGACACAGATAGTCCTGCAAAACTCACCCATGTGAATGTGCCGGTCGTTGTTTGATTGCAGATCATCCGGAGATATGTTTGTCCAGAATCAAGTTCGCGGGCCAGCCCCAATGTCCGCCCCACTCGTGTGTCAGCATTCCCGCAGCCTGGTTGTATTTCAGGTCGGATTTGACGCGCATGGCGGCGCGCAGCCGGTCGCCGACAATTTGGATGACAAAAAATCCCTTTTCAGTCTGACCATCATTGATGCAGGTCCATTTTTTCTCCTCGCCCGGCGGCGCCCACTCGTGCAGACCGGTGCCGGAATGGCCGTAAATGTAGAGCACAATATTGTAAGCCTTGGCAGCTTGATACAGGTCGGCCCAATCCTCTTTGGTCCACCAATCGGTGTCAAAACCGCAATGGGACATCAGTACCACAGGCCGGCCGCTCCGGCCAACCTTTTCGGACAAGTCCGCTTTTAGAAAACTCAACGAGCCCTGCGGATCATGCCAGATCGGCGAGTAATGCACCCCTTTCCGCTGCTGGTCCGCCGGGTAAATGTTCAACTGCACGAAATGCACGTCATCCCAATCCCAGGAATAATGCAGGCCATTGCTCGAGACGTTTGAGATCAGACCTTTTTCCAAACGGATCTGGTTACGCTTCTTGAGCTGGGCTTGGAAGCTGAATCCGTTCTTTTCCTTGCCTGGCGGCGGCCCATCGTGGTTGCCCCAGCCCTCAAACACAGGGTATTGTAACAGGCCGTCGGCACCATCTAGGCCAAAGTCCTTCAAAAAGAGTTTGAATTGTTCTTGGCTGATGCTGATCCCGTTCGATCCCCGGTCACCGTCGTCAATAATGTCCCCTAAGGCAAGCACGGCGCGTGGTTTGGCGATTTTGTCTCCACCCAGTTTGGCCGGCCATGCCTGGCCGGCAATCCGGTTAATCTCCTCAACCGAGGCGAGGTTCAGGTCATTGTGATTCCCTCCGGCGTGGCCCGGTTCACGATAGTGCAAATCCGAGGTCGAAATGAAGGTCACGTCGCGTTCCGGCGACACCGCCAAAGCCACGCTGGCAATTGTGGCTAACGCTTCCAAGACCAGCATACGGATCAGGGGTTTTTTCATTGTTTTCATAACTTTCATTTTTCAAACACAAGTTTGCTTGATTCACTGCCAATCTGTTTTCAAAATCCCGCAGCCGGCGGCATGAGCTTTTTCATCATGAACGATGTTTAATTGATTTCCCATTATTGTGTTGTCGTTTGGGGCATCCTTTTTTATGGATTTTCGCGCTGTCATACCCCAGGTGCCGTCCGCCCGGCGCTCGGCCACAGTCAACTCATCGTCGGTGATGTGGAACACAAAAAATCCATGTGTGACTGGGCCAGTATTCTTGGGGCCGTTCCCGGGAACTTGCTGCCGAAAATGCGGCGGATGATAGACATCAATCCCGTTCCATTGATAAATTAGTGGGATATGGGCATGGCCGTGAATAATCGCCATCACGTTTTGATCTTTGATCAAATCATCATACTGAATGCGGCGTTCATCTGACCACCAGTCCAGGCTGTGGGATTCAAATCCGAAATGGTGGAACAGGATGAGCGGTTCGGCCTTATTAACATGTTTCTGGAGCACTTCTTCAAGGAATTCCATGCTGTATTCCGGATCATAGGGATGCGTCGTTGAACCGGGTGCTACGCCAAGGCTCACAAAAAAAAATCCGTCCCAGTCCCAGCCGTAATGCAACCCGTTCGTGGAAATCGCCGCCAGTCCCACCCGACGGGTGTTGCGCTGCCGGATACCTTGACGGATTGGCGAAGTTGGCCCCCCATCATGGTTGCCGAAAGTTTCATAAACCGGGTAATGTAAACGTCCGTCGCCACCCGACAGTCCATAATCCTTGACGAACGCATCCCATTGCTCCTTGTTCCCATCATTGGTGATGTCTCCGCAGTGCAGCACTCCACGCGGCTTGCCCACCTTGCCACCGAGACTTATTGGATAAGAAGTGCCCGGCAGTCCGTTCATTTCATCCACAAGCTCCGTTCTGACCCGATCGCCCTCGGCACCACCGAGCCCATAGTGGGTGTCCGATACCACGATGAATGTCAGATCTCGTTGGCCAGAAGTTGCTGGCGCAGCGGCCGGCCCGGCGGTTGTCTGAGCCAACGCCAGCAACAGACACAGCAGCGAAAGGGCGAGCACTACACGGTGGCTGGAATTATAGATTTCCATTTGGTTCAGGAATTGTGGTCTCGGGTAATCACCAAAGTTACTGGTTCATCAGCCGGGAGCATGATCACCGGGAATGGATCGGTTGATGAAACAGGGCGGATTTGCGCCCTGCCGGCGGTTACGCTCACCCGGTCGGCTGGTTCCGGAAGGCGTAATTGGATCGGTTGCCGGATATCTGACTTGAGGGTGACAGAGATGCGGTCTTCACTCCAGACCAGACGCTGAATCTCGATTTGTCCACGACAACGCACCCCTTCAATGCTGCCGACGGGCCACTCGACGGGCAACGCCGGCAGAAGTTGAAGCCAGCCGGGCTGCGAATCAACCAGCATCTTGATGATGATTGCCGGCAAACCGCCGCAGAGATCGGTGTTGAAGAGAGATTTCGGATTATGAGTCGTCATCATGTTAGAATTCCAATATTCATTCGCCAGCCAGTCCACGACTTCGTAAGAATGCGCCGCATCGCGCAGGCTTGAAAAGGCCAGCCCAAGTTGCACCAGGCCAAAGGCCATCTCGCCGCCGTTTTCCCGCTCGCGAATTTCCAGGCGTTTTTCCGCCGCCACCTGGAAGGCCCGGCGCAAAGGCGCGTTCGTGGCAATTTCATCCGGCAGGCCGTCGAAGAGGGCATAGAGTTGCGAGCAATGCCGGTGAGCGTAGTTGTCCGTCAGCAATGACGTGGTCCACTCCTTCAGCGCGCCGTCGGCGTTGACCTCATAGGCAGGCATTTTCGCCAGCATCGCGCGCCAGCGGCTCAAGCTGACGGCGTCGGAATGCAGCGTCATTGCTGCGGCGATGCAGTTGCAGAGCAACTCCTTCGCCACGGAGATGTCCATCGTGGCATTGATGCACGCCTGCGAGGGACTGTTCTGGGGATTGTTCTCCGGGGAATAGGAGGGGCTGAACAGGTATTTGCCGTCCGATCCCACCACCAGAAAATCTTCATAAAACAAGGCGGCTTCCTTCATAAAAGGAAAAGCCTGCTGCTTCAGAAACGCGCGGTCGCCGGTGTAAAGATAGTAATCGTAAAAAAACTGGGCCGCCCAACCTGCGCCGGCAGTCCAAAAGGTCATCGGCCAGGTCTGGTCAAAATGGTTGTTCAAGCCGTGGCTGCTAGTGCGGGAGGCGACATCAATGCCGCGTGCGCCGAAAAGTCGGCGGGCGTTTTCGCGATAGTCCGGCAACAGCGCTTCCTGATAACGGAAATAGGGCAACAAGCACTCAGCCAGATTGGCGGACAGATCGGCGGCGAGGACGCTTTGGACATTGCCGTTCTGGGTGAAGTCACTCGACCACGGCGGGCTCCAGGTTCCGTTCCAGATTCCTTGAAGATTCGGGAATAATTCTCCGCTGCTGGACAGCACGTTGTAGCGGCAGGCATCAAATTCCTTTTCCAGCAGGGCATTTGAAAGATGTCCGGTGGTGGACTTGGCGATCAGTTCCTCCGAACTGAGGCCGCGATCGGCAGCGCCGCCCAAATCAAGCTTCATTCGATTGAAAATGCTGCCATGAACTTTCGCGTGTCTCTGCAACAAGTAATTGAAATCCGGCTTGATGCCACCAAGACCTTTTTGTAGCGCCGGGAGTTGCGAATGGCTGAAATTCTTGAACACCTCAATTCGGATGAAGACCAACACCTCGTCGGCACCGCAGATCTTGACCTGGTTCCCATCGCTGGTGACTTTGCCGCCACGAGTCACGATGCGTGCGGTGCCTTCGTAGCCCTGCAAACTGCCGGGCCAGATCTGGCAAAAACTGCTGCGATAGGTCAACCAATTGGGGGTGGCTAAAATGCCAACATCCTTGATGCCGTCTTTGAACATTTGCGCCGGCCACCAACCCCCCTGCCCTCCGGTGGGGCGCTGGGCCAGGAATAATTCACAATTCACCGTGCCAGGAACAGGACCGGTGATGGCCAGCACGACCACGTCATCCGGACGGGACACAAAGAGACGACGGCAAAATTCTCCCCGATCATCCTGCCAGTGCACCGAGGCAACGCCTGTCTCGAAATCAACCGACCTTTCGTATCCGCGCACAGCACCTTGCTGCGACATCTTAACGTGTAAGTCGAAGGCCGGAATGAACGGATCCGTCCAGCGCTTTCCGCCATAACTTTCCTGATGTGATAATTCAACCACCTCGTCGGCCGCCTTCTGGTATTGGCCGGCGGACAACAGGCTGCGGATCTCCTGCAAGTGGCTGGCGGTATCCACTGGCGGGAGCGGTTGATTCAGCGGCATTAACAAACGCGCATGGTTTAAGATGATGGTTTCATCCAACGGCTGGCCCATGACGAGGGCACCAAATTTGCCATTGCCGCTCACGAGCGCATTTTCCCAGGTATTGGCCGGTTGATGACTGACAAAACCTCGGGCCGGGCTGCTAGGGTCTGCCGCCGGCGCGGCGAAAGCCGAATCAGATTCAAACGCGCATGACAATGTTAGAGCTACGGTCAGGTTGGAAAACATCCGAATCAAAGGTAGAAGGATATGCATATGCTTTGCTTTCGAACCCAAACTATTGTCAAAGAGTATCTGCCAGGCAAATTGTGATTAAGCCTCATTTGATCGTCGCCGGGATTCTTAACAAATTGACCGAATACGGCGGTAACTCCACCGAAAAACGCCCAGCGCAATTGGTGAGCGGCAGTTCTCTCGGTACAATGAGAGTTGGATTATCCAAAGAATTTTCATCAGATTGACTGGAAGCTGAAATGACAATGTGCTTGCCCACCGCGCCAACTTTTCCAACCCCGACAAGTTGGATCTCCGCCTGGACTGATTGGCTGCTGTAACTGGTCGCCTTGACCACCACCAGCTTACTCTTCCGGTCATAGCCAGCCATGGCAAAAAATGCTGGCTCGACTTCTGCCTTGACCGTGCTTACTCGCTTACCGTCCAACCACATCTCGGCCGAGTCATTCGTCAGCACAAGGCTGACGTCATACCAGCGTTCGTTTGAAATCGCACCTTGGACGTCACCGTTGACCTTGGTGATGATGTCCGGGGGCAGCAGGACTTCAAAGGCGGATTTCTGGTTGCCCCATCCGCCGTAGTTGCAGACCACGCCACGCTCCGGGCGGCTGGTGCCAAAGAGCATCTGGAAACCCTCAATGCCGCCGACGCGGCGGGCCTGCAATGTCACCCGCCCTTTTTCCAGTTTGAAACTTTTAAGAAAAAGCATCGCCGGCGCCAAACTCGCGTCGGTTTGTTTTAGCACGCCGTTCTCGACTTGCCAGTGGCCGGATCCTGGCGTGTCCCAGTTGTCCAGCGTCTTGAAATCGTCGCTGAACACCAGTTTATTGTTCTCGTCATAAATATGGAGTTCTTTGAATTCGTTCAACGTGTTCCATGCGCCCAGCCCAAACCGCCCTGCCAGCAGCAATTGGTTTGAATTGGTGGGTTGCACTGCCACAGTGGTGGCTAGATTGACATCGGGCCGATTATCATTGAACACCTTCTGCACATAGTAGGAGGCATGGGCAAAACTGCGCGAGGCGTCGAACTCAATCAGGTTCACACCCCAATTGCGGTCATTCACATTGGCGAACAACGGCGCGTAGCTGGCCATTTTTACCAGATCGCCATTGCGTTCCAACATCATCAGATAGACTGAATCGCCCAGCGCACCGTTCCAGTCTCCACTGTGGTCTTGGGAAGCATATTCGCCCACATAGATGTTCCAAGGCTTGCGCGGATAGTGGTCAAAATAATCAAAATGCGAGCGAATCCAAGCGCCATCGTGGTAGGCATGCTCATCAACCATGTCAATATTGGTGTCGCCAACCCGCGCGATGGCCGCTTCGTTCAGCCCGCTCCAAAACATACTCATGATGACTACTATCTGCGGATACTTCGCCTTGATGGCCTCGCGAAATTTCTGGTAGTAGTCGCCGTAGATCGCCGGCGGATGCTCGTTGCCAATCTCAACGTATTTCAGCGGGAATGGTTTCGGATGGCCCATCTTGGCCCGCACCGCGCCCCACTTGCTGGTGACCGGCCCGATGGCATACTCAATGGCGTCGAGCGTCCGCTGAATGACCGGCCCGAGCTGCTCCAGCGGCACATTGTCGTCGGGATGCGCCGTCATGCCGGCCCAAGTCACATAGCACGCTTGGGCACCAATGTCCTCGCAGAACTGGAGATACTCATGATAGCCAAATCCGTCGTCCGATCGGTAGCCCCAATAGCCCCACATGCCCGGGCGATCTTCTGGTGGACAAACCATGCGGCGCCAGTCAGGTGCCTGTTCCCATGAGTAACCCTCCACATAACACCCACCCGGATAGCGGATGAAAGCGGGATGATAGTCCGCTAGATATTTGGCCAAGTCCGGACGCAATCCGTTTGGCCAATTTTTATAGGTCGGCGGGAAGAGTGAAACCCAATCCACCTGCAAGCCGCCTTGGCCGCGAAAGGAGAGCACAAAATGCGCATGGGGATCAGTGTTAGTCGCTTGAAGAGAGGCGGTGAACTCCTTCCAAGATGCCGACGACGTCACCAGACCAAAATCGTGGCGAGCCAGAACTTTTCCCGCATCTGATTCAAGCGAGGCGCTAATCTGACCCTCGTAGCTTTCAGGGCGTAAATCGAACTTCAGTTTATAGGACGTGCCAGCCTGCACATTGATGCCCCAATAACCACTGTTGACCAACGCCACGCGACCAGTGGCATCTTCCGATGGAGTGATCGTCATGGCCAGCGAGCGGCTGGAGGCGGCGTTCATGGGATTGGCCTCGGTAAGTTGCATTTCCCCCTTGGCACCGCCTTCCTGAAGTAGCGACCAACCGACCAGCGCGCGGTTAGTGTCCCAACCGAGACCCATAAACCACGGCCACGGCATATCCCATCGGTTCGTCGGCACGCTGGCGGGCAACGACGTCAACTCTAGCTTCAACGCGCCATCCGGCTTCTTCACCAGTTTCATGCCGGGCGGCAGCACGCCTTCCTCGAAGCTGCGATTCTGGATCAACTCGGCGTAAATGCCGCCGTCGAACGCATGGCTGATCTCTTCCATGAAAATGCCGTAGAGCGTGGGCGGCACGGGGGCTTTTTCCTCCTGCAAATTGACATTGATGCTCGCCGAAGATATTTCCGCCGAGGAGACCAACTGCGTGAGCAGCAGTGCGAGGCTTGAAAAAGTTATTTTAATGGTTTTCATAGATTAAAATCTCTGCAAAAGTCCTGAAACCTGATTTTTGAATAAAGCGTCCGAGAGATATGCAAACGACGACCAATCCCCAGCTTGGACTTTTGGACAGCCTGATGATCGCCACGCCGACGAATGATTTTCTGGAACGGCTCGACCGGACGCTGGAATGGCAGCCGCTGGAACAGGCGTTGCAGGCGATGTATCCGGCGACGACCGGGCGTCCTCCGCATGGGCCGCTGGTGCTTTTCAAGATGAGTCTGCTCCAGCGTTGCTATGGTTTGTCCGATCCGCAGTGCGAGGAACTCGTCACCGACCGCTTGAGTTGGCGACGCTTTGTGGGGCTGGGCTTGCAGGACGCTGTGCCGGATGAAACCACGCTGGTGCGCTTCCGCCAGCGGCTGCGCGAACATGGGCTGCACGAAAACTTGCTGGCACTGGTCAACCGGCAACTGCAAACCAAGGGCCTGATTTTGAAAACCTGCACGCTGGTGGACGCGACCCTGTTGCAAGCGGCGCGCCGCGCGCGCGCGAAGGGTGATGCCACCGGCGGTGATGGCGACGCGGGCTACACGGTGAAAAAAGGCCAGCCCCATTACGGTTACAAGGCGCACATCGCCGTGGACGAGACGCACACCTTGATCCGGCAGGTGACGTTGACATCGGCCAACGTGCATGACAGCCAGGAATTTGAGAAGGTGGTTGCTGGCGACGAGGAAATGGTCATGGCCGACAAGGCGTATTGGAGCAAGGCCCGGAGCGAATGGTGCGGGGAACACGGCGTGGCCAACGGGATTTTGCGCAAGCCCAGCCGGGGACAGAAGCTGCGCCCGGCGACCCTCCGGGCAAACCGGTTGTTTAGTTCGATCCGGTGTAAGATTGAAACGGTCTTTGCCTGGTGGAAACGGAGCGCGGGTTATCGGCGGGTGCGGTATGTGGGCCAGAAGGCCAACCGGCTGGAACTGGAGTTCAAAAGTATCTGTTGGAACCTGAAACGGCTGACTAATTTGAGTGCGGCATGAAAAGTCACACCCAGAAGGCTGGCCACCAAGCCGAAACCGGGCAAAACCAGAGGGCTGAACCGCTCGCTTCGGTCGCCACCTACACAATTTTATCTTTGTAAAATGCACAGACATCAAATCAATCGGTCAAAGTCGCGTTTCGCAGAGGTTCCAGATTATAAATACGTTGCTAGTGAACTCGGTTCTACTTGATGGTGACCATGCGCACATCATACGCGGCACCGGTGGACTTGCCCGGCCGGGCTTGAAAACGCACGGTTACTTTGTCTTTGCCTCCGGTCAGCGTGCCGGGGATGGGATATTCGACACCATAATAATCATCCTCGCCGCCCGCCAATTTTGCCGTCGCAATGACCGTGCCGTTGACTTCAAGATCAAATTCGTCGCTTCCGTCGCGACCCCAATAGAGAACACGCACCGCCGACTTGGTTCCGGCAGGTGGAAGCTTCATTTCGCAACTGAACCAGCCTCCATCGTGCGCTTGGCGATAATGCCGTCCCTGCGGACCGTCCCCAGTTCGGGAATTCTCGAAATGAAGGTTGTGGTCAATCTCGGGCTGCTGCTCGCCCAGGCGCACCTCGTCCGCAGTCCGGGTTTCAAGTTCGCGTTTCTGCCGGTCAGCCTCGGCCAGGATGCGCTCATTGGCCTCCCAGTCGGCAAGCGGAGTGGCCTGCCAGTAAATCGCATACCGTTGGAAGTGCGTGCGGAAAAACGGCTCCAGCGTGACATCGTCCGGCTTCACCAAGTCAGAGGTTTCAAAAACGCACGGCTTGCCCGCAACCGGTTTCACGCGGGCAACCATGATGGCATCGTTCGTGACAACCACCACCGGGGCTTGAGCCAGTGGTCGCAGCGCCTTGATCGGGGTATAAGGCCCGATATACTCGGATTGAGTCATGCCCGCTGTGCCCAGTTCACCAGCCAGCAGAATGGGGCCGTAGAAGAACGACACCCAGCCGGGCGTCTGCACTTCACGCACCACCCGAATTTTCATGGGCAGGCCGATGCTTACCCGATCGCCCGCCTGCCATTTGCGTGTCAGTTCCGCATAGCCACCGGGCAATGAAGCAACGTCAACCGGCTGGCCGTTGACCCTCACCTGCATCCGGTCCGCCGCCAGCCAAAAAGGGTGGCGGATGCGCAGCGTCAGGGCGTCCGCCGGAGCCACCGTGAAGATCAGAGTGCTGTTCTCTTCATCGGGAAAACGGGTCTCCTGGCGCAACACCACGCCGCGTGCCGCCCAGTTCAATTCCGAGGCCATGAACAAGTTCACCGTAAGCGTGTTCGTGGTGTGCGCGTAAATGAAATCAGGATAACGTCCGGGATTTTCCATGCCCGTGCCGGTGCAGCACCAGAACGAATTAAAATCCGTGCCGTAGGACCGGGCAAAATCCGGCCGCAATGGCGTGTAATAAACAAACGCCCCCGCCCCCACCAGCGGGGCCATCGCCGGCAGGATCTCGTTGAACAGCGTATTTTCGTAGAAATCTACTTGATCGGCAGCGGGAGCTTTACGGTAGAGCGCCGCCGTGAGCTTGAGCATGTTGTAGGAGTTGCAAGTCTCCGGTCCACCGTCATCCGGGATCAACCGGCCCATGTCCTGTGGCGCGGGAAAATGTTCATGTATGCTGTTGCCCCCATTCACCCAACTGCGCTGCTTCACCACTGTCTGCCAGAAGAACACCGCCGCTGCCCGATCCTGTGGATCGCCGGATAATTCATAAATGCGTTCAAAGCCGATGATTTTCGGAATTTGCGTGTTGGCATGCAGGCCGGTGAGAATGTCCTTGCCCTCGGCCAGCGGATCCAAAATCGCGTGCTGCGAAAAGAGCCGGGCGTAAGCGAGATATTTCCGGTCGCCGGTGATGGCATACACGTCAGCCAGCACTTCCGGCATGCCGCCGTGTTCGGCCTGAAGCATTCGCTCACGCTGCTCATCGGAAAGTCCCTGCACCAGCGAGCCGCACCAATCCGCCATCCGCACCAGCACATCACGGGCGTTGGTGTCACCGCACCACCACCACGCGTCGCGCAGGCCGGCCATGTCCTTGTGAATCGTGTAGAACGGTGCCCAATACTTGTCAATCGTCTCAACTTTACCCGCACGGATGTCCGCCTCCAGCTCGCGCTCGTAGGGGAACGCCACCAGCGAACCATCACCGCGCTTGTCCTGACATTCCTTCAGTTCCTGGCTGATGTAGGCAACCCGCGTCTTCAAACGGTTGTCATCGGTCAGCCGACACATCCGGCTCAAGGCGCTGAGGTAATGCCCCAAAGTGTGGCCGGCGAGCGACCAGGTCTTGCCCGGCTGGGCCGGCGATTCCCAACCGCCATAAGGTTTGGCCTTGGGCGTCAGTCCCGCTTCGACGCGGAACTGGGCGAGCAGACGGTCGGGCTCCAGCCGCATGAGATAAGCAATATCCATGTCCTGCATGGTCTTGAACAGGCCGTCCAACAGCCGCACCTCACCCGACTGAAACAACTGCTGTGCACTGGGCACCACGGGGGTTACCATCAAGCCCGGCTCGGCCGCCTGCGTGGCAATGAAAATGGTGGATGCTGGGAAAAGAATTGCTAAGCAAGTAGGTATAGTTCGCATATATTCTTTAATTTTTTTGGTTCGTAAAAATAAGGCGGGCAAACCATCGAGGCCGCCCGATAACATAAAGCAGATATTATTGCGACCATGTCCAAGCGGGGAAATTTGTCCGCGAGTCGCATAATTCGCTTGGGAAAGATATCTTCGAGACGAACAAAATAAAAAAACTCGCAAAAATATTTAGTCATGCTTCGTGTCGTCAAATTGTTTTCTCTCCAACTCATAAATCTTCACAGATTTTTGGCCCGAAGCACCGTGCTGGTCGCATTCAGTCCGGAAGCCTCTGCCGTCAACGTAATTTTTCCAGCCTGATCACCCGCCTTTATCACCACCAGACAGCGGCCATGATAGGTATTTATTGCCGGCTGCTGAAAACTTTCCCAGCTGCGCGGGTCGCCATTGCAAACACCTATGATCGTGCCGGGACCAGAAATTCTAAAGCGCACCGAATCATCAGCGTTCGGATCCAATACACCCTGCTGATCGGCAATCTCAACGGTAACAAACGACAGGTCTTGACCATCGGCGGTAAGCACCGGGCGATCCGGGGTCAGACGAATGGACGCTGACTTTCCGGCGGTTCGCACAACCCAATGATTCAATTCCTTGCCGTCCTTGTCAAAGGCGGTTGCGATAAGTTCGCCCGGTTCATAAGGCAAATCCCAGGTCGCCAGATACCGCGTAGCGCGGTCGGTTTTCTTTTCTCCCAGATTCTGGCCGTTGACAGTGAGCCGGACTCTGGGCGCATGGGAATAAATATGAGCCCGAACCATCTTCCCCTCCCAGCCAGGCCATGTCCATGAGGCACGCTCGTCATACCAACCCCAGTTCCAACCTCCAACATTCGATGCCTGCCCGCCCTTTCCCAGCACCTCGACAAAGCAGGATATTTTCTCGCCGATATTCCATACGGCATCCCGGTAATATGACGCTGGCATCTTGAATCCGCACAAATTGAAATCACCACAGTTGGCTCTCGTGAACGGAAGTGCCTGAATCTGCCCTATCGGATACTGGATTGGGTCCGCATGGCCTAACCCGGCTTCGCCAATATAATCAAATGCCGTCCAGA
Organism: uncultured Verrucomicrobia subdivision 3 bacterium; assembly: GCA_903889895.1. Taxonomy (GTDB): domain Bacteria; phylum Verrucomicrobiota; class Verrucomicrobiia; order Limisphaerales; family UBA11358; genus UBA11358. Next base: position 26,414 of record CAISYZ010000077.1, on the reverse strand, counting down.
CAAAGTCACCAATCACATAAAAATGATCGAGCACCGGCATCCACGCATCAAAACACGCTATCGGGAAGGATTCCGTTCCGCACATAACCCGGCTGGATTGTGCTTCGTGATCCGGCACATAATTTCCAACCATGTAGTTATAACCACAAACGTCAAGGTTGGTAAACAACAATAGATTTTTCGTTTCCCCGGCAAACGCCGCCTGTGTCACCGGACGGGTGGGATCAAGTTCCCGGACGCGTCCCGCGAGTTCAGCCCCGATCTTTGCGGCTTCCGGGGTCGGCTGACCTGGTATCTCATTGCCAATGCTCCACAACACCACGCAGGGATGGTTCCGGTCGCGCAAAATCATGCTGTCGAGATCCCGCTGCCACCAATCCTTGAAAAACCGCGAGTAATCATCGCCGTTTTTACCGATCTCCCAGCAATCAAAGGCCTCGTCCAATACCAGCATCCCCAGACGATCACAGGCCGCTAGCAAGGCCGGGGAAGGAGGGTTATGGGCGGTCCGAATCGCGTTGAAGCCCGCCGCTTTCAGCAGTTCGATCTGGCGTTCTTCCGCCCGGTCATAAGCGCACGACCCAAGACAGCCGTTACCACCATGAATACAACCGCCGCGCAACTTTAGTGGCTGGCCGTTCAACACAAATCCTCTTTCTGCATCTACGGAGAGGGAACGGATGCCGAATGGCGTCCGGACTTCATCCACCACGGTTTTGCCGAGTTTCACTGTGCTGACCAGACAATATAATGTTGGATGGTCGGGTGCCCACAAAGCCGGGCGAGGCACGATCAGGGTTTGTTCAAATTGCTTTAGCCCGTTAGGTGCGCTCTCAAGCTCACTTTTCGCTGTCACAATCGCAGCTTTGCCAGACTTCGCAACAACGACAATTCGGGATTCAAGGGTCAGGTTCTGCGCCGGACTTATTTCGTTGTTTATAGTTGTGCGCACCCGCACCTCCGCCTCATCGCCACTTACTTTCGGTGTGGTAATATAAATGCCCCACTGTCCAATGTGAATGGGATCCGTGGTCGTCAACCAGACGTGCCGATAAATTCCTGACCCGGAATACCACCGACTTGTCCTCCCGCTGGTATCCACTTTCACCGCCAGAATGTTAGGTTGGGTCCCGAAATGGGCGAGGGAAGTCAAGTCAAAGTAAAAACTGGTGTAGCCGTAAGGATGGACGCCGAGTTTCTGGCCATTGAACCAAATCTCGGAGTTCATATAGACTCCATCAAAGATGATCACGATCTGATGCCCGCTCTTCGCAGCAGGAAGTATAAACGTTTTTCGATACCATCCAATCCCGCCTTCCGTATAGCCTTGCGCAGCACCATTCGGACTATCAATACTAAAGGGGCCGCTCCTGATCAACGGCGAGGCTGCTTCGATGATCCCCGCATCGGATGATCCGTTATAATCCCGCACGGCAATCACATCCGTGCCGTCGCATTTGAAAATATTTGCCGGAACCCGATACCGCCGGACTTGATCCCAAGCCGTTTGATAGGCAGGCGGAAACGATCCCATCCCGCCGACCCGTATGCCATTGACAAAGGTTTCGTCCACATCATCTACCTTGCCAATCAGAAGCAAAACATCTTTGCCACGCAGGGCTGCTGGCACCTCGATGCGACGGCGATACCAGCCGTAGGCATTTTCAGCCTTGATATTCATCTCACTCCACGTTCCGGGTAGTTTGATCTCCCGCCATGATGAGTCATCCAACATGGAATCCTTCCACGCGACATCATCACCCGCTTTGAATCGCCACGTTCCCGGCACGGCGGTCACGGCGGGCAGGTTGCTTTCCGGCGAAGGCGGAAGATCTTCTATGCTCCAATCATGCGGCAAATTCACCGTCTGCCACGACGTGTCATCAAAGCGCACATCGGCAGCCTCAGGCACATCGCCCTTATGAAAGCGCCACCCGTTGTCGAATGATTGTTGAAGGCGTGGCGACGCGTCACCGTGCGCGGCCGTTATTGTTTTCTGGGTAGGTGCCGCCCAGGAACATCCCGCAACAGTTGCCAGCCAGACCAGCAATATGCCTAGTTTCGTTTCGATCATAATATTTTTCATCAAGGTTGGTCGCCAATATGGTTTCGAGCCCACAGGACAGCGGAATTCTCTCTGGGCAGATCGTAACAAATCGCACTGTTGCGGAAGCTTTGAACGTGACCGTCAAAAAAGAGCACGTTCACGCCTCCACCATGCCTGGGCACGGTTCTGGAATCGCCGGAGGGAAAATTGCCGGTATCACTCGGCACCCGGAAAAAGCAACAGCCTGTTCCCGCAATCTCGCGCCAATTGTCCGGATCGGCTTCGTCGGGATTGGAGATCTCCGCCGCATCGCCGAAAGCGACAAACTGCGAGGGAGTTGTTACCTGATTTTCCTTTGCAATGTGATCCGGGTAGGTGGGACCGGGATCGGGTGAGATGATTCGACCATATTCTGGAAAGTTAATCCCCAAACCGAGCGGATACTGGTTGTTTTTGGAACCGCCGGCACCACCAGTGGCCGGTTGAACCAGTGCGGGACAATCAAACAGATTCGGTTCCGACTTGAATCCATTAAGCCGAAGCAGGTCTGGCCACCAAAGATGACTTGCGTCTTGAATGATCAACGTTCCAGGATTTCCGTTCGGCGTTTCCTGTGCCACCCATAATGGAATCATTCCGCCCTGGTTGTCATCTATGTAGAGCTGGGTGGCGAGGCCAATCTGTTTCAAGAGGTTCACACAACTGATGGCTTTGGCCTTTTCCTTGGCCTTGGACAAGGCCGGCAACAGCATTGCGGCCAAGATTGCAATAATGGCGATCACCACCAATAGTTCAATCAAAGTGAAGCCGTTCATTTCTTCTTTCTCAGAGTTCATATTTGGGAGGCGGTTCATGAAATTAGTGAGTCAGTGGTTGGAAAGCCATGGATTTTATGAGGTTCAGTTGAGAATCTTTGGACCAGCCATAAGTGTCAGAGTGCGCAGCGATGAGCTCGTCGTGGTAAATGCGGAACACGTAGAAAGTGCCCCCGTGATCCGACCCGGCGCCAAAAGTGCCGCCGGAGAACACATCAAAGGTGTGCAGGTTTGCCGGCGGATGATCGCCGAACAAGCGCTGGACTTCCTTGGAGTCATTCACCGGATCCGGCCATTGATAGCGCGCCGCAGCATGGGTGTGGCCATGCAGCAACGCCACGACGTTGTAATCCTTGATGACATCATAGAAAGCGCGCCGCTGCTTGGCGGACCACCAGTTCCAAGCGATGCTGAATCCCTCGTCATAGCCGTAATGTGACCAGATGACGACCGGGGCACCGTTAGTGCCAACGTGTTCGTGCAAATAGTTGGTCAGGAAAGTAAGCGCGCCTCGAGAATCGTTCCAGCTTCCCGGACCGGGTTGGCCATACTTGAAGGGCGTTTCGCGGTCGGTGGTGTCGGCTGGACAAAGATTGACACAGATGAAATGCACTCCTTGCCATGTCCAAGCATAGTGCAAACCGTTCGTGGAGATGACATCAAGTTGTCCAACCTGCTCGCGCTGACGGTTACGCGCGATGACTCCTTCGACAACCGCGCGACCCGGGGTTGTTCCATCGTGATTGCCAAGACCCAGATAGAGCGGGATGGTGCCATGATCCAACCCGGCGGTCGGGAACACTTTCTCAAACATCGGCCAATACTGGGCTCTTGCCCCATCGTCGGTGAGGTCTCCGGCCACGATCACGCCCAGCGGTTTGGCAATCGGACCCGGAGGCAAGTCAGGCAATCCGGCCGTGGGATAAGGCTGGCCAATCAAGGAAATCATTTCCGCGATCGTCGCACGCGACTGCGCCACCACCTGTCCTTGAGTGAATGAGCCTTTGGAGTTCGTGAAAGCCATCCCGATATGCGAATCCGAACTCAAGCAGAAAACGAAGTCGCGCATCTGGTTGGTGCCGCCACCAGCCCATCCCGTGAGCGGAGCAACCAGCGCGAACGCCAGAACAATCTTGAGGAGAAACGGCCTGTTTGTTATCATAAATCTGACTGCAATGCGGTTTCATACCAGACGATGCCGCAGGAAGAACGGCCATCTGGGTGTTGAGGATCTTCTGCATCCATTGTAGTCGGCTTTTTGGGGATCATTCGTTCCATACCATGATTTCGGTCAAACCACTGCGGGCCTGACCATCATTTACGAACATAACGCGAAACTTCGTGGTGGTCTGTTTTGGGAAAGTTACAGTATTCACCGAACTGCCCAGAGGTTTGGTCGGCGATTTGACCTGATCGGGAATCTCCTGCCATTCGGAATCATTCCAAATCTGAATACTGTAGGACTTTGGCGGTTGCACGCCGCCATGATCATCATAAAGGCAAAGATCAATCCGGTTGATTTGCTTGGGCGCACCAAAATTTATTTCCAGCCAGTCAGTTGCGTTGGGTGAGCCATAAGCAGTCCAGCGATTCATGGGCGTGGCTTCATAAATCACCTTGCCGTCGTTGGCGTGATTGGGCGTGCCTCCAAAAACGTCGTTAAAAGATGCGGTCGCCTTCGGAAATCCTTCGTCCTTCATGTTCAGCGCCAGATTGCCGGCGGGTGGCGGCGCGACCTGATACGGTCCCGTCAACGATCCCCAGGCTTCCATTTCGGTCAAACCCGTCTTGCCGTTGGGACCGTGGGTGAACACCGCCCGCAACTTCTGGACATCAAGTTTCGGAAAACTGACGACATTGGCACGATGACCGGTGGGTTTCCCGGGGACGCGGGTTTGGCCGGGGATCGCAAGCCATTTCCGGCCATCCCAATATTCCAAATCATAACTTGCCGGCGCGGTGACTTTGCTGTCGTCATCCAGAAAATAGAGTTTCACCGTTTCAATGGGGCGCTTGACGCCAAAATCCGACTCCACCCAGTCGGTGGCATTGGGTGAGCCTTCCGTGCTCCAGCGATTGGGCGGACTGATGGAATACCAGTAACTGCCGTCGTTGAGTTTGGAGAGCGCCGTGCCGTGGGCGGTATAGGACGCCGTGACTTGCGGATAATAATCGCCGTCATTGCTGACGAGGTAATTAACCAACTGCGGTTTGGCCGGAGGTGTTGGGGCGGTGGAAAGTTTCGCGGTGAGCCGACCCATCGTGCGCGACGAGGCAACTTTCTTCCCGTCCACGAACAGGCTTAATCCCTTGCCGCGGCCGTAGCGTTTGCCGTCCTTGTCCCAAATGACGCTGACGTTGTGCCCGTGGTAGGACATATCGTCGAGGGCGAACCACGGCCAGCTTTCCGGCGCGAGCGGTTGAACTTCCAGCACATTATCCGCCCGCGGTTTCACTCCGACGAGCCCGGTGATGATGAGGTCGGTGTAACCGCTGTGAAAGTAATCTTCGCTGCGGTCATAAAAATCATAACCTTCCCATGAACCAGTGAAAGGATTCGCCGCCTCCGCGATGTAGGGCTTGCCATCCTTGCGCTGGGTCAGCGAGTAAACGCGCAGCAGCTTGTAGTAATCTTCACGCGTAATGACATTTTGATGATAATTCTGAAGCAAATTGGCCAGCGCCTTGAGGGTCTGGGTGGTCGCATAGGGCCAAGATTGGCCGCTCCACCAGCAGCAAGAAGTGTTGACCAGAAACAACGGGTCGTGTCGTCCCACAAAGCAAGGGCCGAACGGGGCGAAGAAATAATTCGTATCCATGAGAAATTTCCACGCTGATTCATAACCCGGATCAGGCAGGTTGAATTGCCAGGGCACATAGCCGATCAATTCGCGGCCTTCAGGACTGCCGGCGAACGGGCCGTCTTCATAGATCAAAGATCCGGCTTTGATGGGTTTGCCAGGGAAATCCTTGATGTTTTCTTCATTGTTTTTGAAACGAATCAGAAAGAAATCGCGTTTAGGATCCCAGAGTGAAGCTTCAACTTTGGCTTTCAACGACGCAGCCTTGGCGTCAAATTCGCCGGCCAGCGTCTGGTCGCCGGCCAAACCGGCAATATTGGCAATGGATCTTTCATCAGCCCACATGTAGCTGTTGTAGGAAGGCCGATAGCTGGGTGCGCCGCGCAGAATGTCCGACGTCTGGCGGCTGGCGATGTTGAACTCCATGCCGTCGTCATGGCCGATCTGCCAGAACATTCCCATTTTCGGCACGTAATGGGTCTGCTCAAGGATTTTGAAGTTCATGACGACACTCGGCAGCAGGTTGGTGGTGAAAGCTTGATCATGCTTCACTTCATAAACCGCCCACGCGGAATCCGCCAGCCAGGTGCTGTAATTGCGCGGTTGCGATCCCGGAATGCGCAACCAGTAGTTGAGGTAGTCTTGGGCATATTCCGCATTTCGCAGCCAGCGAGCCTCGTAGAGATGATGCCCCGCGCCACAACTGATGCCGCCATAAGCGCCCGACCAGAATGGACGGTTTCTGAACTCGGTAAACGAATAACCGCTGGCCGGCGAGCCGTAGATGAGATGCTTCGTCACCAGTTCCCAACGATAATAATAGGTGGTGTTGATATCCTGGTCAGGGCTTTCAAAGAAAGGGATGTTGGCCTTATACCAATCCCAGTCGCGGTTATCCCAGAAAGTCTGGGCGTCGAGCAGAGCCTGCTTGTCGAGAATGTCGGCGGCGGACGGCAACGGGTGGCCGACAACCAGCAGCACGCCGGACAACAAAACCAAGGCGCGGGTGAGAGTTTTTTTCATAAATCAGGATTTATCCTTAATAATTCATTGTTTTTTTTCAGAGTCGTGGCGTGCGAGATCATGATTATCTTGAAGTTTTTACCGGCTGCGGACTCACCAGATAAAGACCCGCGCCATGTTCCGGCAGCCTTGATTCAAACAGATCCCCGACCACGCCTAAATTTTGGTGCTGCCATAAATCGCGCACTTCGCACGGACTGCTAAAACCCAGGTCGGCCAGCGCCACTCGCGCCGACTTACTCTCCAAGGAAGTTGGACGACGGGTAAAAATCATGAAGTTGACCGTTGCCCCGCCCAGAGTCTGCTCCGTGCCGCTGTCATCCAATCCCGCCCGCGCCTGAAATCGGGTGTAACCCGCCGGCAGATCATAAATAATGAGCGACGGCGCGTGCGTTCCGATGCCGTCGGCGACCGGCTGGCCGTCAATCGAGAGCGATGATCCCGCCGCCGAACGTCCGACCGCCACACTGCCCCACCCGCAGGTGGCCGACTGCCATTTGAGTTGGGTCAGTTTGAGAATTCCCCGGGGGCCGACCAGTCGGGGTTCCGCCCAATCCGCGTGATCGCAGACCAAACCGTCACCACCATCACCCACCGCCAGATACAGTTGCTGCGCACCAGTGATGTCCACGTCCACGGACACCGCGTGGCCGGGCGTGGCGCGGGACACAACCGGGCTGCTCCACGCCGCGCCGTTCGTGGTCAATTCATCCGAGCCGATGGAAAAGAGGGCGAGATACTTGGAGGCGGAGCCGGGGACATCGGCCACCCATGCGGCCTGACCGTCTTTCAAAAATAATTGGTGGTTGTGCGAACTGTGCTGGTCAACGGACAGCACCTCGGGATTGGTGATCAGCCCGCGGGTGAATGCGTCGGTGTCCGGCAGGTTACCACCGAACATCAGCGGACAGCGTCCGATACACCACAACGTCATCAGCGTTCGTTGTTCAGCGCGGGTGAGCAGATTGGTTCGCGCCGGACCGGTGGGCGGTCCTTCAATTCGCAGACGGCCCAATGGAAGCATGTCGAGATCAGGCCAGTGACCGTTGCCAATTTCTGGTTCCCACTGGTGCAGGATGTCGAAGGCATTGCGCACCTGCGGCCACTGATCCCACAAATCCCCCAGCAACCGCCACATGTTGGCATGGTGGGAAACATGTTCCGCGACGCTCACCGGCGTCGGCCCCGGTGACAGGCTCAATACAATTGCGCGACCGCACTGGTCAATGGCCCGGCGATAGCCTTCCACCTCTGCCTGATCGTAAGGCTGGCTGAGATCGTCCACCTTGATGAAGTCCACTCCCCAGGAGGCATAGAGATCCAGCAGGGAATTGAGATAGGCTTGCGCCCCGGGCAGGTTCATCTTCAAACCGACCATGTGGTTCAACCATCCGCACGGATTACCCAAGTCAGCCACCTGATCCGCCGTTGCGTCGGATTTGGCCACCGGACACTTCTCCGCGATGGCCTGCCGGGGAATTCCACGCATCACATGGATGCCAACTTTCAGGCCCAGCGAATGCACATAGTCCGCCAGCGGCTTGAATCCTTGCCCGTGGGCGGCCGATGGAAACCGCGCCTCGTCGGGCAGCAGCCGGCCGTAGGCATCCATGTTCAAGTGCGGCTTGAAGTCAGGCGACTGCTCTGGGGCAAAAGAAGCATTTGACAAATCTGGCGCAGACCAGACATAATCCACCACGACATATTTCCAGCCAAACTGCTTGAGATGTTCCGCCATATAATTAACGTTCTCACGCACCTGTTGTTCGTTCACCTTATAGCTATAACAGTCGTAACTGTTCCAACCCATTGGGGATGTTGGCGCCCAAGTGGGGAATTTAAAATCGGCGGCGGCCACCGAACAAACGTCCGCCGAAAAGCACAGCAGAAAAAATACTAAAGTAATGAGGCTGGATCGTTTCATCAGGATCAGAAGCTAGTCTGGAATACTTAGATCTCCGCAAGATCGATGTTTTGGGCGCTAACTTTCATGCCGGCGACAATGAACTTCAACCAATGCGCCGTCTTCGGTGCGAAGGCAACTTCAAGTTCTTGCCGAGCGGCGGCGGGCAGCGAGCCGGGGGTGAGCGTGGAACCGTCACTGATGATATCCCCTGGGTCGCTCAAATGAAAACGCCAGCCAGAATTAATCAAAATCCGATTCCGCTGCACCATTTTTTCAAATAACGGACTAACGACAATGGACATCGACGACGCGCCGAACACGGCGAGACCGAGGGCAAACAATCGGTAGGTCTGACGAATTGAACCGGCGAATTTCATTGTCGTTTGGTTGTTATTGCTTGCTTCAATACCGTTTGAATAGTTCAAGTTGCTATATGCAGAGGTCACTGCATCTGTATCCGATAAAAACGCTGCGTTTGCGATCCGATGGCGTTGGTATCGCTTAAATAAATGTTGCCACCAGTCCCAGCGGTGGCTCCCAAACCGGTTAAGGGGATCCAAACTGGATCCGTCAGGCTACTTTTATAGACCAGAGTATATTGATGCCCTGACAAAGTGTTGGGAACGGTGAAAGTCGGAATGCCGCTAGACAGCCTGAAATTATCGGCCAACAACATGGGCGGCGGCAGCGCTGCAAGTGCCACGCTGATGGTGTGACTTGCGGTGACATTCGAGAATATATAACTGCTGATCGCCCCCTGCGAGACACCATCAACCATCACATTAGTAATCGCATAGCCAGCGTTGTTTGTGATCACAAAGCTTTGGCTGTGACCGGAAACAACCGACACCGTGCCATCTGGGATGAGGACACCTCCGGTTCCCGCTGTGGCGGTGATCGTTTTGTTTGTGCCATAATAGGCGAGGAAATAATTCTCCAGTTGCTGGCGATCAGAATTGGAGAGCGCGTTGGTATAAACGAATATATCACCGATATAACCGTTATAGGCAGACCAGCTATCCGGATCTTCGCGCCCAATGTTAATATAAGACGAAAAGCTGTTCACATTGCCAGACGTGCGGGCTCCCGGAGTCAGTTGCGTATAGGCATGAGTATTCGGCAGGCTGGCTGTATTGGTCCAGACCGCGATGCCATTGGTATAGACCATGAACTTACCGCTGGTTGAAACTACTATGCTGAGGATGATGATTTGACCACTTGGAACAGTCGGGCCATTGTAAAAGTTATTAGGAGTTGAATTATTAGCACCAGTATTATCATTGACGCCAACACATATTTGACCGGTGTCATTTCTGATGCCGAGGGAAAGTTGATTGAAGAAAATATCCACAATTGAATCCCAGGGAACCGCAATTGCATTAGTTTGAGGGATAGTGGCTAAGACGATGGTCGCACCGCTTCCAAGTGGAATAGGATTGGTATATTGACCATTGTTTGGAATAGAGGGATTTTCCAGCCGGAATCCTATGCCGCTCGCATAAACATTCTGCTCCCAGTTTTTTCCGTCGATGTTTTGAATTAATGGAAAACCCGAAATTGGCACGAAGGGAAGTCCTGCCGGAATATAGGTTGGCCAAGACATTAGCAAGCCGCTACCCGGCAGGCTGTCGGCTACCATTGAAAAAAGTAACTGGTTAGTCTTAGGCACATTTCCAGTCAAAGGAAGTGAACTCAAGGCAAAATCAACATTGGCAACATCATTAGTCACCGCCGCCACCTTCTGATCCGCGCTCGTGGTCCAGTTACTCGCCCCAGCACTGATGTAAAGCGTCGCGCTGCCCACCAACTGCGTGTAAAGGCCGGAAGCGGCTGTCGTCGCAGTGTAAAGTGAATTCGCTGCGGCATTCGGCGTCAATGAAAAATACACCGTGGCTCCGCAGATGGGGACTCCCGATGTATCTGTTACCTTGCCGGAAACCATACGAATCTGGCCAAAAGACGCCCAGATGGAATGGCTGGTGATTACGTTCGTGAACAGGTAGCTGCTGATGGCGCCAAATGAGATCCCGTCCACCACCACGTTTGAGATGGCGTAATTGTTATTGGGTGTGATGGTGAAACTCTGATTGGAACCGTAACCGACCGGCACGCTGTTGGAAGGACTGATTACCCCACCCGCTCCGGCGGAAGCCGTAATATTCAGGACAATGTTACTAAATGCGGCTGAAATAACATGGTTCGTCGTCACATCGTTAAATGCAAAACTGCTGACCGGCCCCAGCGAGACTCCGTCCACGATTACATTTGAAACGGCATAGCCATAGCTTGGCGTAACCGTGAAATTCTCGTTCGATCCGGAACCCACCACCACGTTGCCAGCCGGGCTGATCAAGCCTCCTGCCCCGGCGGAAGCTGTAAGAGTATAGGCGCTAGCAGCCGGCAAAAATGTCGCCAAGATCGTGTGAGAGTCGGTCACGTTGGTGAACGTATAGCTGTTGATTGCTTCCTGAGGAATGCCGTCCACAAGAACATTCGCAATCATATAGTTATTGTTGGTTGTGATGGTGAAGCTTTGGTTGCTCCCGAAAGGAACCAACACCGTTTCGTTCGGGATAATGTTCCCTCCCGTGTTCGCGGTCGCCGTAATCGTGCTGGGAGCTGTGGAAATAGTGAACGGAATGGGGCCAGTGCCGGCGGGTATCGGCAGTTCAACGATTGTCTCCACCCCGGGCTGCAGGTGCAATGTCGCCACCGTTCCTGACGGGCCGCTCACTGTGTAGGCACCTCCCATGGACACCGCCACATGCAACGCTGCCGTGTGATAGTTGGTATTGCCTGTCTCCAGGGTGAAGGTGATGGATGACAAGTCGGGCTGCAAGACAATCGGCTGCGAGTCGACGAACCGATCCGTATCAATGATCAGGTGGCAGTTGCCATTGTTGAGCATCGCGTGGAAACGTCGCCGCACGCCATCGAACGGAACAACTTGAATGTTGGTCGTAGTCTGCTGCCATGTGCCACCATAACAGAATCGGCCAAAGATGGGGTCGTCAGTCAGAACTGTTGCGGCTGCTCGAATCGCGCCACAAAAGCCGAGGTTCTCCTCCGCCGAATAATACCACGGCCCACGGTGCGAGGGCTGATTGTTCAGCCAGGTTGTGCTGTATGGTTCGGGTTGGAAACCACCACCGCAGCCGCCATCGTTGGCCGCGCCGGGATACCAAAAACCATAGTTGGGCGGTGGTCCGCTGTTCATGGTCGCCCAGGCGCTCAGAATCGAAGCATAACCCAGGCGCAAATAATCGGCGAGATTGGTAGTTATATTGGGAGCATTATTTAAAGCATAATCCAACAAGGCGCTACCGCCCATTTGCGCCATATACGTCAGCACAAAATCGTCGCCCATCGAGCCGCGATAGTCGCTGCCGTAATAATAATAGGCTGTCTCCAGCCATCCACGGTCAAAAATGTTGGCGGTGATCTGAATGTTCATGAAATTCGTCACTTCCTGGAGAAACGCGGGAAGATTCGTCGAACCCATTATTGGATCGGAGCCTGCGTGCAACATAGCGTATTTGGCATAAGCCTGCTGGGACTCAAAGCCAGTCGCATCAAAGCTGTATTCCGAGGCAAACAGATTTGCGTTGCCGTCAAGGTAATACCTGACCTTCGTTTCCCAGTTGGTGGTCAAGTTCGCCGCCTGATTGGTCATGCCTTCGGCTTGCAATGCGTTAATTATGTCCGGGATCACCAGTTCGTTCATCAAACCAATCTCAGTCGCTTGCCCGCCGCCGTTGGCCCACAGCGCCATCGCGGTGCCGTAAACGCGAGCCAGATACTGCGTGGCCGACAGGTAGGTGTTGATCTCCGGATGACATTTGGCCACTTGATACATGCCGTAATACATCACAAAGATGTGTGGGTAGTCATAGCCACGTCCCAGACCCACAATATTGTTGCTGCGCAGATAATTCCAATCTGGCACCCCGTATATTCCATAGGCAGATGTTTCATTGGTTGTGCGTTGCAGTCCGCCGGTGGATGCCGGGCTATTCCAGACGAAATACTTGATATAATTGTCGAGCGAGGTCACCTCGCTCTGCACCGGGAACACCGCTTCTTTGGTCCCTATGTAAGCCGGCCTTGATTCCCCGGCGTCGTCACTGGCAATCTCATAGATTTGGAAGCTGTTGTTGAGCGTGTCATGATTGTCGGGCGTGATCAACTGCCCGTCGTTCATGTTAAAATCGCAATACAGGCCATTATACCACAAGGCACTGTTGGTTATCTGATGCTGGACGAGGTAGTTTGCCCGTTTCTTGATCAAGGTTTCAATCGGCTCGGTAACGAAGAATTCCAAATAAGTAGTCTGACTGTTGCCATACTGGATGGTCAGTTCGTTCTCGCCCAGCTGGGAAAACTGGATCTGATATAATCGGTAGGGTCCCGTCGTACCCACGTTGGTGGTGCCCAAAAATAAGATTTGCGTGACTGACGGAAATTCAGCGCTCACCGAGGCAACCGTTTGGGTGGTTCTCAAGGCAACTTCAGCAAACAGGTTTGTGGGCACGGTCATGCCCGGAACCACATGCACATCAATCTTGCCATCATCCACCAAGGCTTGACGGATCCCGTCGTAATTATTCACCCATTGAAACTTGCAGCCGTAGGACTGGTAAGCGCCGGCTCCAAGGGTCAAACTCGTGTTGGGCTGACGCCAGCGGGCACCCTGGGAGGTCACGCTCGGATACTGGGCTACGGCATTGGTGCCTGCCACTGCCGAGTGGATATAGACTTCGTAGGTGCCAGCAGAACCATTCCCGTCCCAGAATTCGAACTTGGTGCTGTCGAGCGGCGTCATCAGAAGATACGGCCCCACGCTGTTGGGCCGCATCCAGAAAATATACGATCCGTTGCCTTCGATGTAACTATGCTTCATCGTGCTGGAACTGACTCCTGAATAATTGCCATTCATTGGCAGAGGTAAAGCCAGATCGCCAATCTCGACTGGATTGCTGGTCAGGTTGGTTAGGCTCAAGGTCCATTTAATGGCAGTTGGATCCGAGAAATCAAAATCGGACTCCAAAGCGAGAACGGCAGATTGACCATTGGTGAGTTGATAATTGGCCATATATTTCGTGCCATCTTGACTCCAGCCATATGTTCCCGCACCTGCGGCAGCCAACGCAGCGGTCTGAGCCGCCAATAATGAGTTTGGAGTCGGAAAATACTTGATGTTGACGTCGCCCAGCCGTCCCGCCATGTATTCCGTTAAAAAACTATCGTTCGTGCATTGAAGACTGGTGATGACACCGCTGCTGACTTTAACGAGGAACTCTGAATTTGTGGGAGCCCCCCAGATTATATTTATTTTTCCAAAGGTTAAACCGACAAGCAGTAAGATACATTTACAAAACAAGCTGGCTCTTAAATATGTCATCATCAGGCTGTTCTTTCATGGTAGCGCCATTAAACATAATCACTGCATCTGTATTCGATAGAAGCGCTGAGCTGAAGAGTAGATGGAGTTGGTGTCGCTCAGGTTGATGTTGCCGCCCGTTCCGGCGGTGGATCCCAAACCCGTCAGCGGGATCCAGTTTGGATCCGTCAGACTGTTCTTATAGACCAGGGTATACTGATGGCCCGACAAGCTGTTGGCCATGGTGAACGTCGGAATGCCGCCGGGCAGCGTAAGGTTGGCAGCCGACAGCAGTGGCGGGGCCACCGCAAAGGTCGCACTTATGGTATGTGTGGCCATCACGTTGGTAAACGTGTAGTTGCCAATCGCCCCTTGGGAAACGCCGTCCACCACCACATTGCTGATGCTATAACCCGTGTTGGCCATAATCGTGAAGGCGGCATTATTCCCATTGGTCACCGCTTGCGGCGTGCCCGGCGAAATCGTCCCGCCAGTCCCGGCGGAAGGAGTGATCGTGTAGGTGGGCACCACAACGATTGACTGCACAATCTGAAGGCCGGCGATGCCGATGCTCTCAAAACCATTTCCTGAAATGCCGGTGAGCGTAATCGTCTGGGTAGCCGCAGTCAGCCCGGTGAATTTCAAATAGTCGCCACCCGCCCCATTGGGTGCGCTGGGTTGTTGTGCTGGAGCCGTGGCTGACTGGAATTGATGCAAGCTGCCGGTCAGGTTATAACCCCATGCATCGGCCAGGTTTGCGCCGCCGCCATTATCTCCTCCCTGTCCATAAAGCGTCTGACTCCTCTCAGACACCGTCCACTTCGAAACCGCGTCGCTGAGAGGTGAGAAACTGCTGGAACCGTATCCAACGTTGGCCGTATATCCTTCGTAATAGATGTAAATATCGTAGCTCGTGAAGGGAATAATTGACAGACTAATGGTGGCAGAACCACTGTTGTTGTAATCGAGCTCCAGGTAGCCGTTATACATATCGCTCAACCCGCCGGCACCATTCCCATTACCGAATGTCGACGCGCCATTAAATCCAGAAGTTGAGAGCGACATGGTGGTCAAAGCCCCGTTGCTTTCCACCAGCGCGGAACTGGTCGGGTTTGCAACCCCAAGCAAGTTGTTCCAATTTGCAGCAGCAACGGCCCCCACAGTTTTGGTGACGTTTGCGGTCCCTCCCCCAAAGTTGACGCTGATGATCCCACCCACCATCGGCACCAGATTGAACATTGCCGCAATCGTGTGATCGGCGATCACGTTCGTGAACGTGTAGCTGCTGATGGCACCTTGGGAAACGCCGTCCGCCACCACATTGGATATGGCATATCCCGGGCTGGCCGTGACCGTGAAAAGCTGGTTCGACCCATAACCGACCTGGACGCCACCCGCCGGGTTGATCAGGCCGCCTGTCCCCGCCGTCGCGGTAATGGTGTAGTTCGTGTAGGAGAACGCTGCCGCGATGGTATGGTTCGCCGTCACGTTGGTGAATGTGTAGCTTGTGACGGCTCCCTGCGAAACGCCGTCCACCACCACGTTGGTCACGGCCCCGCCGGCGTTGGCGCTGATCGTAAAACTCTGCTCTGCGCCGGCAGCCACCGGCACCGCGCCGCTAGGGGTGATGATCCCGCCGGTCCCCGCCGTGGCCGTGATCGTGTGGCCATTGTAGGCAAATAACGCCGAGATGGTGTGGTTGGTGGTGACGTTATTGAATGTGTAGCTGGAGATGGCCCCCTGCGAAACGCCGTCCACAATTACGCTGCTGATGCTATACCCCGTGCTGGCCGTGATCGTAAAATTCTGGTTGGAACCGGAAGCAACCAGCACCCCGCCTGCCGGCGTGATGGTTCCCCCCGTCCCCGCCGTCGCCGTGATCGTGTAATTGTTGGCATTGCCGCTCAACAGCCGGGTGGCCAGATATTGTTCCAGCAAGGCACGATTGGTGTTCGATAACGCATTCGTGTAAAAGAAAATGTCGCCGATATAACCGTTATAGGTGGACCAGCCATCCGGATAGTCGTTGCCAATGCTGATATTGTTGGCAAAGGAACCGGCGACGCCGTTCACCAGCGACGTCAGCGGACTGACCGTGCTGTTGGTGTAGAGGAGCGCGCCATTGGCCCAGACGCCATATTGCCCATTAGGCTGCACCACCAGGCTCAAAATGGTCGTCTGACCGTCCGGAATAGTGGCCGTGCTGGTGCCCATGCTGCCATTGAGAAGCACGACAACCTGCCCGCTGTCGTTGAGGACGCCAATGGACAGTTGGTTGTAAAACGCATCCACAACACAATCAAATCCGGAGTTGATGCCGTTGCGGACGGGCTTGGCCACCACCACTATGCTGGCACCAGAACACGGAATCGGCGACGAATAGGCCCCCGCGTTGAAACCAGCCGGAGAAGATACATAATAATTTTGGGCAAACGGCCGGTTGTCCAGCACCGCCAAGGTGGGCGAGGGACTGCCCATCGGCGACAGTGCTGGATAGACGGGAATACTGGCCGGCCAACTGGTGATCGTGCCGCTGCTGTTGGTCTGCAACGAATCCACCAGGCAGGAAAAGAGCAGGTTGTTGGTCTGTGGAACGCTTCCGCCGGGTGTGCCGCCGGTGAACGACGCCGTAATGGTGTGGGCCGTTGTGACGTTGGTAAAAGTGTAGCTGGTCGCCGCGCCAACACTGATGCCATCCACCGTCACTTTCAAAATGGCGTAGCCAGTCGCTGGAGAGATGACATAGGTCGCGCTGCTACCATAGGTAATGTTCGTGACGCCTGGCGGACTGATGGCACCGCCGTAGCCGGCAGACGCATTAATAGTGGTGGTGAAAGCAACCGCGAGGGTGTGATTAACGGCAAGACCGGCAAAATTAAAATTGTTGCGCGGCCCCATGGGCTCTCCGTCCACAGTCACCGCCGCCTGAAAACCGGGGTTGGCCGCGATGTCAAACAATTGTGAAGCGCCTTGTGCCAAGCGAATAACGCCAGCGGGCGTGAGCGTCCCGCCGCCGCTCGCCGTGGCGGTTATGGTGTTGGTCGGCAGCGCATTGGTAAAGGTGGCAGTTATGGTGTGGTTGGCGTAGAGCGGATCAAACGTATAATATGCCACCGAATCATGGAACGACACCGGCCCCACGTTTGTGCCATCCACTTGAATGTTCTGCACATAGTAGCCCGGATTAGGCGTGATGGTGTAGAGCGCCGTCATGCGCTGTAGGTAGCTCACAGCACTCGCCGGACTGATGCCGCCGCCGGCACCGGTCGAAGCCGTGACCGTGTATTTGGTGTTGATGTTGGCCACGTAGAACGGCAGGGCTGGCAGTCCATTCGAATTATAAAGGTTGACTCCGGCTGGATTCTGCCAGCAGGCATAGGCAACCATCAGGGGCGTGGTGACATTCGTCGAGGTCAATTGCAACGTGTTGCTGCCGGTGATTGTGGCGTTAGCCCAATACCAGGTTCCGTCCGCCCCGGCAATGGAAAAAAGCGACAGCGGCGAGTTGGTCGGGTAAGCCGTCCCATAGACCAGCTTGTAACCCACCATGAGGCCGCTGCCGGCATAATCAAACGTGCAGGTGGCCGTGCTGCCGGCAACGGTGACATCCCTCAAGACCGGGCCGCTGGTCACCAGGTTCGTCTGGCCATACTCATTCTTCATCGCCCAGAGTCCCAGCCGAAACCCAACGTCCCACTTGTTCGTCGGATGCCAGCCCAGCCAAGCGTTGGTGACCCACGATACCGAATTGCCGATGTCAATGGCCGACGCCACTCCCGCATGGGGAAGGTTAAGCGCAAAGCCCTGCTGCAGCCGGGTATCGGCATTCCATCCCCCGGACTGCAGCACCGGCGCAGGACTTGTCGGCGCGGTTCCTGAATTGGCAATCTGCACCAGATAAAAGGCGCAATCGTCCAAGCCCAGCAACTGCTTCCAGCCATCAATCAATCCTTTCTGCTTGAGATAGTAACTGTCAGCCGACTGCGTGGACTGCTCGGCGTTCTCACCCTGATACCAAATCACGCCTTTTACCGGATAGGGAGCTAACGGATAAATCATGCCGTTGAAGAGGCTAAATGGACCGGTTGACAAGCCGGACTGGCTATAGAGCGGTGCCAGCACGGGAATATCAGTCAAGCCTTCAGGATCCAGCCAGAGGTCAATGGTCGTGCCGCCCACCTGCGATTCGATCAACCCAATCGGAATGTTGCCGTTCTGATTGGTATAAATCGTCCGGCCAAAATAGAAGGCGACCGCCGAAAAAGTGCCCACCGTGCTCGGACTGCATACCGCCCAATTCACGCCACCGTTAAAGGTTGTCGTCGGTGTGCCGGCGGGAGCGTAAGGCACACTTCCAAAAAGCCGCATCCCAGAAAAGTTTGCGGTAGTGACATCCGGATTCGTCGATGTGCCGGTTTCGTTACCGTTTTCCAGGCAGTAATCCACATCAATGCCCATGTTGGACTGCCCGCTGCACAGCCATACGTCGCCGACTACCACATTGCCGAAGGTAATCGTGTTCCCGCCGGCTTCCTTGATGATAAAGTTGCTGCCCGTGGCTTGAACGCTCATGGATGGTAGCGTGAGCCGCCAGTTGCCTGACGCATCCGAGGTCACGCTGTTGGTCTGGCCATTATAGGACGCGGTGACAGCCGTGTTGGGCGTAGCAGTGCCCCAAACCGGAAACGGCTTGCCACGCTGAATCACCATGTTGTTGCCATAGAGCGGGCTGACGGCAACCGTCGCCCGAACGGTAGTCAACGCCGCGCCGAGCACGGCGAGAACGAGGCCAAATATTCTGCATCGCTTGAGAGTTGAACCTATGGATCTCTGAATCCTGGCGCTTTTATAATTGATACTGTAACCATGCATAATAATTAAACTGTTTTAATGTTGCGTTTATCTGCCCTATAAATTACTGCAACTGGAGCCGATAGAAGCGCTGAGCTGAAGAGTAGATGGAGTTTGTATCGCTGAGGTTAATCGTGCCGCCCGTCCCGGCGGCGGTTCCCGACCCCGTCAGCGGGATCCAGACCGAATCCGTCAGGTTGTTCTTGTAGACCAGGGTATATTGATAACCCAAAAGTGTGTTGGAAATCGCGAATGTTGGAACTCCACCAGGCAGCGTGAGGTTGGCAGCCGATAACACTGGTGGCGTTGGCCCCATAAGTGTGGTGAAATTCTGCACATTGGTGGCCCACATCGTTTCCAACGCGTTGGTTGCGAGGAACGTATAATAATAAGAAGTATTCGGGGTCAGACCAGTGGCGGTGAAACTCAGATTGGCCGAGGCCAGATTGGTCCACGTTCCGACATGGGCCGAGTTAACCCAGGCAGCGGCGTTGGTTCCGCCATTGGTGGTGTTCCAGCAGGCATAAACATTATAGACAGCTCCGTTACAGGTGAGCACGCCATTGAGGCTGGCCGCATTGTTAGTAATACTGGTGGCACCCGAGTTGGTCAGGCTAATGGCGGGTATGGCCAGATTATAAATCTGCACCTGGCTGAGCCCCACCCAAACATCACTCGGAACGGAGTAGTTTGCGTTGACCTTGAGAGCCAGTTGCCGGGCCGTCGCACCTCCCAAGCTGATGTGCGGATCGGTATTGGTTTCTGATCCGCCGGGGGCTTTCACGAACAACTGATTCGGCAACACGCGTGTCCAGCCCGTCGCATTAAATGCAGTTGCGTTAGTCTGAAGGTTGTTGCCCGGATCAACATCGCTGTTGAGCTCGTAAACATCGGCCGACTTAAGGGACTCGGCCTCAAATCCTGTCTCATTGTAGTTCCAGATCCTCAGATAATCCAACGGGTAAGCCGAGTTAAAGTGGACCCGCACCCATTGATTGCTGGTGGCTCCTCCGTTGGAGACCCAGAAGCCCGCCGCCGTTCCATGTGTAATCCCATCACCTGATAGTCCGTTGCCGTTGAATGCATTTACAACCTCATACCCACCTCCTGCAAGTTCCTCCGAGGCCGCCACTTCGACCATGTTGGAGAAGGGTATCATGCCTGCAGCCAAGCCCATCGGCCGGAGCGTGTTAAAGGTGGCCGTGGCCGGTGCCCAAGCGGTGCCGACGGCGTTGGACGCATATACGCGATAGTAGTAGTTCAACCCGTAAAGCAGGCCGCTCACGTTGGTTGAGAACGAGCCGCTGGCCATGGCTGTCAACAGATTGGTGTTGGCCCACGGGCCGTTGGTGCCGCCATCTGAGCTACCCCAGTAAACTCGCACGTCAGCCGGCCCGTTGTTCAAGGAACCCCAGAGTTGTGCCATGCCCGGAGCCAGATTGGTGGCCCCTGCAGCGTTGTCCACCACCGGCGGAGGCACGATGACAAAAGTGGCGCTCAACGTGTGATTTGAAGTTACGTTGGTGAAAGTATAGCTGCTGATTGATCCCTGCGAAACCCCGTCCACAACCACGTTGTTGATACCATTACCCCCCAATGGAGTAATGGCGAACGTTGAGGTGACACCATAGTTAACCAACACGTTGCCGGACGGGCTGATGGTGCCGCCGGATCCGGCCGAGGCTGCGATTGTGAGAATGATATTGCTGAAGGTCGCCGAAATGCTATGCGTGGTCAGAACGTTGGTAAATATGTAGCTGCTGATCGCCCCCTGCGACACCCCGTCCACCACCACGTTGCTGATGCCGTAGCCAGTGCTGGCGCTGATCGTGAAGTTCTGGTTTGAGCCAGCTGGAACCAGCACCGTGCCGCTGGGCGTAATGGCACCACCCGCGCCTGCCGTGGCGGTGATCATCTGGCCATTGAAGAGAAACGTCGCCGCGATGGTATGATTAGTGGCAACATTGGTGAAAGTGTAACTGGATACAGCCCCCTGCGATACCCCATCCACCACCACGTTGTTAATGTTCCACCCCGCCGGATTCGCTGCGACCGTGAAAGTCTGGTTGCTTCCGCTTAGAACCGCCACCGTGCCGTTGGGCGTGATGCCGCCACCGGCTGCCGCCGTTGCAGTAATCGTCTGCGTGCCGTTGGTTCCGAACCACGTTAGCAGGTAGTGCTCCAACTGCTGGCGGTCCGAGGCGGCAAGCGCGTTGGTATACACAAACACGTCGCCAATGTTACCGCTATATGTGCTCCAGCCATCCGGTCCGTCGTTGCCCAAATTGATGGTGTCGGCATAGGAACCAGCCACGCTGGGAACGAGGTTTGTCAGGGTGCTGATGGTACTGTTCGTGTAAAAAAGCACCCCATTGCTCCATGCTGCATATTGCCCGTTGGGCTGCACCACCATGCTCAGAACCGTCATCTGGCCGTCGGGAATGGCGCCGGTCGGAATGGAAGCATTGCCGTTGACCTTGAGAACAAGCTGGCCGGTATTATTGTAAATGCCCACTACCAACCGGTCGTAAAACAAACTTACGATGGAGTTAAACGCATCATGAATGCCATTGCGATGCGGGATCACGGCGGCGACGATACTGGCCCCGCTGCACGGAATCGGAGCCGAATACGTGCCTTGCAACAAACCCATCATGTTGTCATTGCTATTGGTATTAAGCTCCCATTTCCGGTTCCCCACCGTCTGGACTACGGGTGGTGTTGCCATGTTCGTCAGCACCTGTCCCGCCGGCAGATAAGTCGGCCAGCTCATGATGGTGCCGCTTGCCGGCAACGGATCCGTCACCACGGAGAAGAGCAATTGGCTGGTCTGGGGGACATTTCCATTTAAAGAAAAGGAACTCAAGGCGAAGTCAAGGCTGGCGACATTGTTGGTTACCGTTACTATTTGATCCGCGCTGGTCAGGTAGTTGCTTTTGCCGGCGCAAATGTAGAGCGTCGCGCTCTGCACCGCCTGCGTATAAAGGCCGGCGGCGGTCGTGGTCGCCGTATAAAGCGGATTAGCCTCCGCATAGGGTGTCAGGGAAAAATACACGCTGGCCCCACTGATCGGGTTGCCCAAGTTGTCCGTCACCAGTCCAGAAACTGTTGGATTGGGCGTCAGGCCAAAGTTGACGTTCACAACATTGGCGGAGTTCACCGTGACGACTTGGTCGGCGGAATTGCCATAAGCGATGGAGCCGGCGCACACATACCACGCGCCGTTGATGATATTCACAGAATAGGTGCCATTGGCGGCGGTAACGACAGTGGTAATTGGGTTGGTGGAGGCATTAGGCGTGTCCGAGATATAAATGGTGACGCCAGCCAGCGGCGCGCCGCTGCTATTGGTTACTTTGCCCGAAATGCTGTTCGTTGGAACGCCCACCGACTGCACAGTCGAAAACGTCACTGACCGTCCTGGCATGTTGGTGAAGGCATACAGGTGCCCGCTGACGCTCACGGTGTGAAAAAGGAGCCCGCTGGTCGTGGATGAACCAAAGTTGGTGGTTCCAACGGTGACCGTGCTGGAACCGTTCGGATCCTGAACCGTGTAACTGGTGGGATTCACCCCAGTCACCACGCCGGTGAAGGTAACCAGGGCATCATTCGATAACGTCGCCAGCTGACCAAACGTGTATGGCTCATAGCCCGTGGTCGGCGTGATGACCGCCGGATACGTGGCGGCAGAATACCCAGATTGGTTGAGTTGCGCCGTTATGTCCCGGAGCATATACACGAAACTGTAGGTGCCATTGGTCAGCACCGGAGTGACATAAGTGGGGCTGTTCTGCCAGCCGCTGTCCGGGGCGTTGCTACTAGTGCAATGAAAGTAATACCTCATCCCGCTCGGGTCTCCGGGTGCCTGAGCCGTCATGGAGATGGAGTTGGTGATGGTGGGATATGGGGTCATGCCCCATTGAAACTCTGGGTTGCTATACAGTTGCGGTGCAGCATCGTCTTCCGCCTTGGCCGGAACTGCGGCTGATGCCGCGCTGCTGTTGCCACGCCCGTCCCGAACCGTCACCGTATAGCTGTAGCTGGCACCGGTCGTCAGCCCGGTGTCCGTCCACGACGGCGAGGCAATCCAGCCGCTAGAGTGTCCCCCTCCCGAGGTGCAGGTGAATGAATATTCCGTCTTGCCGCTGACATTGGTGACCGTCGTGGCCGTCATCGTGATCTGTCCACTGTAGTAGCCCACCGGCCCATAGGCGAAGCTGGCCGTGCCGGCGCTTGAGGTCAGGGTGGTGGCACTGGCGGCTGACGAGGCGGAGGTGGTGACCCCGTTGAAATTGCGCATCAGCACCGTGTAGGTGTAGGCCGTGCCCGGGGCCAGCCCGCAGTCCGTGTAGTTGTTGAACGACACCCAGCCCGAGTCATGGCCCAAGACAGTGTTGTTGCTGAAATAATACTGCACCCAGCCGCTGGTGTCGGTGCCCGGCACCACACTCATGGTGATGACACTGTCGCCCAACGCATAAGGCTGCGCCAGCCAGATGGGCGTGGGCAGCGTCGAATCCGTCACTGGGCTGATGGCAGCTGGCGCTGGCAGCGCATAAAGCGCTGCCACATCGCTCGCCGCATACGACCGCATGAACACCCGGAAATCATCCACGCTGCCCTGGAAATAATTGCCCCCGTTGCCCCGGCCCAGATAGTTCGCGTTGGCCATCAACGGCGCGTTCAAGCTGTCTGGAAACAGCGTGATATTGAGGTTGGTGGCCACCGGCAGGCCGTTGACATACAGCACGCTGTTGCTCGCGGCCTGGGCAAATACCACCGCCACATGCGTCCAGACGTTCGTCGGCACGGCACTGCCATTCAAGTAGTTAGTGGTGGTGCCGTCGGTGATCAGGAACCGCAGGTTGCCAGTGGTGCTGTCGTTGGGCGTCAGACACATCACCTTGTTGCTGCCATTGCCCATCGACCAGACCTGCTGACCGCTGGCACCACCAGTGTTCTTGAACCAGACCGCAATGGTGGTGTCGTTGAAGTCATTCACCGAATTGTGCAGCTCCACATACTGGTTCGTTCCGTTCAGCGCCAGCACATAGCCGCCCCGGTTGCTGGTCCCCGAGTCAATGGTGGGCCGGCAACCGTTCAACAGAAACCCGTGGTTGATCCCGAATTCATCCGTGGCAAAACATCCGTTATAACTGAAACCGGACGTGGTGGGAGAAGTGCTGTTGGGCAGATTTTCAAAGGTCAACCCGCAATACTGCCAGTTGTTCGGGTTGGAATAACTGTTGAATGGGCTGCCAATTCCGGGCCAGCCCCAGCCGAAATGGACGCCATTGGTATGCACCAGCGGCTCGTCGCCGCCGTCCGCCGAGTCGCCGTCCATGATCACACTGCCGGCAGTATAAGTGCCCGCATAGTCATAGGTGGTTCCCTTGATGATGGAACTCCCGCTGACCGTGGAGTAGGCGGAGGCGGTGCCATCTCCGCAGTTCGCGTGTTCGATCACCTTGCCGTCGCCATAAACCTGCGCGTAGCCAAACACCTCGGCCCAGTCCCGCACCTTGCCAAAACCATAGACCTGCGCGTAATTCGCCACCAGTCCATGGCCGGAGACAATGGCGTTGCCATAGACCTTCGCATTGCCGCCCACCACCGCATAATCCAAAACCTGCGCGTTCCCGTAAACTTGGGCGCTGTCCAGCACCATGGCGTTCGTGCCAACATAGGCCGGGGCGGTGACCGTGGCGGTGCTGGCGATGTAATGGCATACCGTGCCATCCGGGTTCGTATAGCTCTTCCAGACATACCCGTTGGTCTGGGCATACACGACGTTCAACGGAGCCGCGTTGCTGAACGACACCGTGTAAGGAAATTGCAGCCCCGCTTCCGTGAGATAGGCGTTCGCAAAACTACTGCTACCATAAATAGGCTGCGGCTTGGGCGTGGCCGTCACCACCAGATAGAGTTTGGTCTGGTCCGCCGACAGGGTGATCGAATTGGCGCCGCAGCTCCACAGCGTGGAATAGCTGGCATAGCCGTTCGTATTGTATTGACCAATGCTGACCACGTTGGTGCTGACGGCCACCAGGCAGGCCCGCCACCCGGACTGCCGGATCGGATCGCACACGGGCTGGAAATTGCAGGTTACCGTAGCCCCGGGGGTTGCCGTCAGCGGAATGACGTTGTAGCCAAATTCCATGGGAGCGTCCTCATAGGCGCACCGATACCAGCCATTAGTGCCGGGCATGGGCAGGAGCGTGGTGCGGGCCCGCTGGTAGGAAACCCAATCCGCCCCGCTGTCGGCTCCATAACCCAATTTGGGCAAGGTTGGACCACCGCCAATGGATCCATTAACCGTTGCCAGCCACACTTGCTTCTGAAAATCCCAAGTGACCAGCCGCTTGCCCAGGTTGCCCCAAAGATCAAAAACCGCATTCGTTGCGTCCGCCAGACCGGTGGTGTTCGGGATGCTCAACATTTGGGAAATCCAATAATCGTTGGCGGGGGGGGCGTTGGTGTAAAGGTGGTTGATCCAAGCCGATCCGAAGCCGGGCGTTTCCATGGCCAATTCCATGATCGGCCAGGAACCAAAATAATCACGGCCATGCAAGGGCGTATACATGCCGTTCTGCTCGTAGTCACCCGCCTGGGGATAAACGACCAATGATCGCAGCATCATCCAGTTGCCGGTGCATTCCCATAGATTGCCATAGCCACTGAAAGCAACGCCCTTGCCATAGCCGCACCAGGCGTCCCCAACTTCATGCGGCGTGGCGCCCGACTTCGGGTCAAACCGGCAATACGCCGGGTTGCCCATGGCATAAAAAAAACCGTTGCCGTCTTCGCTGTTATACGATCCACCCCCTTGCGTGAGGCTGAAGGTCATCAAAAAATTGAAATTAAACCGATAATTAGTGGCACTCGAAAAATTTGCCGACTGCCCGCAATCCCACAGACCATCATCATTGACCCAGCGGTTCCGGCACTGCTCAAACATCTGCAGATTGCCCTGGGCCAACTGTTCCGTCATGGCATAGGAATCCCAATTATTATGTCCGAAACAGACGCGAAAATGAGGGGATCGCCGGGTCTCGATGGTGGGATCCTGATTCAGATAGAGGGCCTCATCGTCCAAGGCGTTCGTCCAAGTCTGCGCTACTGACCGGTTCATCGGTGCCAGCACAGCCAGGGCCAGCACCACGCCGCCCAACAGATTCTGGCCAAAACCGCTCTTATTAATCATGCTCATAGATATTATTATATTAACAGTATGTCTTGTTTCTGACTTAAATCATGCCGCCGCCGACCCCGACGCCAGCTTGATTTACTCTGCTACACGCTTATATTTTAATATAAGCCACATATTTTGAACCGTCTTGGTTAAAATTGACACAAAATCGTCAATTTTAACCGAGTTTAACGACTTAAAAAAAAGACAGCCGGGTTGCAACTCCGGCTGCCCGGCTGCCATTCAGCCTTGAGACCAGGCATTATTGCGCCATGTAGCGGTAGAACGTCTTGGGTTGGCCAGAAGTGATGGCTGGCGTGTTGGTGATGGTGCCACCGGTTCCAGCCGTAATGCTGTTGGTGGTCCACACCACCGGCGGATTCAGGCTGGTCGTTTGCAGCA
>CAISYZ010000076.1 GCA_903889895.1 uncultured Verrucomicrobia subdivision 3 bacterium | reverse complement strand
TTTTTAGTTTTAAATTTTAAGCTGCATACCAACACTCACATCGGCTGCCCCGCCCCAGCACGCTCCGACACCTTTTTCCCCGGCAACAACACCGTCACCCGACTCACCTTCTGCACCAAGCCGATCCCTTTCTTCTTTTTTTGATCATCGCTATCAGTATCCGTAGCGGTTTGGGTGGCGGTGTTGGCATCGGTGGTTTCGGCAACTTCCTTGGAAACATTTGACTGCGGGATTCCGAGGCTGGCCCCGCTAGTGTCGCCGCTAGCAGAAACTGAACTGCCCATCACTGCCGCGAGGATGGAACTGCCGCTGACATTGACATCGCCACCACCAACGATTGTGCCGGACACCGTCCCGGCAGCAGCGATGTCAACGTTGCCACCACTAACGGCGGTGACATCCACGTTTTGCGACGCGTTGATATTGATGCCCTGACTGCCAATAATGACACCGTTGATGATGCCGGAACCGGTGGCATTGATATTCTGACCGGCGTTCACATTGATATAACTATTCCGTGTATCAGAACCATTGAATGAAATCTGCAAGATGCCGCCGAGGCTGGCATTGACGCTTCCATTGGGCGCGTTGACGGTAATGTTTCCCAGCAACGCATCGGAGCCGGGCAAGGTCGTGGCCAAAATACCACTGCCGGGAATGCTCTGGTTCAGACTGATTAACTGGCCACTGGTGGCGCTGATTTCCTGTGAATGCACGCTGACATAGCCGGCGCCACCGGTGCCGGCGTTGACATTTCCCTTGTCGGATTCAACGATGACATTGCCACCGTTGTAGGCAGCAATGCGTGAGCTGTTCACATTCACATCGCCCTTCAGACTAGTGACGGAAACATTGCCGCCACTGGTGGTGAAAATTCCCTTGGGTTGATTCGGATCATCGAAGGCGGTGTATTCGCCGCCAACATTCAGCGAGCCACCGACGGTTAGATTGATGCTGCCGTTCAGGCTTTCGTTGGCTATTTCCGAGGCCGTCATGTTCAAATCATTGGCGGTGGTAATATTTAAAGTTGCCCCTTGATGAGAAATGGCGAAGGATTCGCTGTCCAAAGGATTGACCATAATGCCGCCCGAAATGCCGAGATCAATGGATTGCGCGGTGATGTCGAAATTTCCCGGTCCGGTAAGCGCCAGACTTTCCTTGCTGATGCTGGCACTCTGACTGTCGATGTAAAGCTGGTTGATCGCGGCAGTTTGCGCGGCGGTCAAAGTCAGGGCAACGGTTTCGGTGTTGCCGTTCTGGCCGGTGACATAAACCGTCGGGTTGAGAAGAAATGCGAGATCGGTTGCGCTCATCACGCCAATAAAGATGAGACTGCCGGTCGCGGAATCATATTGCAGACGCTGCGTGACACTCGGATCCGTGCTGTCGGAAAACAAGGTGGCAGGCAGCGGATCGCTTAACGGTTCAATCGTCAAATCGCCACGATAGGAAATGCTGCCCGCCACGTTAATAAAGCTGGTTTGCGTCGCTGACAAATTGCGTCCGGAAAAGCCAAAGTTATAAGTGCCATAATAATTTTGACCCGCCGCAGTATATGGTTGCAGGCCGCCAACGGTGATTTCGGCAAAAGTTGGAACCGTGAGCTGAAAATTGCCAATGCTGCCGGAAACATCCACAACGACCGGATTAGGATCGTTCAGATGCAGCGGTGTGGTCGCCTGATCATTGTTTTGGATGGCTTGATATTCATAAGCCTCGCTGCCCGATGGCTGCCCGGCACCCGACATGATGATCCCCACTAGGCTGCTGTCACTTTGAACCGCCCCGGTTAGGTTTCCGCCATTGCGCGTGGTGATTGTCAGCGCACCTTGGCTGGACGGATACAAGTAGATAGAACTATCCACGGTAATGCCACCCGAGCCGGCATTTAGCGAAAGAATCGGCGCGTAAATCGGTGCCATGCTGTCGTTGTAACCGGTAATGCGTTGCAGGCTTTGATTGTCCAAATCGCCGCCGTCCAGCGTGATGCCATCACCGGCCCAAAGATTCACCGCCGCATTGGGCGCGTAATTAAACAACAGGTCGGTGTTGAATGTGCCATTGGGATTACGGACTTCCTGCAAATAAATGCTGTTTGCCGCCCAGGCGTTCCATGACCCGGAAATCAAATTCAAAATTACCGGTTGTTGCAAGGTGCCGATATTGCCATTTGGATTCGCCGCCATCGTCACAGCCGATTGTAAACTTTGCAACGTTGCCGTATAAGCCGCGCTATTGGCGGGATTTTGCAGCGCACCGGCTTGCGCGCTGGTGACCGGCACGCCAGCGAGAATGGTTCCCACCCCGTTGGCCAAAGTGTAATTTCCCGACACTTGGTTGCCGGCAATCAACGTCACATCACCGCCGCCATAAGCGCCCGAAGCGCCGACGGATTGGTTCTGCGGAATCGTGGTTGGCACCGTCGGAATGCTGGTGATGTTATTTCCGGCAATCAGCGTCACATCACCGCCGGCTGCCGTGGCGATGCCGCCGGGATTAGAAACGCTCGTGCCCGACGCATAGTAAGTGTAGCCGCCATTTGCTGTGCCGGCATTGATGTCGCCAGCCACGGCATAAGCATAAATGTTCCCGCCGCCAAGCGTATTGACCGAACCAGTTCCGAGCAAAATACTTTGGCCGGCGATTAAATCCACCGAACCGGAATTGAGATGAATCGAACCGTTTTGAGACTTGCCGCTCCCGCCGTTGAGATAAATGTAGCCGATGCCGGCATTGATGGTGCTGTTGCCAAAATTATAGCCCGCTTCGAGCGTGACCGACCACGCGTTCGCATCCGTGATTTTGGAACTGTTCCCAAAGGTGATGTTGCCGCCCGCCTGCAACGTAAGCTGGCCTGTGTTCTGGTGGGTGCTGCTGCTCAGATTCCACGTCGTATTCTGGTTGAGCGTGATGTTGCCAGACGCCTGCAAATCAATGCTCGAAAATCCAGAGAATGCCGTGTTCACGTTAATCGCGCCGCCGGCGGTCGAGGTGCCGAGAATGATGTTCGCCGGATCGAGAAAAAATGTGCCGCCGGTCGCGCCAGCCGCCGCCGTCGCATTCATCGTCGAGTTCAGCGACTCAACATTCGGCGCGCTGATTTCCACGTTGCCGCCGTTGCCGCCATTCGCGCCGCCGGCCGTGGAAATAGTGCTGCCGGCCGTGTCGCTGAAAAAATTGCTGGATTTTATCGTGACATCGCCACCCGCGCTGCCGCCGGCCGAAGCATCCCCTTGCGCGACGATTTGGGAATTCGCGCCAAGGTTGACGGTGTCCGCCGCGACAAGTTCGATGACGCCGTTTTGATTCTGGATGGAATTTGCCTGCAGCAAACCGTCCTGATTCACCACGTTGGCTTGCAGCGCGATGGTGCCGGCATCGGCAGTGACTCGGCCGAAATTATCCACGGAACCGTTCGGCAGCGTGACCGTAGCGCTCAAACCGCGTCCGTCCGGACTGTCGCTAACTAGAACACTTTGTCCGGCCGCGAGGTCAATGTTGCCACCGGGTGCGGTAAGGCTGCCATAATTTTGGATGTTTTCAGCGATGAGAAACAGCGAGCGTCCTTGGCCGACGGAAATCTGTCCGTAATTGACGATGCTGGCGAGCGGTGGCAGACCGGAGAACTGCCACGACGAGCCGGCACCAAAATCTGGAATGACTGGCGCGGTGGTGGCGATGAAGCTGCCGCCGACATTAATCATCGAATTTGGCCCGAAATAAAATCCGCTGGCGTTCTCCAAAATCACCGTGCCATTGGCGTTGAGACTGCCAAAAATCTGCGACGGGTTCGCGCCGCCGATGACGTTCAGCACCACTGAATCGGACGACGGCTGGAGAAATGTCGTCGTTTCCCCGGCGGCGATGTTGAAGCTGGACCAGTTCAAAACCGCCGACTGGCTGACGGTGATGTTGAGCTGCGAGCCGAGTTGCTGCGCGGACGCGCTGCCAGCGGAAATGCGAAGGCCGGTGGGGTTGGCAAAAACCTGCGGCGCACGCGCCGCCACAAACACCAGCACGGCGAACCAGAGGGATTGACGGGTTTTGGTCAGAGATTTCATGATGATTAAAATTGATAGCCGACGGAGAAATAACCTTGGGCGCTGCCGGCGGGCGTTTTGGTCGCGACGTAATTGGCCGATACCCCGGAAGCGCCGAGCAGCGCCCACGCGAGTGTCAGCCGGGCATCGAAGTGCTCACCGGCGGTCAGAAAGAATCCCAGGCCGGTGCCCCATTCGCTAACGGGCGGCTGGCCGGCGCGGTCCACAAAATAAATTTGGCCGTAGTCCGTGAAAATCGAGCAGCGCAGCAGCGCGGCCAGCTCACCCGTGGCCGTCGGGAAATAGCCGATACTGATCGGCGGCGCCCGCAAGTCCAGCAAGGTGCGCCAGCCGCTATCGCCATAGACTTCGCCTTCGCGATAGCCGCGCACGCCGGCCGTGCCGCCGATGCCAAACTGCTCGTTGCTGATGAGCGGGGCGCTGGCCCACTGGCCATTGATGTTGGCGACGACCGACCAGCCGCCTGGAAGGTTTTGCTGGCGAATCAGCCCGGCGTTGACGGTGGTATAATCGCCACCGGCGCGCAGGTTGCCGGCGACCATCTGGAAATTGGTCCGGGCAGAGCCGAGCGGCGCGAGAAAAATCGAATCGTTGACGGTGAATTGAAACGCGCCCGTTTTATCCGGGCGCACGGCAGACCAACCGACCGATAACGGCACATAAAACAACTGCTGGGTTTTGTTGGCGGCCAGCCGGATGGTTTCGTTGGTCACGAGCACGCGATTGCCGTAGGCATCCAGCGCGTATAGGTCGAAGTAAGTTAGGTTGGTGCTGAGCGTATTTGCTACGTAGGATTTCCAATCCACACCCAAATTGAGCGATGACTTGACGCCAGCGAATTCATCGAGCGGAAACGCCAGCCGGGTGCCGAGGTTGTCATTAACCGTCGGCGTGTGTTGCATGAACTGCTGGCTGATGTCGGCCAGGGTGTTGGTAAAAATGATCTTGAGCGGGCCATCCTGCAACGCCGCGTCCGAAGCGGAATGCGAGCCGTAGAAGGTGAGTTCAGGATGGCCGGAGGGCGGCGGCAGGTTAAATTTGTGACTCACTTCGTCATAGCCGAAGGTGACGGGCTGGCGCTCAGCCTCCTCGCGCAAATTACTGCCAGTGCCGAGCGGAATCCGATAGAACCCGCTGAACGTGGCGACTTGCGGATGATCCAAGAACGTCTTGGCATCGCTATCTGACTTGAAGGATTGCGGGGTAAAATTGTAATCGAACCCGATTTGGTGTTCGAGTTGCCAGAGATTGCCGTATTGGATCGCCGCATCGGCGCGCAACAGGGCGGTGCCCGGCGTGGACTTGTCGTTAATGTCCAAACGACCGTGCAGCGGAAACCGGTCTTTTACCTGCAACGTCAAATCGCTCGTGCCAGGTTCGAGGCCGGGACCGATGACGGGATAAATTTGCCGGTCGCGGTTCGCGTTGGCCTGATCCAGCTCGGGCTGAAACCATTTGGTATTCAGTAAAACATTGGTCGTTAATCCCGGAAGCGCACGCAGGACATTTTGGGTGCTGAAGTGGTCATTACCCTTGACGTGGACGGCGGCCAGCCGGCCCTCGACAATTTTCACCCACACCGTGTTGTTGGTGATACGCTGTGGCGGCAATGTAACACTGACGGTGGGAAAGCCCAGCTCGCGGTAACGTAACTGCACCTTGCCAAGACCTTCGCGGAGCTCGGGGAAAGTGACGTTCGTGCCGGTATAATTGGAAAGCACACCAAAATCGCGCGGTGGCAAAATGGTGTTGCCTTCGATGTGGTATTTGTTGATGGCCAGGCTCGGCGGCAGCTTGGCAATGGCGTTCGTGACAGCGCCGGAATGGCCGACGACCGGTGGCGTGCGAGTGATAATCTGCACCCGCAACGTGCCATCCGTAAGGGTTTGCCGCGGCAGCGTAACGCTGACGTTAGAATAACCGGACTGCCGGTAAATCTGTTGCAAGCGGATGAGGCCGGCATGAACCTGCGCAAGGTTGACAGAGCCGGTGTAGTTGGAAAGCGTTTCGGATAGTTTTTCCAACGGCAGAAAAGTTTTCCCTTCAAACCGGTAGGCACGCACGGCAAATTTTGGCATCGACGCCGGCGGCGAGTTGGTCTGTGCAGCCAAAGGAAGGCAAAGCCAGACGAACACGCCAAGAACTAAATTATAGTGCCAGTATTTCATTTGTGTGTGGATGTCCTCTCGACAAATTGATGCAAAAGGCAGGCCCGGCTTGCGGGCCTGCCCATGATGGACTGATTTAACTGATCAATGCGCAATCACGCGGTAAAATTCCGTCGTGGCGGAGTTGGTATGATTAAGGGACTTGACCGTGCCATCACCCGTCAAGGTGGTTGTATCCACCGGCCAAGTGGCTGGCGCGCCACCGAGTTTGTTGGTGTAGGCCAGGGTATAGGTATTGCCGACGGTCGTCGAAAACGAGACCGTGCTGATGGTTCCCAAACGGGTGGCGTTGGCGATGGTGGATGGACGCGGGCCGGCGACAAAAGTCAGGACGCCATTGGCCGTGAAACTGAATGTCCCCACTAGGTTGTCGGGCGGCTGGGGCGTGCTGCTCGAGGATTGAATCGACCAAAGATCCAAACTGCCGGGGATGTTTTCCTCATCCACAAAGGGCGCAACCCCGCCGAGTTTCGTAATTGCATTATAAGTGCCACCGGAAACAATGTAATCGTAGGAAGCGTATTTATATTTCCCAGCATTGCCCGAACCGCTGACGCCAATAACATAGGATTGTAGCGTTGCGTTCGTTGGCACCGTATAGGTTATCGGCCTAAGTCCGACCGAACTCACCAGACCGTAAATGCTGCCCAACCCAGCTGCCCCAGGATTGTAGGCGGTGGTATTTGGGTCCACACTGCTCAACCAAGCATTTGTCGTGGTGGCTGCCACCAATAGCACGGTAACACCGTCGCCGTTGATGGTCAGATCGGCTCCAAACGTGTTGGTAACCAGGTTGAAGCTCCAGTTGGTCACCACTTTGGTTTGACCGCTGGTAAGTCCGGTGAATTGGGAAACGTTGCCGAGATCGAATTCGACGTCGTGGGTGCCATCGCGAAAAATCAGCAGCGCGTCCCCATCCGCATAAGTCCATGCCCGACCTGTTAATGCTGCCGACAGCAGCACCAACGAGGCCAGGCTTATTTTAATAATGTTTTTCATGATTGCTAGATGCAAAGGTTGGATTGCGGTTCAATGATAGGTGCCGGCCGGAACGATGGGGCCACCATCTGAGCGCGGTTGAAGCTGAGCATTCACCGAGATATATGGAACAAAGTTGTTGGTGAACGCCGGAGTGGTGAGACTTTGGAATGTAGCGTTGGTGACCGAGGCTACCAAAAGCGCGATGACCTGCTGCTGGCTGGAATTGTTAAGGGTGGTCAGCGTATAGTAATTTTCGTAGCCCCAAAGCGGATAGCTGCCATTCAAAACGTTGGTCGTTGAATAATTCACGCCCTCGTAAGCTAGCGGCGTGACGCCGGACTTGAGGTTTTGCACCGCGATGGTGCCGATGGAGTTGGTGAGGGCTTTCACCACATTGACCAAGGCGCTGCCGGAAGATTGCCCCGGATCAACGTTACCTTCATAATCCAAGCCACTTATATCCTGCACTGGCTGGCCAGAACTATTGGTGGTATAGGTTTGAAAACCGTTGGCTTGGATATTTAAATCAATTTCCGTGCGCACGGCGGAATCACTGTTGCGCCCCACGAAGTAAAGGACGTTGGTTCCGGTGCCCCCAAAAAACGACGCTGGAATCGTCGCGCCTGCAGACTCCAGTTCCGCCGCCTGACGCTGAGTCAGATTGGTAATGGTGGCCGTATTGGCGGAATTTGGGTTCTTGATGAAGATATAGGGCACAACGTAAGTTGGCTGCGCATTGAACAGTAGCGGATTCACTCCCACCACATCTGGAGAAGTGCTCGAATCCACAACCGTTGGCACCAGCGAATTGCCGGCAGCAGTTGTCTCAGGATTTCCTTGGGCAATATCCTTCAAACCACCAACCGCACCGTTAAGCACGATATCGAGCGTAACGGTGCCCAAACCGGAATAGCCCGGAATTGTCCCCACATAGGTCCGCGTCGTGGATGAACTCGCTCCATAAACTGAGGTGAACGTGCCGCCAAACAAATTGGTGGCGCGGTCAAACAAGACGGTGGAGCTGGCGTTGCCGCCAGCAATCAGAACTTCCACGTTGGCGCGCAGGGATGGTTGGAGCAGGAGACCGCCCAGCGTGACGCCGGCGATAATGAATTTTTTGAGACTGATATTTTTCATGTTAATTATTTTTTCTTTTTCGGTTTAGGTTTGGGAGCAACCTCCGGTTAACCGGTCAGTTCTCTAAATTATTTGTTCAATTCTAGTTGGCCTCGCTTTTTGGCGTCGGGATAAATTTACTTGGCGACCAGCAGGCTGCTGAT
Organism: uncultured Verrucomicrobia subdivision 3 bacterium; assembly: GCA_903889895.1. Taxonomy (GTDB): domain Bacteria; phylum Verrucomicrobiota; class Verrucomicrobiia; order Limisphaerales; family UBA11358; genus UBA11358. The sequence goes on along the minus strand of CAISYZ010000076.1, from coordinate 3,211 downwards.
GTCGTCGGTTTCGGTGTTGATGTCGGCGAAGAGCCACGTCGAAAGATAACGCTCGCTGGATGACGGCACGACTGCGACAATCGTTTTGCCCTTGTTTTCCGCGCGTTTGGCGACCTGCAACGCCGCCCACACCACCGCGCCGCTGGAGATGCCGATGGGAATGCCGTCCTGCGCGTTGACCTGCTTGGACACCGGACCGGAATCGTCCTCGTTCACCTTGATGACTTCGTCCACGATTTGGGTGTTCAGATTCACCGGAATGAAACCCGCACCGATGCCCTGCAACTTGTGCGGCCCGGGCGCACCGCCGGAAATTACCGGCGACTTGATTGGCTCCACGGCAACAGCCTTGAATTCCGGCTTCAATTTCTTGATGACCTCGGCCACGCCCGTGATGGTGCCGCCCGTGCCAACGCCGGCGACGACGAAGTCCACCTTGCCGTCCGTGTCGCGCCAGATTTCTTCGGCGGTTGTCTTGCGATGAATCGCCGGATTCGACGGATTGGAAAATTGCTGGAGCACGACACTGTTGGGAATCTGCGCGTGCAGTTCCTCCGCCTTGGCGATGGCACCCTTCATGCCTTTTACGCCTTCGGTCAAAACCAGCTTTGCGCCAAGAATCTTCAGCAGCTTGCGCCGCTCGATGCTCATCGTCTCGGGCATGGTCAATATCAATTTCAAGCCCTTCGCCGCCGCGACAAACGCCAGGGCGATGCCGGTATTGCCGCTCGTCGGCTCGATCAAAATGGTGTCCTTGCCAATCGCGCCGGACTTCAGCGCGTCCTCAATCATCGCCACGCCGATGCGGTCCTTAACGCTGGAAAGGGGATTAAAAAATTCCAACTTGAGCAGCACGTCGGCGACCGCGCCGTGTTCCTTCGCCGTGCGGTGCAGCCGCACGAGCGGGGTGTTGCCGATGGTTTCAGTGATGTCGTTGTAGATGCGGGCCATAACTTTGTTTATTTGTTGGGTTGATAGATTTGGTCAAAAATTCCGCCGTCGGCGAAATGCGTTTTCTGCGCCTTGTCCCAGCCGCCGGTGACGTCATTCACAGTGAACAATTCCAGCGGCTTGAACCTGTTGGGAAATTTATTCAGCGCTGCCTGGCTTTTGGGACGGAAATAGTATTTCGCCGCCAGTTCCTGACCGGCGTCGCTGTAAAGGTATTCAAGATAGGCTCGAGCCACGGCCTCGGTGTGATGCTTCTGAACATAGCGATCCACCCACGCGACGGGGCTTTCCGCCAAAATGCTGTCCGGCGGCACCACCACTTCCAGGCCGGTGTCTGCAAAATTTGCTTGCACCGTCGCTGCCTCGTTTTCAAACGTCAGCAACACGTCGCCAATGCCGCGTTCGGCAAATGTCGTGGTGGCACCACGTCCGCCGGTGTCGAGAACCGGCACATTCGCGAAAAGTTTCCCCACAAATTCGCGCGCCTGCTGCTCGTCACCGGCGGATTTCTTCAGCACATGTCCCCAAGCGGCCAAATAGCTGTAACGCCCATTGCCGGACGTTTTCGGATTGGGAATGATCACCGATATTCCCGGCTGGATTAAATCTTCCCAAGTGTGGATGTTCTTCGGGTTGTCGCGGCGGACCAAAAAAACAATCGTGGAATTAAAGGGAACGCTGTGGTTGGGCAACCGTGCCGCCCAGTTTTGCGGAATCAGCCGCGCGCTGGAAAACAGCACGTCCACATCCGTCGGCTGGTTCATCGTCACCACGTCGGCTTCGAGCCCGTTGACAACCGACTGGGCCTGTTTACTCGAACCGCCGTGGGATTGGTTGATGGTTACGCGGTTACCGGTCTTGTCTTTCCAGTCAGCGGCGAAGGCGGAATTGAATTCCTTGTAAAATTCCCGAGAGACGTCATAAGAAACGTTAAGCAGGATGGCATTGTTAGCCGCCGTTGCGCCCGCGCCCGACAGCAAGACCAAGGCAAGCAGACCGCACGCCAGTTGTTGATTCCAGTTCCGCATGGATATAGTTGTGTTGTTTTATTTTCATGGGAACTTCCGGTGGTCCGGTCAGTTTTCTGTAAAATATTTAAGGTGCGTGCTCGTTTCAGTTTGGTCTGGCTCCCGAGTCGGGTTTTTCCAAGCGCAACCGCTCGGTTTTTTCAATTTGCGTCACGCGCGAGTCGTGCACGATGATTTCCACCACGCCATACCGCAACGACGCCACTTGTTGGCGGACAATCTCCAGCCAGTTGGCATTCGCCGCATTGGGGTCACTGACCCTGTTGATTTTATTTTCCATTTTATTATCTACTTGAGTAGTCGTCTTAATTCTCAAAACAAATCCGCCGCCTCTTATTTCAACAATGATTTAAAATTGCATCTCACGTAGGGCAAAACCAAACATATATACGACTAACAATGTCGTTATTATGCGGTAAACAAATCCCGCGTCAACTTTTTTTTGGAAAATTATTTTTTCTCGTTTCATAAATTATTATCCAGATTTTCTCCTCTGCGATGAATTTCAGCGCAATAATGATAGCAGTAATGGGTTATTGATGGCGTTAAAATGACTGTTACGGAATCACCGCGGACCCGTAGCACACGATATTCAGGCGCGTCGTTCCCGTGATGGAGGCGATGCGGTTCGTTGTCAGACTTGCCGCCGAACAGTCGGCGCCGGCGGCGTATTATTTCAATGATTCGCTTCAATGGCTTCACCGCATTGCAGAATCATAAAAAATTCGATAGGCCGGAAGTTGACATGCGGACGGGTGGAATTTGACGCAACAGGCTAGCATATAGTTGCGGAGTCGAGTCCGGGTCGGCGCGGAATGGAGGCTCCTAAGTAGGTCGCAATATGCGCTTCCCCTTGATATCCACAGAATCAGGACGATGTTCAGTTGGCTGGTGTGAGCGTGAGTGCAGTTGACAGTTTTAGGCTAAAGTTCGGTGTTTGGAGTCAATCAATGGTAGATTCGCCGACACCAACCATTCCCCATCACAACAACGCCATCTGTCCCCTTCGCTTTGTTGGCCTGATTTGCTTGAATCTCCTGCCCATTTCAATGATTTTGGCAATGATGATCCGGCACTTGTTTTTTAATATAACAATCACTGCTGTCCGGTTTAGAAACCCAGTAAACATTGATGGTTTTCGGTGTCTGGCGGTTGTGTGGTGGGTGGAAGTTGAGCAAGCGCCTGTGAAATGGGCATTTTCTCAAAGAGCGTGAGGCTCAAAATCTGTAAAA
>CAISYZ010000075.1 GCA_903889895.1 uncultured Verrucomicrobia subdivision 3 bacterium | reverse complement strand
TCTACCTCGAAGCGGAATCAACAGCTTGACGAAACCCTGAAAAAACAGTCTTCTTTGCCCGGAAGGTGCAGCACTTTTCGAGCGCCGCCCGCCGCACTTTTCAACCGCCGTTTACACCGTTCGACTGAACACTTCAAATTGATGCGTCCATGAGCAAATTACCAAGCACTGAACGGGCGTTCTAAAACTGGCAGCGAAACGGAGCAGGTCGGGAGTGGCATGAACGGACGACGGCGGAGTTGAGCGCGGTTTTAGAACGCCCGTTCAGTGCGTGACCGTCTAAGTTTCCATCACGGCGATTTGTCTGGCCGGTTGCTGAATACCTGGAAGCAAGCCGGCCAGTCAAAGCGCCGACCTTAACGCTGTCTGATTTTCCCAATGATTGTTGCCGGGGATTTTGAACCTGCCAATCTCTTCAGTCTGGCCGAAATAGGGATAATAATCCGGGAACTTGGCCAGCAACACAGCCTCCGCCTTGGCATATTTTCTGAACTGTCTTACGAACCTGGTGGCGTTCGTGACAAACCTACCATGTTCGTATTGGTAATCGTGCCTTACCACCATTGAACGCCGATGAATCGTTCTGAATCCCTGCTGCATGAGGCGAAAACAAAAATCAATGTCCTCGCAGGCAGCATCAGGAAATGACTCATCGAACCTGACATTTTCGGCCACCGGTCGGCTGATGGCAAAGTTGCAGGTTGGCCCATACAACAGGATGCTGGTGCGCTTGAAACATCTGCCGTTCAGGGTTCCATTGATTTCGTGATATTTGTCAAACCAAGTGGAATTTGATGAATCGGTTCTGCCAGAAAGACCGTGAACGTATGGGTTCTCGACGAATCCGCTGACTGCCTCGGAAACCCAATTTGATTCTGGAATGCAATCTGAATCCGTGAACAAAATGACATCGGCCTTACAATCCAAGGCGGCATCCAGTCCCTGATTCCGTGCGGCTGCCGGACCTTTGGATGTCGGGTTATTCAAAACCTGAACCACGCTCGGAAGTTGGGGCCAGAGTGGTGAGCCATCGTTGACGACAATTACCGTCGCCGCTTGATCTAAAATCTTGCCGGCTGCCCGTCGCAGTAAATCCGCCTGAAACTCCGTAGAGCACTTGGCAGGAATGACCACCACCGCCCGCGATTGGCTGGTCAGGCCGTTCCGCAAAACTTTTGGTTGCAGCTCAAGAATTGATCTGGTCTTGGGGTGACGCGCTTTCACCTGCCCGGTTTTTGATGCTTTGTAGGCAATCAGCTCCAGCACTTTGGTGAGGAGAAATCGTTTTCGACCGGCACGCCCCCGCATTTCCTCCCACCAGTAATCGAGCGTATCGCCGCTGGGCAGATGCACCAAGGAACTCACGCATCACCTCCCAGCCAGGCACAATTCCGGCAATAAGCATCCTGCTTGTGTGTCCGGCGAAACTGTTCCGCCGGTTCAGAGTTGAGAATTTGCAGAATATTTCCGTCCCGAATATGCCCCATTTTGTGGGGATGAAACATATTGCATGGCGTCACAAAACCATCGTGCTGGATGCACGTCTCACGGTGCAATGCGGGGCAGGACGAACGGGACCCATTCGATTTGGCTGACGTGGTCAAATCAAGTTCAACGCCCTGAATCTGGTCGGGAATCAGGCATGGCAGAGCGGCGGAATCCAGCAATGCTTTGGCTTCAACAAAGGCACTGCGAATCGCAGCCCATTCCGAAATGACGCGATTGAGCACCCGGTGGTCTGGAACATCGCTTCTGACCACATTGTAGATCAGTCCGACATTAAATGTCCGCGCCAGACGAGCCATATCGGCAATCCGATGAATGTTTTCGGCTTGGAGGGTGAACACGAAGTAGGGCCGTGGCTGATGATCGGCGAGCAGCCTGAGATTGCGCTCGATGTATTCCCACCGCGCACCGCGCCGGATTTGCGCCAGTTCCTCCGGGTCGGATGAATCCAACGACACGAAAAGCTGCACCCCAAAAGTTTTTAATAATTCCACCCGCTCGCCGTCACGGATGTTTAGGTTCGTGAACAGATGAAGTGCCGCCGTCGGCCATTTTTCACGAATGGTTTTGAGAAATGCCGGAAATTTCGGGTGGATAGTGCTTTCGCCCCGGCCATTTAACCGGACGATTTCAGGCGGATGACTGAACGCCGCCAGTGCCTGATTGAGCGTGTCCTCGGTCATGAAATACCCCGGCTGATTCCGTTCCTTTACAAAACCGCACATGATGCACGAAAGATTGCAGTTGTGGCTGAGTTCCAAAATCAGCTCCCGTGGCTGGATCAATGTTGTCAGTTCCGTTGATTGCATTTGAGCACTTTGCAAGGAAGGTTGCATTGACGCATGGCTGCTTGGACGCCGGTGGCGTAGTCGCTGGAAATCATCCCGGCAATTTGGTCGCGGGTCAAATTGCCCAATGGTTTTTGGCAACCCGGCATCCATGACTGTTGGAAACAGGTGAAAACATCGCCGTTGGGCAGGATTGAAAGATTTCTCCCGGCGGCATGACAGATTGCATTTTCCGGCACCCGTTTCTCTTGTGCCGGCATCGCGGTCCACTCGCCGCCAAACCCCTCCGCCATGTAGTCTTGGATGCTGTGATACACCCCAAGCTCGTCGGCCAGCGCCCTGACATCAGCCAGATGATTTTTGGTTTCCTGGGCCAGCACGGACTGGATGCTCAATTGGTCTGGCCGCAAAACGCTTCGGGCGTAGCGCAAATTGCCAAGAACGATGTCCATCGTGTCCCGGCCCCGGACGAACTGCCAGTGGTTACGGTCAACGGTATCAATCGAAACCACGATATGAATTTTCAGCCGGGCAATCCGGTCAATGAACACTGCGTCCATGAGCACTCCGTTGGTTATCAGAACCGTGCGGCAGGGATGATCCTTGATGGCGGTGAGAAGGCTGATGATCCGGTCACGAAAGAGCAGTGGTTCGCCGCCAACGATGCAAAATTCTGTGAGATCAGGCAGCGAGTTAATCGCGTGGGCGACCAAGCTTGAATCCAGAGGCGTGAACGCCGGGCGAATGGCCCAGTGATGACATTTTGTGCATCGCTCGTTGCAGGCGAATGAAATCAAATAGTAAAGATTTGTGGGCGAGAATGATTTCATTCGGATTTTGTAAAATCAATTCAACACCTCAACATTGGAAATTGTCGGGGTGGAAATTTAGGCTATGCCCATTTGGCAATCGCACGAGCGACTTCATTGAGATTGGTGATGCGCCATTTGGCTCCATTACCAACCAGTGATGCCCGTTTCTGCTCTGCTGCGGCTGCCGCCGGACTGCGGCGTGCCCTGCGAATTGCCGCCATGCGGCTTTGGGCTTCCTGCCGTTTTATTTGATTGAAGGACATCTTTTTCACTCAAGAAATAAATAGGGTAATCCGGGGTCAGAATCAAGTTTGCGCCGGCACTGGACGGACGTTTTGAAATCGGAGCGAACGGAACGGCTGTGGAGTTGCGGGATTTTCAAAACGCCCGTTGAGTGCTCGACCGGCTAGGTTCGCATTGCTGGCGATTTGTCTGGCCGGTTTCCGAGTGCCCGCAGGAAAGCCGGCCAGTCAAAGCGCCAGGCAGCATCATTGCGATATGAAAACTGCAACTAAATTTCAGACTCTGCCGAGTGAAAAGCGATAATCCCCATTAAAGCCAATTGAGATATGCGGTTTTGCAACCAAAAAGTGTGCTTTCATTTTGTGTAAAGATTGCACAAAAGCGGGCTTCTTCTCCGCCAAACTGGTTGCCGAATGAAAAAAATCACCGGCCAAGTGCATAAAGTGTATCACATACACCACGACGGGGGAAAGCTCAGGCAAACTGCCAGACAAGAAACCGGAATCTGTCTTGGTTCTGTGGTTGAATCACGCTTCGTGTGCCAGGCACGCCATGCGCCGAATGGGTTCAGGCAGAATGACCAATCGGAAAATGAATGACAGAAAGAAAATAACGATTGTGCCAGCGGGGCATAACGCCATTTGAAAAAACCGCTAATATCGCGCGCTATGTTCACCGCCGTCGCACAGAAAAATCTGGCGGATGCCGAAGGCTACTTCGACGAGCATCTGGCGCAGAACGATTACTACGCCGCCGGTGAAATCCGGCCCGGTCAGTGGATTGGTGCTGGCGCGGAGCGGCTTGGGTTAAACAATGCCGTCACCCGTGATCAATTTCATGCGCTGTGCGAGAACAAGAATCCGAATGACGGCAAACGTCTTACGCAGCGGCAGGAAAAAACCAATCAGCGGCGCGTATTTTATGATTTCACCTGTTCCCCGCCGAAATCGGTTTCGGTGCTGGCAGTGACGATGGATGACGACCGTCTGGTGGCGGCGCATGAAGAGGCGACGCGCATTGCGTTCCGCGAGCTCGAAACTTTTGCCGCAACCAGAGTTCGCAAGCATGGCAACCAACGCGACCGAACCACCGGCAATCTGGTTGCCGCCGCGTTCACGCACACGACCAGTCGGGCGCTCGATCCGCTGTTGCACACGCATCTCACGGTATTCAACGCCACGTTTGATGAAACGGAAAAGCGCTGGAAAGCATTACAGGCGGGCGGCATGTATGATGCGATTCGTTATGGCACGGCAGTTTATCGCAATGAACTGGCGAAGCGAGTTCAGCAGATTGGCTACCGCATTCGTCCCGCGAAACACGGTTTTGAAATCGAGGGCGTGAGCGATGCGGTGTTGAAACGATTTTCCAAGCGGTCGCAACAGCGCGACGCGATGGTCCGGGAACTTGAACAAAAGCTGGGGCGCAAATTGTCGAACAATGCCATCGCCCTGGCGGTGCATCAAAGCCGGGCGAAAAAGATCAAGGGCATCTCCACCGCCGAGGTTCGCGACCAGCAGTTGGCACAATTGCAGCCGGATGAATTGCAGACACTGCAAAAACTCACCACATGGGGTCAACCTGTCCGGCAAGTCCGCCGGTTTGAACCGGAAAACCAAGCCCTGAATTACGCAGTCGCCCATGTTTTCGAGCGCAAGTCGGTCGTGCCGGAGCATGAACTTATGGGCGTGGCGCTGGCGCAACATCCGGGTGAACTGGATTTGCCGGCATTGAAAGAGGCGGCGAAGTATTCGGATCAACTGGTCAAAACCGAGCGTGGAGTATCCACGCCCCAGATTTTGGCAACGGAATTGGATTTAATTCAGACGGTCAATGCGGCCTGCGATGTCGTTGCACCGATTCATCCAACATACAAACCCGCCGACTGGCTGGGCGAAGATCAGCAGCGCGCCATTTATCATGTGCTGCGCACCCATGATCGGATCACCGGCCTGCGTGGTCTGGCTGGCACGGGCAAAACCACGGCGTTGCGCGAGTTGGTCGCCGCCTGCGCCGAGGTGAAAATTGAACCGTTGTTTTGCGCGCCCACGGCGGCGGCTACGGATGTGTTAAGAAAAGAGGGATTCGAGGCGAAGACACTGCAAAGTTTGCTGCTAACGAAACCGAAACTGGACGACCGGCGGTTGGTGGTGCTGGATGAGGCTGGAGCGGTGGGTATTGACGACATGAAGCGGCTGTTCGACTTGGCGCGGGACGCCCGCGTCGTGCTTTCCGGCGACACCGGCCAGCACTCATCGGTGGTGCGTGGTGACGCGCTGCGGATACTGGAGCAACATTCCAATTTTCAATCCGGCCAACTGACCCGCATCCGTCGCCAGCGTAAAGCCGAGTATCGCAAGGCGGTCGAATTGGCCGCGCAGAAGCGGACGCTGGAGGCATTCGCCCAATTGGAACGCATGGGAGCGGTGGTCGAACTTTCTGACAGGCAGATTCACGAATCCGCCGCGCAGTCATATTTGAAAGCGGTGGGCCAAAATAAATCAGCACTGCTAGTCGCACCGACGTGGAATGAAATCGAGGCGGTCACAGAGAAAGTCCGGGCCGCAATGAAAACGTCTGGCCGGCTGACTGGTGAGGAAAAGGAATTTGAGGTTTTCGATTCGCTGTCGTGGACGGAAGCGCAAAAACAAGATGCGCGGCAATATCATCCCGGCATGGCGATACGGTTTCACCGTCGGAAGGATGATTTCGCCAAAGACGAAACGGTCGCGGTGGTCGCGGTCGAAAACGACTCGATCAAAGTCCAGCGTGACGATGGCTCTGAAAATATTTTCCCATTGGGTGCAGGCTGCGTCTGCTTTGATGTGGGGGAGAAACGGAAATTGAAAATTGCTGTCGGCGACAAGCTGTTGCTGCAAGCGAACACGGTCGGCAAGCGGTTCATAAATGGCGAACTGGTCGAGGTGCGGGCGATTCAAGGCGATTCCGTGGTCCTGGCCGATGGCCGGGTGATTCCTCAAAATTACCGCACATTCACGCATGGCTACGCCGTCACTTCGCACGCTGCCCAGGGCAAAACCGTAGATGAAGTGTTGGTCGTGGCGTCGTCTCGGTCGCTGGCCGCCGTCCATCAGCAACAATTTTACGTCAGCATTTCGCGTGGTCGCGAACGCTGCCAGATTTTCACCGATGACGCCGAGCGACTGCGTTCGCATATCACCCATTCCAGCGAACGTCTGGCCGCTGTGGAAGTGGTCCCACATTTCAGCCGGCAGAAATTCATCCTGCGCGTGATGGAACGTGGCCAGCGTTTCCTGAAACAATTCCGCCAGCGCATGACGCAATCCCTTTCGCCCCGCAAACGCGTCGAACATATCCGAAAAATATCTTATGAACACCAACCCCAACCCAGACGAAGCATCGGTATCTAGCCCGCGTGATAACCCTTGCTACGGCAGTGATCCGAACGTGGCGGCGCTCAACGTATTTGCCGACGACGAGCACACCTATTTTCTGCCATACGCGCAATTGCTGTATGCCGAGACAATTCCGAATCCGGCACTGGAAAAGAATGCCGATGCACCACCCGAAAAACTGTTGATCTGTTTTGCCGTGGCCGAAGTCACGGTGCTCGGCAGTGGCCTCCAAGCCGTCGCGCGGAAGATTCAGAGGTGTGACTTGAATTTTTTGAAGGCAGTTGACCGGCGGTTCGTGGCCACGTTGAAGACTCACGTCGCCGCCGTAGCGGTCAAATTTACCAAGCAGGAGATTTAATATGCAACCGCACGGAACTCTAACCGACCATTTGTTACGAGACGGGAAGTAATAATTGGTTTTCATCAAATCAGCCGACGCAACGCCCATGACCCGTGACAAACAACTCCGAGGAATTGACATCCGCGAGGTTCGCTGCAAGCGTGATGCCGATCAGGCTTTGAACATAAAGGAATTTGCGGTGTTGGCGGGCATTTCCTATTCCGTGGCGCGCGACTGGTTTAATTCCACCGGATTCCCAAGAGTGCATGGGATGATTTTTTGGCAGGACTTTGTGTTGTGGCGACGGGCGCAAAATGCCAAACGAAATGTGCCTGCCCTTCCACCGGTTGAAAGCGGAGTGGGATTTAGCATGGGTATTGCTAAACCCCACCCGCAATGGCCTCACCGCGCGACTAAAATCCTCTCCGAAGCAAATGCTTCGAGGACGGGAGCTGCCTGATTTCGCGAAGTGGGGAATCGCACGGCATCGCGCCATTGCATCACATCATCCACTTTTTCTCGCTGATAGATTTGGTGGACGAGTTGTGACGCATGGTTGACCAACCGCATCGCCGCCTCGCGCGGCACGCCTGCGCGCCGCAACCGGTTCACATAGGTGACACGCAGACAGTGAAAACAAAGATGCGTCTTTTTGACTTTGATAAAGAACTGCTGCCAGCGGCGCGATGGTTGAAATGGAAACTCCACCGTGTAAGACCGTTTTTCGGTCTTCAATTTTTCCAACAGCGGAACTAAAACGGTTGGCATCGGGATGGAAAAGGCCCTATCTTCGCCGCCCTTGGGACTGGGGAACGTAATTTTACATTCCCGAAAATCCACGCACGAAAGCGGAATCCGGGTTTCACGTAACCGGCAGCCGGTATGCAGGCCGATTTCAAATGACGCTTGCATCCACTCCGGTTCATCTCTCAATGCCTCTTGAATTTCAAGAATTTCGTCGTCGGTCAATTCAGGTTTTTTGGGCTGCCGGTCACGGCGGATTTTCATACTGACCAGCGGATTCGCGTCGGCATGTCCCAAACGAACGGCCTCGCCCATGACGAGCGACAGCAGTTTCAATTCGAGGATGGCGGTGTTTCGCCCGACAATTTTGCCGGTGCGCTTTTTGAATGTTGTTCGCCATTCGAGATAGTCAATCCCCAACCGGTAGGTCAATTGTCGTGGCGAGTGGATGCGGTTATTTTGGAGCCAGAGCGCAACCCATTTCCAAGCGTCTTCGTATCGGTCCAAAGTCGCCTTGGTCGGGCAGTGCCGTTCAAAAAACTTTGGGACCCAATAATCCCAGGCTGCGCCGTTGACCATCGGCACTCGTTGATATTCCCTCGCTTCCAATTCTGCCCGGAGCACTTTGGCTTTGATCGTGTCGTTGGGATCGTCGGCACGGAAGCCGGTGGATTTGTCGTGTTTATTTTTGTCCGCGTCACACTGCTGTCCGGTTTAGAAACCCAGTAAACATTGATGGTTTTCGGTGTCTGGCGGTTGTGTGGTGGGTGGAAGTTGAGCAAGCGCCTGTGAAATGGGCATTTTCTCAAAGAGCGTGAGGCTCAAAATCTGTAAAATG
>CAISYZ010000074.1 GCA_903889895.1 uncultured Verrucomicrobia subdivision 3 bacterium | reverse complement strand
TCCATACGCGCCACCCGCCAGGCTTCACCCAGCGCCAATATCTGTTGAAACATTTTGTCGGGAATCATCCTCCGATTTCACCCCGTTTTCCCCTTGCACTCAACCTTTTTACCCACTATAAACGTCGAAGAAGCTCATTGTTAATGAAGATGCCGCACTTTTGAACCGCCGCGTCACACACATGACCCCGCCGCACTTTTCAGCCGCCGTTTACATGGCGCCAGCACCACGACGATATCAGACGGAATGGACAGACCATAGAACCGTTTCGGCTCGCTCAGATTGACGGGCAGGCTGTTGGTGGACCGTCCGTCCGCACCAAACAAGTTGGTCGCCACCGGCGTCCAGGGTGATCCCGGCGCAAGATTCGTCGACGTAATTAGCACGCAAGAAGTGTTCGTCCCGCCCACCCAGACGAAGTTCAAGTTCGAGCCCACCATCACGACGCTGCCGGGAACGATGGTCAGCGGCACCGGTGGCACCGGCGGCGGTAGCACATAGGTGAACCCACTCAAATCGGTGCCCGCCACCGTGTTCGCATTCTCAACCACCACATTGACCGCGCCCGGCGGACCGGCGGGCGTGATGGCCGTAATGTTGGTTGAGCCGGTCAGTAAGATGCAGGTTCCGGCATTCGAGCCAAAGTTGACCGTGACTCCGGCCAGGAAGTTGGAGCCGGTAATGGTCACCACCGTGCCGCCATTGGTCGGCCCCGTTCCCGGAGCTACGCCCGTGATGACCGGCACGGGTCCACCGCTGCCGCCCACCACATCGGCGTAAGTGTCGCCCACCCGGATCTCATCGGCCTTGATGGCAAAGCCGCCCCCCGAGTTTTGAAATCCAATCCCGGTGATGGTTCCCACGTCGAACGAGCTGACAGTATAAGTGGCCGCCACGACCGGCGTGGCTGAATTGGCCGTGGGGTTAAGATAAACGGTGACCGTATCATTGGCGCCCTAGGTGTTGAAATCAATTTTGATCGCGACCAGATAATTGGTGGTGCCATCATAAGTGCCAAGAAAAGAACTCTCCAATGATGACGCTCCCTGCGTTGCGGTTCCAGACGTATTCATGGAACCCAGACCCAGCCCCCCTTGAGTGCTAGAGAACGGTGCCAAACCATAGCCAAAAAACAGACCCGTGCCGCCGTTCGGAAAGTAAACGCCGCAAATGTTCCCGCCGTTATTACCGGTCATATTGAACAAAAAGCTGATCCACTTGGTGCCGCTGGCGAGCGGGGACGCGAAATTTTCAGCTTGCCGGCCGCCAGTTGAACTGAAAGAGCTGTTGGCCGTCGGCAGACTGGCGTAGGTCAGGCCGTCGGCAATCGCGGGGGTGGCGCCACACGTCCAATTGCCGGTGAACCCGCTGGCCGTGGTGTTGGTGCCGTTGGTGAGGGAAGAGTAATTAAACGGCTCGTAAGCATGTAAGCTCGCATGGCAAGTGCCGGTCAACGCAGCGAGGCAAAACGCCGCGCCGGTTAAGCCCGCAATAATGTTAAGCGGGTTTGGAAGTTTTCCATTCATCGGGAGTTGTCCGAACCGCTGATGGCGAATGCCTGAGTTGCAAACAGACCGGCGGCGACGATACTCAAAAGAGCATTTAACACGGATATTTTCATGTTTTAGATTGCCGGTATTAGCTTTTGCCTCACACAAAAAACAACACTCACGCCTGTGTATGTTGCGGGCTTATATGTTTCATACTAGATTCATCTCTTGTTTTGCCTAGCTAGTCACTTTATTAGTTTTTTAAGGCACTGTCCGGCCCTAACTTACTTTGCCCATGACAGAGAAGAGTTGTTCTGCTCCAGCTTCAACGCCGCGATGTTCACAAAATTGTAGCCAGCGTGACCGCCACCGGGCGATGAGGTTCAGGCTGGCAAGACAACGAATGAGGGAACGGGTATCAATTTTCATGGTCAGATTGGCGATCGGGGTTTCGGCGGGGTGCGTCATAAAATTCAAATGGTTTAATGGATTTTCGGCTTACGGCATTGGGCGTTGACAGGGTTTGTGCCGGCAATCTTCAGATGGTTTGAGTTCATTTATTCGGGTTGATTTGACTTAATCTACACCGCTTTGCCGATTGGTCATAGTCGCATGAAACGGGAACATGGTAGTTGTCAGGTGCAAGGCGGAGATATTCACAAAATTATAACTCGACGCGCCACCGCCTGGCCAAGCGGTGTAGCGCTCGTTCATTTTCAGATAGCTCATGTTGCGGGAAACCTCGTCTTCGCTGATAGAAATAGCATAGTTTTTTCCAGCAACCAGGTCGGCGACAACTGGCGAGGACACGTCCCAGCGTTGCCAGTCGCCGGACTGCGGCATGATGAGATAACCGGAGGCAACCGCTTTGTCTGCCCCGGCTTGGCACAATTTGAGCCGCTTCACCGCGCAGGTGACGCCGGTGTTGACCGGGCCGCTGCCATTGGAGAACTGCGCGCGGATTTGAAAACGCCCGCTGCGGCTCACCGAAAAAGACTTAGTCACAAGCGTATCCTCCGGCTTTCCCCAATTCTCAAAATGATGTCCCCCCACCAAGTTTCCACCTTGGTTTTTCATGTCGCTCGCAGACAGCACCAGTGACTGAACACCGTTCAAATACGACCGAGGTGGCGTCAGGTGTGAGAAGTTTCCGCTGACAGAATCAACCGCCGCAACTGAGTAGCTGTGCGCGTGTTCTCTGAAATCTCCTGAGTCTGGATCGAACCAGTCTATTTCATGGACGGACTTCGCACATAAAATTCCATCGCGATAAATGTCGAAGACCACATTGGAAAAGTCCGCGGGCTGGAAGTGCAGCACCAACTTGCCGTTCTCGGCAGTGATACCACCCGATTTTGTCTCGTCCCAAACGGGTTGAAGCGGACCGAAAAGCGCGCGTTCGTCGGCTACATTTACCATTCGCAAGCGCGCTGGAATGGCCGATGTTTCGGGGGCGGCAAGAAAAATGTCCCATTGATTATCCGCCTTCAATTCGTTCCAGGCGGCGAATTTATCGCCGAGATTTTTCCCGTTTAGTTCCGTCCGGCGAATAATACAAACTCCATTGGACGACGAATTCACCGGTGGTAGATGAACACGCACCCGGAGGTTCGTGCCTCGGCAGACAAAATTATTCAACTCAACCACATCGCTTCCGGTGAAAGTTTCATTGCGAATCTTTTCCGTGATAAAAGGCTGGAAACGGATGCCTCCAGCAGATGTTTCCAGGCCGAAAAGGACATCCTGAACCAGCGACAAATATCCGGCGACCGACCAAAGCTGCCGACGCGAATTGATAACCGGGCCGTTGTGTTCGCTGTTTTTGACCTCCGCCAAGCCGGTGCGGAAATCAAAGTTCTCCATGTTGGATAAGTTGAATGCCGCCTCTGTGGTTAACGACCTAAAACCTGAATCAACAGCCTCAGAAGAATTTGCCTTGCGCGCCGCCTTTGTCCAGAAAGCGGTGACGAACGGCCAGATTGCCTGGTTGTGATAAATCGGCACCGAGCGTTCCTGCGGCCACACGACGGGCGGTCCATGCGGCCCGACCGGATAATTTTTCAACACCGACTCGGCATGGGTCTGGTCAGCGATACCAAACAAAATGACGAGCGATTCCCCGAGCAAATCATACCGCCGTGTTTGGATTTCATTGATTCCATCCGAAAGCAGGTAAGTGCTGTATAGTCCGGCGTCTGAATCAAAGAATTTTGCGTTGATGGCCTGCTGCAATTGTTCGGTCCATTGCGCGTAACGTTTTTCTTCATCAGCCAGGCCGGTTTGGCCGGCATATTCGGACGCGGTCTTGAGCAGGAAATAATCTAGCGCGTTCACCGAAAGCGATTTTGACATCGCGATGGCAAGCACATTAGTCGCCGTCCAACCCGGATAAGTTTGTTCGCGCCAGTCGAGGAATGATTGCTCCCCACGATACAAGCCATCGGTGGCATCAAAGACGAGCCGGCGGTCTTGCTCAATAGTGTCGCGCAAAATCGGATACGCTTGCCGGAGAAATCTTTCCCGCTCGTCACCCGATAAATAATCCAACGCCGCCGCCGCACCGAGCGCCCAAACCACGCGATCACTTGAAACCGGATAACTGCCGCCGGAACCGGTGTCCTGAATAATTTGATTGCGATAGCCGCCGGTGATGCTGGATTTTACCTGTGACGTTTTGAACAAAAGCGAATTGACGGCACGAAGCGGATCAAACTGCGCCAGGCCCAAATATACCGAGTAGGACAAATCGCGCGTCCAAACATAAGTCCAGAATTCGCCGGTTTGGTAAGCGTCGAGTTGAACCGGCGCGCCGTTGCCGTAGGCGTTGTCCTTGATTTCAGAAACGGAATTTTGCAAAGCCTCGTGAACCGCCATTGCATAGAGGCCGTCGAACATGATGTTGCCTGACCGCACGACGGCGTGATCCGGTGCTTCGGAAAAGGTAATCCGCTTTTCTGCCGGTCGGTTTTCGCGCAATGGCGCATCGGACGTCAGTTCGTAAGAACGCAATGGCCCATCGTTGCTGACCGACATGGTCGCGGTCGTGCGACCATCGGTTAGCATGGCTGGGGATTGGGCGGACGTTTGCGCGGCGCTTTCAACGAGAATCATGTCCCAATACTCGAGCCTCGGCACGTTGAAGGTGACAAAGCCGCCTTCAGAATCGGAGCCGGCCTTGAAATCCAGCTTCGTAAACTCACCCCCCCTGATGTCGGGCGAAGCGAGACGCACACTGCCAACAGCGCTGGTTTCGCAGTAATATTTCACGGTGAAGTTTTTTTGTTCCGTGGGTGCGGGATAGTTCCCGTGGCTGTCCGCCCATTCGATGCTGCTTTCACCCACAAGATTGATCAGGTTCAGCATGCTCACGCCGACAGTGGTTTTGGTAAACGTCCAGACCTTGTCGGCGGTGGCGACGTTCGTGGCCGGTATGTTGAGCACGATTGGATTGGCACTGTTAGTCAGGCCTCCATACAACCATTTTTTATTATTCACTATGAAGTTGTAATAATTCGTCAGGGTATTGGCTAATTCCGTGCCGAGCGCGAGATTGGTGTTCGGAAAATACTCGTTGTGAAGCAAGTGTCCTCCGTCTCCCAGTTCAATGTGCGTGCCGCCGCTGGCAAAAATCACCGCATCACAAAGCAGAACGCCCGGCCCATTAAACTCGCCGCTGGATTTATCGCGGTTCACATAAGCTGCGAGCACTACGGGTTTGCCGTTACCCCAGGCCAAACCGTCGTCAATCACTTTTTTCAAGTCGTTGTAGGTTTTCTGACCATTGTTTTCCCAGCATTCAACATAAACAGCATCGTCTTCAGTCTGACTAGAGACGTTGAACATCCCATAAGCGCCGACGTTGTTAAAAATGATGCGCTTTCCTGTCGCCGCCCTGGCGTTATTTAGGAAGCTGGCAAACGTTGTCCACACATCCACAACATTCCCGCCCTGGTCATACATCGTGCCGCTGGGAGAACCGATTTGATCAACGTGCCAGCCATCAAATGCGTAGGCGGAAAACACGTCTCTTTCCCGGCCAAAAATGTAGTTTTGCCAGTTGGTATCGGCTGGATTGAAATAAAACAATTTTTCGGCCGCCCAGCCGCTAGGCAGAGAAGTGTTCCACTGATCCGTGCCGTCCTTTTGCATCCAAAGACCCCATTTGAAATCCACGCCGCTGTCGTCCTCACCATAGCCAGACCACGCGCCATACAGCAGATTGTAATTCATCGCCTTCATTCCATCCTTGTGGCAAGCGGCGATATAATCGTTCACGGTCTGTCGATAGTTCGTGCGGTTGGCGATGTCTTTCCAGAATGCTGCAGGATTGGTCACGGTCCCCGCCAACGGCCAGTGATGCTTGTTTTGCCAGTCATAAAACATGACATAGTTGACATGATACCGGTTTAACCATTCCACTTTATCCGACGAAACCGTCGAGGATTGCTCGGGGAATTGAGAAAGATAGCCGTAAATCAGCGGCCCTTGGGCCAGAATTGAAGGCGACACAGCCAAAAGAAATGCCAGCAGCAACAGTCTGTGGTTCATGAGCGGCTTATAAGTCAGGTATTGTTTCACAATTATGGTCCAAGAAGTATGCGATAAAAGGCCGAAGGAACGCGCGCTGAATTGGTATTACTCCACAGAAATGGGACCGTCGGTGAACTGATATTTGTCAAGGCAGTCCATGAAACCAGATTGGTAGAATACTGGATTGCATAATCAGGTCCCGTGCTGCCACTAATCATAATTTGAAACTGACCGTTGCTCATGGATGCGGAACTGCACGTTGGTGTGGCTGGTTTTGTTACCGTCACCACAAAGTTTTGCGTCGCACTCATCGCGGGCGTGCCGTTGTCTGACACAGCTACGGAAACGGTTTGCGTGGACGGCGACTGGGCGATGGTCGGCCGCCAGGTGAACACGCCGCTGTTGCTATTGATAGCAGCGTTGGTCGGCGCTGTGAACAGGCTAAAGCTTAATGCCTGTGAGGGAATATCGGTGTCGCCAGCCAGATTGGTGATCGTCAAGGTCGCGCCGGCCAGAACTGTCCGGTTGGAAATGGCGGACAATGTCGGCGGATGATTAACTGTCACACTGTCGAAGGTGGCGGTGTTGAGTAACGCGTTGTTGTGCGCAGTGACGGCGAGGCCAGCCAATGCTGAGTTGCTCATCGTCAGGCTGATGTTCGTGCCGATTTGCGTCCAATTACTTCCATCAGCCGAGTAATAACCGGAAAAATTGTTCGTCCCCGTCCGCACCAACCTAACCCATGCCGCCGCGCCCACGCTTGGAATCACCGTCGAGGTTGTCGCCGCGCTCGTGGCCGTGCGGGTCTGGAAAGTCACGCCGTTGCTGGCCGTGACCAACACCGCCGCGTTCATCGCGCCGGCAGCAAGACTCTCGCGGATCATCACACCTGCCTTGGCCCAGGGATCGGTGTTTTGCACGCTAACCACTCTGGCTCGCAGCTCGCAATCACCGTTGGACGATTGATAGACATAGTTGAAGGCGTCCGTCGTGCTTTCAATATCCGCACCCGAACCAGACACGGTAAAGGTGGCGTTGTTGTAAGCGGCACTGCCAGCCAACCCGACCGCCCCGATGTCCTGCATCGTCCAAGGGCTTGGCAGCGGGTTGGCGAAGTTAAACCAGTTGAGATTGGACGGCACGTTCTTGAAGACGGCAAAGAGTATGTGGCTGCCCACGGCTCCAGAAACGGGTGCGGTCATAGTCTGCCAACTTTGCCAACCGCCTGTGTTGCCCACGGGCACAGACGCGATCAGGGTTCCAGTTGGACTGTCCAGATGAAATTCCATCGTTCCGCCAGCGACGGCCGAGGCGACACGGGCCGAGACACTGCTTGATCCAGAACCAAAATCAATGTTATTGAACGCCACATAGCTATCGCCGGAAAAATTATTCACATAGCCGACGTCCAGGCCACCGCCGGTGTCGCTCGTCGTCTCCGTGCTAATGCCTGCCATGGAATCATAGTTCTCGGCCCGAATCTGGGCCGCTGCGCTGTTCGTGCCGTTACGTTCCAGCCAGACCATGTCCCAATATTGAAGCGATGGCAGCGTGAAGCTGACATAGCTGCCGCCGACATCGCTGCCGGTGGTGAAATTGAGTTGGGTGGCTGAGCAGGAATTGGTGTCCGGCGTCGCATACCACAACCTACCCCCGTTGATTGAACCCGAATAATACATCTTCACCGCCAGATTGGTGAGCGTTGGCGGAGCCGGATACGTG
>CAISYZ010000073.1 GCA_903889895.1 uncultured Verrucomicrobia subdivision 3 bacterium | reverse complement strand
ATTTCTTGCGGTTCTGCGACTCGAAATCCTCCTTGCCGGCGGCCAGGATGTTTGCGCCCGGATATAAGGTCAGCAACTCGGTGGAGAACTGACCGAGCATGTGATTGGGAACGACAAACATTGGCTTGCCGGAAATGCCCAGCCGCCGTGACTCCATCGCGGCGGCGACCATCGTGTAGGTTTTACCCGCACCGACGACGTGCGCCAACAGCGTGTTGGGTGTTTGCAATATGCGCCAGACACCGGCCTTTTGGTGTCCATGAAGTTGAATCGCTCCGCTCGCACCGGGCAACGTCAAATGATCGCCGTTGAATGTGCGGACGCGCGTATGATTAAACGTGTCATTGTAAAGACGGCAAAGCCTTTCGCGGCGCGCATCATCTGACCACACCCATTCTTTGAACTTCTCTTTGATACGTTCCTGTTTTTCGCGCGCCGCTTCGGTGGACTGCGCGTTCACGACCGGTTTTTTATCCACCGTGTCATAGACCGTGGGCGTTTTCAGATTCAGGGCGTCCTCGATGAGTTCAAGTGCCGTGTAGCGATCCGTGCCCCAGTCCGTCGTGTTGGCGGTTGCACCGCGAGCGTCCCAGTTAGCATTGATACTCCAAGTGCCCAGCGCGTGAACGTGGCCGATCTGCACCCCGGAAGGCACGTTGAGCAGTTCGTTAGTGAATTTTCCCACGTCCTCCGGCGGCAACCAGGCCGCACCCAGCCGCACATCAATCTCTGTCGCCGCCAAATCCGCCGGCTGAACGGATTTCAACGCCTCGACATTTTCAGCAAAACGCGGGTCGGTCACCGCCGCCGCGTCCGCCACGGACAATTTTTCGCGCACATTTCCTGAAAGATACTGATCGTCAGTTTCCCATTGATTTGATTGGGGATTTAGAAAGATGACGCCTTTCAAATCCGGCAGAAATTCCGCTATTGGCTGGTTGAGTAGATCGGCCATGTGGTCGAGGTCAACACAACCGCGCTCGTTCAACGCGACGAGCAACGCTTCCTTCGGCGTGCCGACCGACTCAACGGGCTGTCGGTGATGAATTGTCCGCTCGGTAAAAATTGTCGCTTTGGTCGCCCGCTTGATTTCGTCGTTGTAATTTTCCAGCGAGAGCAACAGCGGTAAATCCGGGTCGCCGTCGAAGGCGCGCTGGTTAGCACGAAGATTTATCGGACCAAAACGTCCCGCAAAACGGTCGTAAGCCAGATTGAGTTGCCGCCGCGTCTCGACCACGCGTTCATCAGCGCTGCCGTCCATTTGCGCCCGGAGACAATCCCCCACCGCATCACGCACCGGAATCAAATGGCGAATGCGTGAACGCATCTCGGCCGGCAAATCCGTCATTGGCCGCAAAACATTTTCTTCGCGGATGCACACCATGCCATCGTGCAGACAGTAGGCGTTGGGTTTGACGAAATCCGGTGCGGGAATGGTTTCTTCAATCGTCGGCTCCGCAACCTTCTGCGCCTGTGCCTGATAAATGCTCTGCGGCAATTTTTCAATAGCCTCGGCAAGCGCGTCCGCCAGTTTGCGACCATCCGGTTCCAACGTCGGCTCGTTGCCGCCATACATCCCGCCAGCGAGCCGCATTTTTCCGAGCATCATTTCCGGGCGCGAGGCGAAGTATTCGTTGATGGTGAACGCCTCGCCGATGTCATTGGTGAAGCTGGCGGTTTCTTTCCATGCTGTGCCGGTGGGAATTTCGCCCGCCCGCAGCTTGCGTAACATCACGATGTCGGTCGTCACTTCCGTGCCGGCATTTTTCTTGAACGCATCATTCGGCAATCGTATTGCGCCCAGCAACTCAGTGCGAGTGGACAACATTTCACGCAACGTGGAATCCAGTTTGTCCATCGTGCCCCGCGACGTGATAAACATCAACAAACCGCCGGGCCGGACTTTTTCCAAAGCTGCCGCGAAGAAGTAATCGTGGATTTGAAATTTGTAACTATTGAAGCGTGGATCGTGAACGGTGTAATCGCCGAACGGGACGTTGGAAACGGCTAGATCGTAAAACCCATCGGCGAGTTTCGTTTGCTCAAATGGTTGTGGCCGGATGTCAGCATCAGGATAAAGCGCCTTCGCGATGCGCGCCGTTAGTGGATCAATTTCAATGCCGGTGACTGTGGAGCGCCGAAGCATATCTTCGGGCATGAGGCCGACGAAATGGCCGATACCGCAGGCCGGTTCGAGCACGCGCCCGCCTTTGAATCCAAACCGCTCGGCGGCGCGATACATCGCGCCGATGACGGTCGGTGCGGTGTAATGAGCATTGAGCGTGGTGGCGCGGGCAGAACGGTGTTCTTCGTCGGACAGAAATTCTGACAACTGGATTTGCTCCTTGTGCCAGTCGGCGTTGTCCACGTCGAACACCTGGGGCAACGCACCCCAGCCGACATATTTTACGAGCGCGGCTTTTTCTTTTTCGGTCGCCGGACGTTCCTCGGCAGCGAGCGTCCGCAGCGTTTGAATGGCGGCAAGGTTCCGTTGAAATTTTTGTTTCGGCCCACCTTCACCAACACGGTCGGCTTCCGTAATGCGATAGCTATTGAGATTGCGGGGTGGTTCGTCCTGATGCTGCCGATGGCGACGTTCTGGCTTTTTTCTGTCTTCCTGATGGCCGACTGCAAAGTCGCCGGCTGCTAGGACTCGGGTGGCAGGAGGATGTATTTCTCCCGCACCATTTCCCACGCCTGCGTGTGGGCCTGCTGTGCCGTTTTTCCCAGCTTCATCAAGGCCAGTCGCAGTGTGGCCATTTCGTCCTTCGTCTTTTCCTCGGCTTCGAACAGCATCTGATTCAACTGGCCCTTCGCCTCCAGCGCGCGCACCATTTTCGGACGGTGTTCGCGCCAGTGTTTCTCCGCCTGCCGGCCGTATTGCGTCAGTGCTTTCATAAGTCGGTCTGGGATTGGAAAAAAGATCCAACT
>CAISYZ010000072.1 GCA_903889895.1 uncultured Verrucomicrobia subdivision 3 bacterium | reverse complement strand
TCCAGTTCCCTTTGCTCGGAAGGTGAGGCACTTTTCGAGCGCCACCCGCCGCACTTTTCAACCGCCGTTTACATTTAATCGTCATAATTATTATTAGCGTATCAAAACAACGACCCTTGAACCGGTTTTTCCGGCCCGTTCGCGCCCCACAACTTTGCAATCATTTCCCGTTGCGGCGTGAACGGACATTTCGCCTTTGGCTGTTTTTGTGATTCGTCAATGTGCCGGAGCGCAAATTGCGCTCCCGTCATCAAGGCCGTTTTGCCAAGTTGCTCATTCAGCTTTTGCGCCACGTCATCCACCGCGCCCCAGCGTTCCTCATGCGTCCGCCCCCACAATGTTGGATGCGTGTCCAGCCGTTCAAGATTATACATCGCAATCCGAATCTGTCGCACCGGCAGGCGTTGGCCGGCCATGATGCCCCGGAACATTTGCTCCATGACCTCGTTGATGACCGAGTTCAGGAATTGCGGATGCTTGAAACGGTGACTCGTGCCAACTTCCGTAAAATTCGTGAACCGCACGGCCACGCTGAATTCCCGCGCCTGCATTTTTTCCCGGCGCAACTGGCCGGTCAAGCGCGTGGACTCGCTCAACATGAAGGTCAGCGCCGCCTCATAATCGTGTTCGTCTTGCGGGAGCGTGGTGCTGCTGGAAATCGTCGTGCGGTCTTTAATTTCCAAAACCAGCGGCTCATTCCATTGCCCGTTTGAAAACAGCCAAAGCTGTTGGCCCCAAATGCCGAACTTCTGCTTGAGAAGCATGGACGGCAGTTTTGCCACATGGCCGAACGTCAGCGCGCCGAGTGCGGCCAGCGACCGCTGGCGGTTCTTGGCGATGCCGGACAATTCCTGCACCGGGCGGTCGTTCAGAAAATCTTTTTCCTGTCCGGCGGGAATTTCGATGAAGCCGGTGCCTTTCGCGGCGTCGGTGGCGAGCTTGGCGAGTTTAGCGGAATTGGCAAGACCCGCCGTGACCGGAAGCCGCGTCTCTTTCAAAATCCGTTTGCGGATGCCTTGGACATAATCCGTCGGCGTGGTGTTGCGCCAGACGTGCGTGTCCATGCTGGAAAAATCCAGAAAGCCCTCGTCAATGGAGTAGGGCACGAGCGTCGGCGCGTATTGTTCCAAGATCAAAAACATCTGGCGGGACAATTCGCGGTAGGCGTCATAATGCGGACGGCACAAGACACCGGACGGGCAAAGCCGTTTCGCCTCAAAACAGGCCGTGCCGGTCTTGATGCCGTATTTCTTCGCCTGCCGGTTGGCCGCAATAACGATGCCGTCGCCGCGCCGGCCACCGCCGACCCACACCGGACGCCCCTCCAGTTTGGGATCGAGCGCGATTTCGCAACTGGCGAAGAAGGAATCTCCGTCAATGTGCAAAATGCGGTTGTTGCGAGCGCTCATCGGCAGCAGACACGCTACCGCATCGCCCGTTGGCGTCCATTCCGAGTTGTTCACAAACGTGAGTCTGCCAAATTTGCATGGACATTCGCTGTCCCACCCTCAACGGGCTTGGGACTGTCCACCAGATTGATGAACGGATAAACTCACACCCATGAGACTCCAAGCATACGTCTTCTGCGGCTGTTACGAACATGGCCGGGTCAAGCGCCCGCCGCCTGATCCTGAAATCGTTGGCGTGTCCACCAACGGCGACGTTGGTTGTCATCGCCCCACGCCAGCCCAATACCAGGCATTCCTGAAGTGGCGCTACCGTGCCTGCCATCATCGGGATGGCTTGATTACGGGTGGTCTGCTTGGCCACCGCTTGCCAATCGAGGTCATGCACAAGGCCATGCTTCCCCACCGCCAAACTTTCCCGCTCTTCGTCCGCAAGGTTCTCGGATGTAAACCACAAACCCGATTCTCCCTCCTCACGCTCAAGCAGGTCGAACAACTTCAAATCGAACTGGCCCGCATGAAAGAATTTCACCTGTCCGACCGCAAACTCGATAACGAGCTGCGTTACTATCGGGGCCAGATGCGGCAACTCGCGCGAGCTGCCATGAAATTTCAACAGCCCATCGCAATGTAGCGTCGGTCTACCTTGACATTTCAAAGCTATGAATCTTAAAGGCGTCGCAGCAAATATTCCGAAGCCAATTATTGTTTCACTCAAGCAAGTGGCCGCCTGGGACCTTGAGCATTTGAACGCTCCATGTAAGGAGATCAAGGCGAGCGTGCCAGCCCTCCAACGCGGTCTTGTCTGGAGTCCCCATCAAGTTGAGCTTTTATGGGATTCCATTCTCCGTGGCTTCCCCATCGGAAGTTTTGTGGTAAGCGAAAAGAACGATAATCAGGAACGAAGTGGCAAGGCGGATGTCACCCATCACTTGCTAGATGGTCAACAGCGCGCCAACGCAATTACACTTGGCTTTCATGACCCATTTGCCGAAACGAGCGGGGAGGTTCGTGGTAACAAGTCCGCATCCATCTTGTGGCTAGACATTGCGCCACAAGGAACGGCTGAATTTCCAAATTCGCATCTGATGCCGAACAGCACGCGTGAATTTTTGACGCGGGTAACCACGCTGGCGCATCCTTGGGGCTACAAGTCCGATGATAATGCTGGCAGACTCAGTGCGGGGGATGCCAGAGAGTCTGTGGAATGGGAATTCGAGAACAAGGAACAGCCAAAGGATAAACCTTCTTCACTTGATTTATTGCCGTGGCAATCCAATGCCCCGGTTCCATTGTCTTGGTTAATGGCTGCGGTTGATGATGGGAACGGACGCCCCAAAGACGAGCTGTCCTTTTGGCGCGCTGTTAGTTCCAGACTGGAATTGGAAGCCACCAAACGTAAATGGCCGTCCTTGGCGTTAAACTTCCTGAAACAGGAAAATATCGCCTCGCGACTACACGATATTTATTGGGGAATCAGTCGCGCGCTGCAAACACAAGTCGTCGTAATCGAAGCCCCGCAAGACATCCTTAGCGCATCACGCCAAGAGAAATCAGTTAATAACGAAGTAACCGCAAACATAGCAAGTATTGAACATCTTTTTAATCGTTTGAACCGCCAAGGCACCTCTCTGGATGGTGAAGAGCTTGCCTATTCAATGATCAAAGCCTACTGGCCAGAAATCGCTGATGTTATAGATTCGGTGAAGACCCGCAGAATCCCGCCATCTCATCTGGTTTCATTGGGTGTTCGCGCCGCAATCACTGACTCTAAAAGCGGTAAAGTTGCACGGGCAATTACCATACCCCGTCTTCGAGCCATCGCAAAGTCGGCCCCGCCCAATAACGGTGAACTCGATTCCCCAACATACCAGCAACGCAACAAGATTGAGGAGTTCATCGGAAAACAGGGGGGCGGCGATGTCGCGACTGAAAAAAACCGTTTAGCAAAAGCTTGCGCTAAAGTTGATAAATGGCTCGTCTATGACAGCAAGCTTTCTCCGAATGGATTGCCACCGGTGCTTTTGTCAAGTTTTGCGCGTGCCAGCTCTGATGTTTACCTATTCTTGTTGTATATCGCTGACAGGCTCGGCACCACCAGCCCGGATCAAGACATCCAGTGGCAGGAACTATTACCAGGCATTGCTACGTTGGTTCATTGGTTTACCAAAGAAGACAAACTTGCGATCTCTGATTTGCTGTTGGCGTCTGTAGCTGCCGGTATATCCCCGGAAAATGTTCGCAAAGGGCTTGCCGCCGCATTTGAGCAGCAATTGATTTTTACGCCATGCTATCCTGACGAACTGGATGAATTCATAAAACTCCCGGCTGACGACCAGAGCCTAATGAAATGGCAATGGTGGCAATCTCTGGTCGAAACAGCACCCGAACCGGAACGCGAACATCGGCTACAAAATCTTTGGCCAACGATTGAAAGAACTCGTAATCAAAGGGAATTGCTCTTGTATGGACAAAGAAGCTACCTGAACATCCGATTCCCTGATTACGACCCTTCAAGAAAGGATCTCTGGGAGAATCACAACCGACCGTGGGACTTTGACCACATCCACGCCGGGTTCTATTTTTCGGGTAAGCAGGGTGTGTATGCGGATTTCTGCCGTCAATGGGGAGGTATCATCGGTAATTTGCGCGCGTGGCCTTTTCAGGAAAACCGATCAGATCAGGACAAAAAAGCAAATGAAAAACTCAGTGGCAATCCCGATGAAATAAAGTGGAGTTTGATTGAATCGGAAGCTGAACTTGATTCGTTCTCCCACGGCCACAACACGCGGCATGAACCCTCGGTTGCCGCTCGAACTTTGAGTGCTGCAATCAAAGCGCGATATATCAGAATTTACCGGGACTGGTTTGATTCGGCCAGAATAGCTTCTCTTTTGCCTCCGCGTGCCCTAATTATAAAAAGTATCGGAACCACCCAAAGCACCCCATGAGCACCCGCACCAAAATCATTTTCGTGATCGGAATCTACCAACACCTTGCGGCAAATGTCTGGATGTATGCCGCAAGCGACCGTCGGCGCAACCACGGGCGCTTATTCGCTGTTTGCCGTTCGCATGGATTCAGGTGCGTTTGTCCTATGTTGAATTTTTTTCGGTCACCAGATGCACCCGTTTGATTGACCATTCAAAAGAACTAAATGTCCCAATCCCTGTCCTGACAGTCAGCGGAATCAGTTGTCTAGCACCACTATCCACAGTCTGTAATTTATTTGTTTGCCCCTTCTGGCTGATTCTCTTTCGAATCCAATAGACTAGCTGGATGATTAGCTGGCAGGAATTTTTCAAATACTTGCGCACGTTCGTTTTTCAGTAGCTCAATAAACAAGTCCTTCACTTGATTGGATAATTTCGAATCGTTTAGCTCCCTTTCAAGTTGTTCAATTCTGCGCGTTTCGGCGGTCGTCCCATTTATGGGGCTTGGTGAATGTTTCACGTGTGTCACAGCACTTCCGAAGACTTCCGAATTGGTAGCCTCTCCTGATTTCTTCGCACGTTGAATTTCTTCCTGAATCACCGCCTCAACACTCTGAGGCGTGATGTAGTATTTCCGCTCATTGGGATCAAAGTAACTGTCCAAGCGTGCGATGCCATGACGATTAGGCTGACACCAGTTGATGATGCTTCGCTCCGTCCGCGCCACGCCCGCTGATTCAAACAAGCGCGCCGATTCCCGCACAGTCATCGTGTGGTTTTCTTTTCGTTCGGCAGCCTGCGGAACCTTTCTGAATTCTACCGCATCATTCGGCACCGTGCGGAATTCTTCCGTAGCTGTCTGAACTTCGGAAGGTGACTCCGATTTTTCCATTACTGAACCAGGTAATTGCAAAATGGTTTCGGGTTTGTTTTGTTCTGGCATGGTTGTCCAATTTTATCACGCGGCCACTTGCTTGTGAACCAGACCTGTGGATTAGGGGGTTTGGAAACTATTTGTTATGATGTTAGACATGGAGAAACCGTCGCGCGATTTTAAGGGCATCTGGATTCCAAAGGATATTTGGCTTTCTGATCAGCTTTCCCTCATGGAGAAAGTGCTTTTTGTGGAAATTCATTCGCTCGATAACGAACGTGGTTGTTATGCTGGGAATAAGTATTTTTCTGAGTTCTTTGGCATACACCCGCGTCGCATTGCCGGACATATTGCCTCGTTGAAAGAAAAAGGCTTCATCACGGTAAATATTTACAACTTGAACGAACGTGTCATTCGAACTACTGGACGATATGCCCGCGTCCCCAAACACGAAGTCCGTCGCCTTCAGGATGACCGGGAACGACTTATCCACAGCATGAAAATTGGCGGCAGGGGGGGTATGACGAAAACGTCATGGGGGGTATGACACTTTTGTCATGGGGGGTATGACAAAAACGTCATGCATAGTAATACAATGAAT
>CAISYZ010000071.1 GCA_903889895.1 uncultured Verrucomicrobia subdivision 3 bacterium | reverse complement strand
TTTATTGATACGTGGGTTTTCGACGGTGAAATGCCGGCTCCAACCGCACACGTCGTTATTGCCCCAAGCCGCCGGGCTTTCCACGTCCATGTCCTGATAGACGGCCAAATGAAAACCATTCCGGTCCTCTTCCAACAAGGGTTTATTCATGGCCATGATCCGTAAGGGATAAGCGGACCGGCTCAATGATGCTTTTGATCACTTCCGCGTCGCGGCCTTTGAGCGGCAACGCGGCCCCGTCCCACCAATCCAGCAACCAGAATTCCACGCGGCCGCCGTCTTGATCGAAATAGCGGAATTCTTCCGACGGCCCGCCCCAGGAAAGCTGGTAACGCCAGTAACCCGGATGCTTGCCGGCGGCGTCCGGCTCCACTTTGTCAATACACAGCCCATAATCTTCCAAGCGGCCAAGTTTTTCCACTTCCACGCCGTAACCGGCTTGCCAGAGTTTGCGCAAGTCGGCCATGCGGGAAGCAAAAGCATCGGCCACCCTTCCTTTGCAAGTGTTATTCATTTTCAATGAGCACCGCCGCTAGCGGGCGGCGGGAAGAATTTAACTTTATGATAAGGCGTTAAACCTTCCGTAAGCGGCGCAAGGAATTTACGCCGCCGGGGAAAATTCAACTACTCTGTGAACGATACGAGCCGCAAATAATCCGGCAATTCATGCAACGGAATTTGATCGCGGCGCATGGTCGAATAATAGCCCTGCTGCTGGTAGCGCTGGCACCAACGCGGGACATATTCCAACGCCGCTTTTTTAGTTTTGAACGGCTCGCAAGTGATTGGGAAACCGTCGGGCGAAAGCACATTGTAAAACTTTTTTGCCATGGGGTTTTATTTAACGAATAAACGAACGAAGCCATACGAGGGAACGAAATAACTATAACAAAAACCGGCGATTTATGCAAGGGGGCGAAAGTGATTCCACCTTGCAAATAAAGGACATTTTAAGGATTAGCCGCGTCCTTTTCCAACCGTGCCCCGCCGCAGAAGTTCGGTGTTTATCTCGGACAACTCTGCCAGCCGCCGCTGCCATCTTAAATGCGCCGCAATGCCCGCGCGGGCCTGCCGCCGTTGTTTGGCCGACTTCAATAAAAACTTCCGCACGCGCCCGGTGCCTATGGATTGCACCAGGTAGAAAAACGGCCCGTGCTTGAATCCCTGCCGGCAGCGACAGTTCTTTTTGCCGCACGTCAGGTATTGCTTCACGAACGACGCCCGCAATAGGCCGGACAGTGGCGGCAGGGATTTTATCAGGGCGGCCCCGCGCTTTTGCAGGACGACGGTGGACACCTTCCGCAGATCCAGTGTCTTAACCATAAAAATAGTTAAGACTTACCCCGTTCCGGCGGCGGTGTGGTGATGGCCTTGGTTACTACGTCGTGGATGCCCTGTTGAATATCCGCACTCGGCTGGACAAAGGTCCGCTCAATCTCAAAGCCACCGCGCACATCCTTGGCAGCCATCGGCTGTGAAGGCGGTGGCAGTTCCGACGCTGCTGCCAGCCGGCGCAATTCGTCGATGAATTCATCCGGGGTGAAATAA
>CAISYZ010000070.1 GCA_903889895.1 uncultured Verrucomicrobia subdivision 3 bacterium | reverse complement strand
TGCGGCTCGCACCCCCCGCCCATCCCCCCGATGCTCGTCCCCCCTTCCATCCCCAAGGGTCGGCGCTCGAAGAAGATTGGTTTGAGGGTTGGCCAGACGTTGCGGCATTTTTACAGGCGTTCAGGGTTGGCCTTTAGTGAAAATTTTCACCGCATCGTTTCCATCAATGTCTCGCTCATTTTTATAAATTAACCCGGCTGGATGGTTGCGTGTTATGTTCGGTTGTGAACCAAAAATATAATCAGCCTTCACAAGGATCGTTATGAATACCAACCATGCTTCAAACCCAACCGTCAAATCCCCCCGTCGTCCCATTTTGTCCCGCTGGCTCGTCGGGATTCTGCTCGGCTTTGTCTCCCTCTTCCTCATGTTTTTCCTCGGTGAGAGTTTTGGCGAGCCGGCCATGTATATCGGCGTGGGGGTCTTCGCCCTTTGCGCCCAGCTTTTCCTGTCGCGCGGCCATGTCGCCGCCCTGCGCCGGGACTTGCCGGTCATTCTGTGCCTGAACTTCATGCTGTTATTGAGCATGGTTCTTTGTTTCACGCTCGAACACAACAACCCGGGGGCGCATTTGACCGCGCTGGTTATGGCCGTCGTCGGACTGGCGTGTTCCTATGCCGGCGCCGGGCTGGCGCAACGCATCGCCCGTAACCGAACCCCGGTGGTTTGATCTAATCAAAAACCGCGCGACTTCCGTTGCCACCAGGTAGCGGCGCGACTCCCCCCCATAAAAGTGCGGCTTAAACCGTTTTTAAGCCACCGGAGCCCGGGCGGGTATGTTCAGACCTTTTTCAGTTTCCGACGCGTCTAAGGTCGTTAAACCCGCCCAGACAGCCCACCGGCGGGCGTGAAAATTATCCCTTAAACTGCTTCCGCCACCGTTAGCGACTTCGTCGCCACCAGATGCCGCTGTGCCGACGGCATGGTGGCGGCATACGACTTTTCCCGCCATTCCGAACTTTCACCGAACCTTCGCCCACCCTGACACCATGGTTTCTATGCTGGTTCAGAAAAACGTGCACTCTTGGTGCACTTTTGAGGAACCCTTGGCCCACACCGTCTCCGTGAATGCCGTTTTCTGTAACACCGTATCTTTACCCCCAGTTCCGCCCACCCTTTCGGCCAAACCGTCACACTTTTGTGCCACTTTTGTATAACCACCGGCAAAATGACCCGCCAGCCGGA
This sequence comes from uncultured Verrucomicrobia subdivision 3 bacterium, assembly GCA_903889895.1. Classification (GTDB taxonomy): domain Bacteria; phylum Verrucomicrobiota; class Verrucomicrobiia; order Limisphaerales; family UBA11358; genus UBA11358. Next base: position 100,591 of record CAISYZ010000070.1, on the reverse strand, counting down.
AACACCCCACTCTTACCCCACTTTTACCACACCGGTCTGGCCAGAATGGTATACTCTTGGGCTACTTTCGGACTACCGCAATGCCTGGATAGTTTGGCTCAAGCAACATGGTTGTTGCCCTCCGCCTTCATTCGCGCCAGCACCTCGGCCCACGTTTGCTCCACACTCTGGCCGGTCTTCCACCAGTGATACTTCGGATCCGAATCAAACGGGATGGACAGCGTTCCACCGGCGGTCAAAAACGGTAGCCGAATTGATGTCTGGCAAGCAGGCCCGGCAACTGTCGGCGGCAAATTAGCGGTAGCCGTCGGCAAAGGCGTTAGGACGGTTAGGACGCCATTGTCTGAGTCCTTACACATATACATGGGTATATCTCCACTTACATACGCGCGAGGGTTAAAGATAGGCGTCCTAAGCGTCCTAAGGTATTTACTTTGTAACTCCGGCTGGCTGCGGGCGGGGTTTTGAGACGCTGAAGAAGGGTGGAGCGCCTTTGACTCGCTCGAAACCGATTTGGAAACTGGCGTCCTAACCGTCCTAGCCACAAAACCGGTCAAGGCGGTCTTGACCGACTGAGCCGCCGGCAAAGCTGGCGGCGGCTTGATCCGCAGACTGAAAGTTCCCGACGATAGCCGGTGCAGCTTGCGCCCAGCCAGCGCCCAGATCCGTTTTCGATGGTCGCCATCCTTGGGATGGACACAGCAGCCGAATCGGCCGTCGGGATAAATCCGCAGATGGTCGCCAGAGCGGTCGTTGCCGCCTTCAGCGCAGGCCGGACACCTGGCTTGGAGGATGTCGCCGGCCAGTTCGCAGATATTTTCCAGCTTGGACACGTCGAGGCTCATACTTAACCTCGCAATCCAAAATCAGGTTCGCCGACATCGCGCAACTTGACCCGTTTCCAGCCCCGGTTGGATTTCTTGCCGTCGCGCTCGATGCAATGGTTTTTGGCGACCTGCCATTCATCCAGCATCACGTCGGCGGCCATGCGCTCGACAATTGTAATCGGCAGCGAGTTCCAGCCTTTGTCGGCGCAGAACTCCGCATAGCCCTGCTGGAACTCGCCGGTCGTGATGTCGCCGTGTTCGTGCCGCTCCAATCGCTCGCGCACAAAAATCCGCAAGCTGTCGCTTTCGGCCAGCAGCGAATCAATCCGCCCCCGTTGCGCGTCGGTCAGAACAAAATCGCCGCGCTCGGCAAATTCCTCCTGCAACTTGACGAACCCGGCCAGCGCCCAGCGCAGGATGCCGCTGCCTTCCTCGCGCAGCAGCGGCACATGAAAATCCAGGATGCGCTTGGCCGGTGGCGGATTTTCGTATCGGACAATCAGCAACCGCCGGCGCCACGCCCCGGCATCTTCCTCCAGCCGGATGCGGAGGCGGGAATTGCAAGTCATCACCATGTTGAACGTGCCGAACATGGGAAAATCGCCGTTCAAACCTTTGCCTTCGCCGGAAATCGGATCGCCGCCGACGAGCACCTTCAATCGGCTGGCACCTTTTTCCATGAGAAAGCCACCCCCGACATCCGGCCCGATCAATAATGTTTTGGCCCGATACCGATAAGTCTCAAATCGTTCTTTCAGGCACTCGGTGCGCAGTTCATAAGTATTCTCCAACCCCACGAGCGCCTGGATGATGCGGACGAGCGTGCCTTTGCCACCGTTCGGCGTGCCGTCCAGAATCAAAAACCGTTGCGGCAGGTTGTAACCGAACAGCGCCAGCCCAGCCCAGCGTTGCAGCAAGTCGGCGTCGTCGGGGTTGACGGCCGGATAAATCAATTGGTTCAGGAAGCGGGGACACTCCGCCGCCGCGTCAAACGCGAACGGCGATTTATTCCGCGAATAATCTTCCGGTGAATAGCCGGTGAACTGAATATCGCCATCATCCACGAAGCGGATGACTCCGTTGGCGACATGAATATACCGGCCTTTGTTGCGAAACGCCCCACGTTTTTCCGCGAGGCCCATCAACGCGCCCACGACCGACTTGAGTTTGTTTTGCGTGATCTGGATTTCCAGGGTGAACTCTTGGATCTGGCGGCTCGCGTCCAGAATCCGGCTGGAAATGTCGTCGCGGATTTTTTCCGGCGTGATGGTCAGCCACAGGCCGCTGTCCGAATCATAACGGAAAAAAGTTTTTTCGTCGGGATCATAGAGCACACGATTTTCGCGCGCGTAGAGCGCGGCCCAATAGCGTTCGTTAATGCCGGTCACGCGACCTTCCTTGGTGGTGTAGAACGGCCGGCCGTATTCGCGTTCCAGTGCCGCCGCGGCGGCGCGCTCGGCGGCACCCACCCACGGCAACTCCCAGCCTTCTGGCCAGATGATTTCAGAGAATGGAAGTGCCACTGGCACTGCATCCACCAGCAGGGTGTAATCCATCCCGTTCGGATGGCGGCCGTAGATCGTCGAGAGCCGCTTGTCGGCCCGCCACTCGAAATGTTTATGTTCTGGGTTGCAGCTCTCGGGGTATTCCCCCTCGATGCGCAACCAGATTATGCCGCCGCGACTGCCGCGCGAGCGCGTCGTCGCTTCCAGCTTCGGATTGACCGCGAGAAACGCGGACAGATCTTCGTCGGTGTCGAAATCAACCGCACACAATCCGCCCGACGCTTTGCCGAGATAAACCGCAATGTTGGATTTAGTTTCAGCGAAAACAGCGCGGTAGGCATCAGTCTTCGTGGATTCAAACGGCCGCTCGACATAGGTCAGAAGTGGTTTTTTCGTGCCCCGCTCGCATGGCACGAAAAACACATCGTCGCCGAGCTGGGCAGTGAATTTATCCAGTGGGCTGCCATTCACAGTGGTTTGCATCATTGTCATAGACCGTCCTTTCCTGTCTTCTGATTTGTCTCCGGGCAAATGTCGTGCCCCAATGCCGCATTAGCGGTCGTTTCGGCGGCGGTGTAGCGATTCAACAACCGGATGGCCCAAGCCATTGATTGCTGGAACTCGAAGGTCTTCAGGTAGCCGCCGGCGACGCCCCATGCAACCAGCTTGCCGTCGCTGCGCTTGGCCATGCGGCGGGCATGGTTTGGGTTACGGGTCTGCACCCAGACGATGCCACGAACCGGTTGCCAGGCGCACAAGTCGCGATCACCAACGGCGGTGTTGAGTGGAATGGTTGCCATATCAATTCAAGCCCGGGGCGGTTGTGGACTTGTTTGGATTCCGATCCGGCAGCGTCGCCGCCGGCAGGCGGCACGGCAGCGTCCGGGTCTGGAGGAATTTCTCCACGGCGGCCACCGAATAATAAACCGGCCCGCCGCCGCGCTTGGCTGTGGGATTCGCCTTGAAGCGCGGAATGCGCGCTTCATCAAACCACTCCCGCAAGGTTTCGCGGGAGGGTGTGGGGTTTAAGTAGGCCGGGATGACCGTTTCCAGCAGCCCGTCCAAAGAGGCGAGCCGCGCCGTGGGATTGAATTTTTTCTGCATGCCCAATCAATACCAAATGAATTGATTAGGCCTTTTTGGCTCGTTTAACTGCTCTCTCTGCAAAGTGCGCTGGCCAAAATGCAAAACGCGACGGATCAATTCCGTCGCGGATGCAAAACACACTTTTTAGCGGGCGTCGCGATGCAAAAAACGACGCGACCGCTGCGGCTTTCGCTTTTTCAGGGATTTGCTCCCGTCAAGCGGGTTTTTTCGAAGGTGCCAAAATCTCTTTTAAGGCGGCCCGATTCGGTCGGGCTCCGGTTTTGGCCTGATGATGTTTCCGCCGTTCGGCCCACCGTTTTCGCGCACTTTCCGATCGGATCATGCTCTTGAGGTAGCCGGTGCGTTGCCGATACCAAGTCAGGAAATGATGGGCAAATATTTCATATTCCCGCGCATCAAATGTCTTGGATCGCAAATACCGAAAAACCTCGGCGCGTTCATCCTCGGACTCTTTGCGTAAACGCTCCAGGTCTTCGGGGTTGAATTTCATGATCCCCATCCCGTCGTCGGTTTTTAACCCGGCATGTTTGCTGCGGACAAAATCCACAAACACGAAATCGCGCATGATTTTGGCGCGCTCGGCGGTGCGCCCCTTCAGCTTGGGTAACAACAGCAACTCTGCTTCCTTGTAGGAAACTGGATATTTCTTTGGGGTTGGCACCGGCGGCGTTTCGGCTTCGTCCGGGTAATCATATTGATGATCGTCCTCGCCCTCAATGACCTTGAAATATTCCTCCACCATCCGGTCATCCTCTTTAAGCATCCGGCAGCTTTCCCAATAGAGCGCCCAAGCCTCCTTGACCAATTGCTGCGGATCGATTTTTTCGGTGCGCGCCAACTGCGCGGCCAGCCGCGCCAGATTCAGCTCTGACGGTCTGGGCCAGCACTGAAAGTCTTGCTGACGATAGTCATTGGAAATTTTCATGGCCAGGCGCGGTCGAATTTTCCGCCGGTATCGGCATTGTTCGTGACGATTCGTTCGGTTTCATTCCGAATGATTTACCAACCCGGGCGGGTAAAATAAAGTCGAATGCACCCCGCGATTGACGATGCCCAGCCGAACGCGCACACTGCCGGCGCTAAAATAAAACCGGCGCGTTTTTGAAATAGGATGTCCGCACTTTGATTCAATGGTTTCAACCGACATTATGAAAAAAGACCTGGCCATTTTTGAGGGACACAGAATTCGCCGCCTCTACGACGAAAAGACCGAAACGTGGTGGTTTTCGGTCGTGGACATCATCCAAGTTCTCACCCAGCAGCCGGATTACAAGGCGGCTCAGAATTACTGGAAAGTCCTGAAACACCGGTTAAATAAGGAGGGATCTCAGTTGGTTACAAATTGTAACCAACTGAAATTGGCAGCCGCCGACGGCAAAAGCTACCTCACTGACGTCGCCAATGCCGAAACGCTGTTGCGCCTCGTTCAGAGCGTTCCCAGCCCCAAGGCCGAGCCGATCAAGCTCTGGCTCGCCAAAACCGGCTACGAGCGGATGCAGGAAATGGCCGACCCCGCCCGCGCCCTCGAACGCGCCCGCGCCACCTGGCAGAAACATGGTCGCAGTGACAAGTGGATTCAGCAGCGCATGACCGGGCAGGAAACCCGCAACAAACTCACCGACTACTGGGCCACGCACGACATCAAGAAAGGCGATGAATACGCCATCCTCACCAACCTTATTCATCAGGAATGGAGTGGCGTCAGTGTCAATGCCCACAAGGTTTTGAAAGGCCTCAAAACCCAGAACCTCCGCGACCACATGAGCGAGGCCGAACTCATCTTCACCGCCCTCGCTGAACTTTCCACCCGCCAGATTGCCGAGACCATTGCCGCCACCGGCATGGCCGAAAATCAGACCGCCGCCAAGACCGGCGGCAAGATTGCCAAACGCGCCCGGCTGGAACTCGAAGCCCAGACTGGCAAACGCGTTGTGACCGGCGAAAACTACCTGCCGCCGGGCCATGCCAGGAAAATCCGGGAACCGAACGCAAAATAAAACCGCTGCCGGATTCTGCGAACGCGGATTGACCCCGATAATTTTTGCCGCCAAACTGGCGGCGCTAAAAACAAAAACGAACCCAGAATAATATAATTAACAATTTTGCGTAGCTTCGGCTACGGGCTGCCCTGAAAACCGCGAATTTTCTAGCCCGTCAAACGAACCGACCGAGCGCGCCCAAGTGGGCGCGGCTTGGCGTGTCTCGTTTGACAGGCGCTTCGCGGTGCCTCAGGGCAGGGCACGACGAGTTCGCGCCTCTTCTATTTAGATTTCCCGTGTCTGACTGGCTCGCGTGCTGTCAGCCATGCCCACCCTCAACTGGATCGGAAAAGAAGCCGTCGTGAATCATCATCACGCCGTTCCGTTCCGTTTGCTCCGCGACGTGCCGGAGCTTTCCGTCGGCGAACCGGGCGCGGGCAACCTCATCGTGCAGGGCGACAATCTGGTGGCGCTCAAGGCGCTGCTGCCTTACTACGCCGGCCAGGTCAAGTGCGTCTGCATTGACCCGCCATACAACACCGGCGAACAAACTTGGACCTACAACGATCAGGTCAACAGTCCTTTGATTTCTGATTGGCTCGGGAAAACCGTAGGGAAAGAAATTGATGATCTATGCCGCCATGACAAGTGGCTTTGCATGATGTATCCGCGACTTCAATTGTTGTTGAAGTTTCTTCGCAAAGACGGCTTTATTTTAATCTGCATTGATGACGTGGAATTATATCGGCTGAAGCTCGTCATGGATGAACTGCTGCCACCCGATAGATTTGTTGGAACTTTCGTCTGGAAAAGTAGGCGCAACCTCGATTCGCGACACAAAGCAAATGTGTCAACAGATCACGAATACGTTTTGGTCTATCGAGGGCCTGATGCAAGCCTGCGCGGCGCGATGAAAGATAAAACCAAGTATACCAACCCTGACAAAGACCCGCGCGGTGATTGGATGAGTGATAACATGGTTGGCTTGGCGACGAAAGATCGCCGGCCAAATCTTCATTATGATTTAGTTGATCCAGCGACAGGCATCAATTACGGCTGTCCAGATAAAGGGTGGAGATATTCCACGGATACGATGGCGCAAAAGATTCGTGAGAATCGAGTTATTTGGCCAAAATCGCCGAACGGCAGACCGAGGCACAAAAAATTCTTGGCTGAACTGGAAAGTGATTTTACAGGGTTCTCCTCAATAATCGAGTGTGGCAACACAAATGAAGGCACGGAAGAAGTTGCGGGAATAATGGGCGCATCTCCATTCATTTTCCCCAAACCACGTTCGTTGATTGAAAGCTTGATTGAACAGACGACGGATAAAGATTCATTGATTCTGGATTCATTCGCCGGCAGCGGCACGACCGGCCACGCGGTTTTGAATTTGAACAAGGCGGACGGCGGCCACCGCAAATTCATCCTCGTGGAAATGGAAGCCAAAATCGCGCGCGACATCACCGCCGAGCGCGTCAAGCGCGTCGCCCAAGGCTACACCAACGCCAAGGGCGAAAAAGTGGAAGGACTCGGCGGAGGCTTCCGCTTCTGCGAACTCGGCGAGACGCTGTTTGACGAACACGGGCAAATCAAATCATCCGTGCGTTTCGCAGATCTGGCGCGGCACGTCTATTTCACCGAGACCGGCGAGCCGTTGCCGCGCGAGCGCGTGCTAAAATCGCCCTTGCTTGGCGAGTGTCGTGGTGTCGGTATTTATCTTTTGTTCAACGGCATCCTGGGTGACAAGAGTGCCAATGGCGGCAACATTCTGACGCGCGCCGTGCTGGCGCAGTTGCCCAAGTTCGACGGCCAGAAAGTCATTTATTGCGCCGGCTGTCTGTTGGGCAAAGACCGGTTGCAGGCCGAGCGCATCATCGTCCGCCAGACGCCCTACGAAATCAAAGTGGCATGATCACACCGAAACCCTATCAAACGCGGGTGCTGGATTCGTTGCGGGATTTTTTCCGTCTCGCCGCGCGGGAGCAGAATCCCGAACCGGCTTTCCGTGAAATCACCGCGCGCACATTCGGCACGGCCACACCTTACATTCCGGTGAGCGTGGCTGGCATGAAACCGCAGATGCCCTACGTCTGCCTGCGTGTGCCCACGGGCGGCGGAAAAACTTTACTGGCCTGCCACGCGGCGGGCCTGGCCATGACGGATTTCATGCGCGCCGAGCGCGCGGTGGTGCTCTGGCTGGTGCCCAGCAACACAATTCTTGACCAGACCGCTGACGCCTTGCGCGATCCGCGCCATGATTATCGTCGTGCGCTGGAACTGGCGTGCGGTTCGGTGGAAGTAGTGACGATTGAAGAAGCCTTGCGGCTGCCGCGCGCCACGGTGGACGGTCAAACCGTTGTCATCGTTTCGACCATCCAGGCTTTTCGCGCCGAGGATACCACCGGGCGGAAAGTGTATGACCAGAACGGCAGTTTCTCCGAACATCTGCTGAATGTTCCCGCCGACCGGTTGACGGACTTGCTGCCGGGTGCGGATGGCAAACCCAAGCCGTCGCTGGTAAATATGCTGCGCCTGCGGCGGCCCATCGTCATCGTGGACGAGGCCCACAATGCGCGGACGGATTTGAGTTTTGCCACGCTGGGCAATGTGCTGCCGTCGTGCATCGTGGAATTCACTGCCACCCCCGCGCGCACCGGCGTCGCGCCGTCGAACATTTTGCACCACGTTTCAGCGGCGGAATTGAAGGCGGCGGACATGGTGAAATTGCCGTTGCGCGTCATCACCCGGCATCCGAGCCAGAAGGATCAACTGCTGTCCGAGGCCATTACGTTGCGTGGCGACTTGGAAAAAATCGCCATCGCCGAGGCGCAACAGACCGGCGAGTATTTGCGGCCCATCATGCTGATTCAGGCGGAGCGCGTGGACGCGTGCGAACCATTGCGCGACCGGCTGGCCAGTGATTTTGGCATCGCCAAGGACCAGGTGAAAATCTCCGTGGGCAATAACGACGAATTGCCCAGCGCGGAGGCAATCCGATCCGCCAAAGAACCGGCGGTGCGGTTCATCATCACCGTGCAGAAGTTGCGAGAAGGCTGGGATTGTCCGTTTGCTTATGTGCTTTGCAGTTTGAAGGAGACGCGCTCGGCCACGGCGATTGAACAAATCGTCGGGCGCATTCTCCGGCTGCCCAACGCCCGGGCCAAGCAGCATCCCGATTTGAATTGCGCGTATGCGTTCTCGGTTTCGGATTCGTTGCCGGAAGTTTTGAACGAGTTGCGCGAGGCGCTGGAAAGCAACGGCTTCACGCGGGCGGAAACCGAGCGGATTATCATTCCGGTGTCGCAAGGTTCGTTGCCGCTGGGCGCGCAGCCCAAGACGGTGCAGGTGTTGCCAGCGGACATTGACGTGACGGTGACAAAAACCCAGGTGCCGGCACTGGCGGGTAAGGCGCGCATTGATACAGCCAGCGGTGCCATCACCGTGCTGGTCCCGCTCGACCAGGTCGAGGCTGAAAAGCTGGCCAGTTGCGTCAAAACGCCGGAAGCCAAAGCCAAAATTGCCGAAGCGGTTGAACTGGTGCGCGAGTTGGACAAGGCTTTTGGCGGCAGCGGGAAAACCCGCACGCCGTCGCCCTATGAATTGCAGATGGATTTCATCGTGCCGCTGCTTTGCGTGCGCGAGGCTGGAATTTTATTTGAGTTTGAAAACACGTTTCTCTTGGAGCATCCGTGGAAATTGAGCGCAAAGAACGCATCGCTGGCTGATGGCTACAATCCGCTGAAACGTCCGGCAGGCAAGGCGGGATTGGTGGACATTGGCACCAAAGGCGAGGTGCAAACGGAAATGTTGCAGGATAAAGCCGAAACAGATTTCGTGGCGACGCTGCATCAGCAGGTCATCGCGCTGGGTGGTTCAGGCGATTGGAAGCTGGAAGATTTGGTCGGCTGGCTGGACCGGCACATTGACCATCAGGATATTCCCGCCGGCGAATCGGCGGAATTTTTGCGGCAGGTCATTCGCGGCCTGATGGCAAAATATGGCATCGCCGACATCGGCGTGCTGGCGCTGGATCGCTTTCGCTTGCGAGAACAGATAGAGGAACGCATCCAGCAGCATCGTGATGGCGAACAGAAAACGGCGTTCCAGCAATTCCTGCTGGCCGGTTCCGCCCTGACCGTCAGCGACGAGCGCGCGATCAATTTCAAGACGATGAGCTATGAGCCTGGCGCGCTCTACGAAGGCGGCTTTCAGTTCAAAAAACATTACTTTGGCCCCAAGCCCGGCGAACTGCCGGAGAAGCGGGCCGATGGCACCTTGCGCGATGAATTCAAATGCGCGCAATTTCTCGACGGGTTGACGGAAGTGAAATTTTGGGTGCGGAATCTGGCCAACAAAACCAGTTCCTTCCGGCTGCAAACCTCAAAGCATTGGTTTTATCCTGATTTTCTTTGCCAACTGAATGACGGCCGCGTGCTGGTGGTGGAATACAAGGGCGAACACCTGTTTGCTGATGCGGAAGAAAAACGCGCCGTCGGCGCGGTGTGGGAAAGTCGAAGCGCCGGCCAATGCCTGTTCGTGATGCCCGAGGGCAAAGACCTCGAAAAAATCCGGCAGAAGATCACCGCACAATAAACGCGTCTACACCACCCCCTCGACCGCTGGGTCCCCCATATTTTTCGCCAGCTTGGCCGTTTTTTTCGCCCGTGTTTTTGGCTGTGGTGCTGCCACCGGCCGCAGCGCATAAAACGCCTTCGTCTCCGCGCTTGTGACCCGCCCCTGGTAATGCTTCTTGATGATGCCCTCGGAATTGCCGAACTGCTCCGCCGTCCGGCCGTAGCTGCCCGTCAGTCGGAAATAATGCGAGATCGCCGTGTGCCGTAACACATCCGGCACCCACGGCTTCAAGTCCGGCTGTTTCTCGTTCTTTGGCCCATACCCGGTGACGGCGCGCACTTTTTTGAGATCGGCATCATACGGCGAGCGATAAATCTCACCGGCCTTACGATACTTGGTCAACCACGCCTTGAGCGTCTTGGAAATCACCACAATCCGCCCCTTGCCGGTTTTGGTCTGCGTTCCCTTCAGGCGAATTTCACCATCGGCTAGATTGACCTGCTCCCACGACAACCGCGCCGCCTCAAATGGCCGCAGCCCGCCAAATAGGCAGAGTGCCACATACGGCACGAGATGGCCTTTTTCAAAGTTCTCGGCCGCGCGCAACAGCGCCGCGCAGTCGTTCACCGGCAGCACCACCGGTTCGCGATCATCATCGCTCGTCAGCCCTTCAATCTCGACGGCGTAGCACGGATTATTCACACACCAATGCCGCTTGCCCTTCATGCACCAGGTGAAGAAACTCGAAATCGCCCGGCAATCCGCATCCTTGGTGTTCGCCGACACATTGCGTTGGGCAAGATATTTTTCGATATGCTCCGGCAATACATCTGTGACCCGCAGGTTGGAGACATTGCTGACGAAGTGCGTCACCCGGTTGCGTAGATGGTATTTGGTCAGTGCACGTAAATCCGTGGTGGTGGTCAGCCAGTCCGCATATATTTTCAATGCCTCGTCCAGCCGGGGGGATTCCTTGATGGTTTTCGGCTTGCCCGTTCGCAGCCAATGATCCACCGCCGTGATCAAATCACCATCCTGCTCCAGCCGCTTGAAAGCGGCTTCAGCAATCCCAACCTGTTCATCCGTCAGCCGTGTGGCCCGCAGCGCCGCCACGCCGTTGGCCGCATGAAACTCGCCCTCCAACTCCGTGTGCCGATATTGCGCCTCCTCGGCGCGAGCGAAATTCTCGCGGATGCGTTCGCCATTACGGCGGGTGCCGGTGACCCGCCAGCTTGGCGTGCCTGTGCGCGGATTGGTGTAGGGCAAAATCTTGAATCGTGCCTTCGGTGCTTTCATTGCCACCCAATATACCCGATTTGAAAAGTATTGGCAACCGGAAGGCAACTATTTTTATAAGATTTGTATTTTATGGACAATGCGCAAATATATTGTGTCCCGTTGGGATTCATTTGCAGCGCCGGCAGGCGCGGCATAGTTGTAGCAGCCAAAATCAAACAAGGTTTCAAGCTCCGTCTGGTGGCCGTGCGCAAGCACCGGAATATGCCGCCCCGACGGGGCTGGGGAATGGGGTGGCGCGGGTGGCTACAAAGATTTCGCTCCTGACGGAGCTGCGTAGCCGGAGAAGAATTGCAATGGACAACTCAATCTTGAAATCCAAGACTAACGCGAAATTGTGAAACGCAGCAACAATCCCCGAAATCTTCATGAAGGCCATTTTACGGCACATGTTGGCCTGTATCTAAAATTCAATGTGTTCATGTCGTTCTATCAGGACGCCGTGAACAAGCTATTTCGAGAAGTTTCAGAGGGCAATGAAACTGCCGACAGAATTTCCATGCCTCTGCTTTTCATGATGCGTCACGCGATGGAATTGGGCTACAAATACACAATCACCAAAATCTGCGAATTCAACGGCACAAAATACAACCCTCGAAAAGACCGGCATGATTTTCTGGAACTCCACAAAAGGCTCAAAAAAGAGTTCTACACGCTTTGGCAAAACGGAGGAGTCAGTGACGCCAAGAAGGACGGCTTTGACGAGTATTATGACATCACTGAAGCCGCGATGATTTGGTTCAACGAAAACGATCCCTTCGGCGAGAATTTCAGATACCCGCAACAGGGTTCTGCACATGACAAAAAGGTGAACCTTCTGGAAGTGAAGGACAAATTCGATGAAGCGATGACGCTACTGACCGTTACCGTGGATGTAATAACTGACGGAATGGAAACTTGATTCAATTTGGCAATGGTGCTCCTGGTGGAGCTTCCATCACCCACTTGGCCAGTGGCACAGCGCGAATTGAATGAAAAATGGCAATCTGTTTTAAGCGGTCTTTTGCAAGGTGGTGACCGCTTGAGGCAGCACGTTCAAACCATTTTCTTGCCTCTGTTCCATCATAGGGTGTGCTGTTGGCGTATTGATAGCAAATGCCCAGCATATATTGCGCATTCGAGTTTCCTTGCTCGGCAGCCTTGTGCCACCAAATCAACGCCTCATGTTCATTCTTGGACTGTTTGCGCAACGTGAAAACATTGCGGGTAGTGTGCTGGTAAAGCATGAACCCGATTGCATACTGGGCTTTTGCGTCACCCAACTCCGCTGCTTGTCCAAAAAAATGTGCCGCGCTGTGGTAGTCTCTTGCGTAGTATCGGTCGATTCCAATCCGGTAAATCTCTTCAGCCGACGGACTCCGAGACGTTTTCGGCGACGATTCGGCTTTTGGTGGAGGAGAAGTTTCAGCCTTTCCTCCGCTTTCAAAGAACGCGACTAATGATTCGAATGCAAAGTTGATTTTCTTTAGCTTGTCGTTCGCAACGGCTTGGAGCTTCTGATCGTGGCCGAAACGGTCTGGATGCCAAACTTTCACAAGCTGGCGATACGATTGTCGAACCGCAACCAAGTCTGCACCGGCCTCCAAATCGAGTTCCCGATAGAATTCTCTTATTTGTGCGTTCATGTCAGAAACTCCCAAGCATCCTCTCAACAGTTCTTGGCGGTGGCGAGTTCTTCCTCAAAATCCACAATCTCTTTGATCTGCACCAGAAACCAGCGGTCAATCTTCGTGAGGTTGAAAATCTCCTCGATGGTGAAGCCGGCGCGCAGGGCGTGGCGGATGAAGAAGATGCGTTCGGCGTTGGGCACGCTCAGCTTGCGGCTGATGACGTCGCGCGGCAGGATGTCGCGGTCGCCATAGACTTCCGTGCCGATACGCCAGGGTTTGCCGTCGCCGCCCAGGCCGCTGCGGCCGATCTCCAGCGAGCGCAGGCATTTTTGCAAACTTTCCTTAAAGGTGCGGCCAATGGCCATCGCTTCGCCGACGGATTTCATCTGCGTGGTGAGCGTGGGGTCGGCTTGCGGGAATTTCTCAAAGGCAAAGCGCGGAATCTTGGTGACGACGTAATCAATGCTCGGCTCGAAGCTCGCGGGGGTTTCGCGCGTGATGTCGTTCTTGAGTTCGTCGAGCAGGTAGCCGACGGCGAGTTTGGCGGCGATCTTCGCGATGGGAAAGCCGGTGGCCTTGGACGCGAGCGCGGAACTGCGGCTGACGCGCGGGTTCATTTCAATGATGACCATGCGGCCGTTCTCCGGGCTGACGCCAAACTGGATGTTCGAGCCGCCGGTCTCGACACCCACGGCGCGGATCACGGCGAAGCTCTGGTCGCGCATGATCTGAAATTCCTTGTCGGTGAGCGTCTGGATGGGCGCGACGGTGATGCTGTCGCCGGTGTGGACGCCCATGGGATCGAAGTTTTCGATGGAGCAGATGATGACGCAGTTGTCGGCCTTGTCGCGCATCACTTCCATTTCGTATTCCTTCCAGCCGAGCAGGGATTCCTCGATGAGGATTTCGTTCACGGGCGAAAGCTCGATGCCGTTCTTGGCGATGGCTTCGAACTCGTCCTGATTGTAGCCGATGCCGCCGCCCGTGCCGCCGAGCGTGAAGGCGGGCCGGATGATGAGCGGGAAACGGCCGATCTTCTTCGCGACATCGCGGGCTTCGTCGAGATTGTGCGCGACGCCGGAGATGGGAACGTCGAGACCGATCTGGAGCATGAGTTCCTTGAACGCGAACCGGTCTTCGCCCTTGTGAATGGCTTCGGGTTTCGCGCCGATCATTTCCACGTCGTGACGGGCGAGCGCGCCGTTTTTGTGGAGGGACATCGCGGTGTTCAATGCGGTTTGACCGCCGAGCGTCGGAAGCAAAACGAGTTTGCCCTTCGCGCCCATGGCTTTCATCGCTTCCTTCTCGCGGATGATGATTTTCTCCACGCATTCCGGCGTGATGGGTTCGATGTAGGTGCGGTCGGCGAACTCCGGGTCGGTCATGATGGTGGCCGGGTTGGAGTTGATGAGGACGACGCGGTAGCCTTCCTCGCGGAGGGCTTTGCACGCCTGGGTGCCGGAATAATCGAACTCGCACGCCTGGCCGATGATGATCGGGCCGGCGCCGATGATGAGGACGCTGTGGATGTCGGTGCGTTTGGGCATATCGAAACGGGAAGATGAAACACGAATCGGGGCCGGAACGAAAGTTAAAACCGGAATGCCAAGAGTTTCGCTTTACTTGGAAACCCGTCCGCCTAGATTGGCGTCTCAATGGCTCTAATGAACAAGACGTTTATCGCTTATCTTGCCGGTCTGGTTTGCGCGGCGACCGCCAGCATGGGCGCGCTGCCCGTGCCGGATGCCGATGACGACGGGTTGGTATTGCCGCCCGGCTTTCGCGCGCTGATTTACGCGGACAACGTGGTCGTCGGCAAAAAAGTCGGCAACAGCCATGAAAATCTGCGCGGCCTCGCCGTCGCGCCGAACGGCGACGTCTTCGCGAAGGGGCATTACGGCCAGATTTTCGCGCTGCGCGACACGAACGGCGACGGTCGGGCGGATGTGATTGAGCAGTTCGGCCCCGGCGACGGTGGCACGCACATCATGTTTCACAACGGCTATTTGTATCACTCCAGCCGCACGGCGGTGTATCGCTACAAATACATTCCCGGTGAACTCGTGCCCTCCAGCCCGCTGGAAGTCATCGTCCATGATTTGCCAGCGCAACGCGATCACGACCAGAAGGCGTTCGCGTTTGATGAAAGCGGCCACATGCTCGTGGAAATTGGCTCGCCTTATAACGTGTTCAGCCAGCCCGACCGGCAATTCGGCGCGAAAGGATTCAGCAACGCCGAGGTGGAAAAATTTCAGGAAACCTACGGCGGCTTCTGGCGCTTCGACCCGGATAAGACGAATCAGACGCAGGCCGATGGCGTGCGCTTCTCGACCGGCCACCGGCACAGCCTCGCGCTCGTGTGGCAGCCGGTTTCGAAGAATTTTTTCATGTGCATGATGGGGCGCGACAACATGAACATAGTTGACCCCACCGACTACGACGCGCTCGACAACGCCGAGCGCGACGCCGAGGAATTTCACTTGCTCAAGGAAGGCGTGAATATCGGTTGGCCGTATTCCTATTGGGATCCAATTAAAAATGCGCGGATGCTCGCGCCGGAATACGGCGGCGACAACCGCAAGCGCGCGGACAATCCCGAATTCGACAAGCCGCTCATCGCCTTTCCCGCGCACTGGGCGCCGCTGCAAATGTGCCTCTACGACGGCACTCAGTTCCCGGAACATTATCGCAACGGAATGTTTCTCGCGTTCCACGGCTCGTGGAACCGCGCGCCGCTGCCGCAAGCCGGTTACAAGGTCGTGTTCATTCCATTCGACGCGCAAGGGATGCCGACCGGCAAGTGGGAGAATTTTGTCGAGGGCATTCCCGGCGCGGAATTTTACGCCAAAGGCAGCGGCGCGAAATATCGTCCGTGCGGCGTCGCCGTCGGGCCGGACGGCTCGCTTTACATCAGCGACACCGAGAAAGGCCGCATCTGGCGCGTGATTTACACCGGCGAGAAAAATAGGGCGAAGAAAAATAATTTCAACCTCCCCGCCGTCGCGGACGGCACGGACAACACCGTTGCCGACCCCAAAAATCCCGCCAACAAGATTTTTGCGACGGTCTGCGCTGCCTGCCACATGCCGGACGGACGCGGCGTGCCGTCCATGCAACCGCCGCTCATCGGCAGCGCTGTTGTCGCCGGCGACCCGACCCGGCTCATCAACATTCTTCTGAAAGGCCCCGCCGCCGTGCTGCCCGCCGACCGCGCCAAATACACTGGCTCGATGCCACCTTTCAACGTGTTGAGTGATGCTGACATCGCCGGCGTCATCAATTATATTCGCACGCGCTTTGCAACTGGCGCCTCGTCGGTCACGCCAGAACAGGTCGCGGCGCAGCGTGCTAAACTTTGATTTGGATTTTGCCGCCGGTTATTGCAGAGGCGTGCGGGCGTCGCGGAGAAATTGAATATGGCCGTCAAGAAACACGCGGCAACGTCCGCCGCCGTGGATGGTGTGGCCGCTGAAACCGGCGGGCACGGTGGGAACGGAGTTCGGAAAATAGGGATCCACGACCAGTTCCACATCCGTAGCGCTGCCGATGGGGCCGAGCGTTGCATCGGTCAAACTGGCAGTCTCCAAATCGGCCACCACCTGTGATTCTGACTTGCCCCAAAAATCTTCCTGTCCTACGGGATCGTCCGGCCGGTCAAAGCGCCAGGCCCAGTAGCGGCACGGCGGCGTGTTGGTGTTATTCGAGGTGGCTTGCAAAGATTGCACGATGTTGCCGACCGGTGAATTCACCGCCGCCGGGCAGGACCAGACATTCCAGTTCGGGCACGCGGCCCAAAAATTTGTTGCCGCCCAGCCAGCGCGCGGATCGGACGGCGGCCAGGTGGTCCACGGACGGTAGCCGTTGGGCAGACTGGATTTCAAATCGCGCCGGTCCGGAAAATGGCTATTGTTGTCGGTGAGGTAGATTTCGAACGCGAGGCCGATTTGTTTGAGATTGGAAAGGCAGACCGCCTGCTGGCCCTTTTGCTTGGCGCGGGCCAGCGCCGGCAGCAGCAGCGCGGCGAGGATGGCGATGATGGCAATGACGACGAGCAGTTCAATCAATGTAAATGCGCCGATTACAAAAATTATATGAAGGCCGGCGCGCTTGGGCATAATCAAAGCGTAGGAATGAAACACCAAAGCCGGAGGGAACAAAAGCCCAAAGCCGCTGCGCAATTTGCTTGTCACCTATGGACGCATCTGGCGGTCTTATTCTATTCACGCAAACAGGAAATTTATGAAAAAATGGTCACTCTTTCTTTTGCTGCTGGTGGCGCGCATGCTGGCGAACGCCGATGACAGCAATCCGGCTGTGCGGCAGCAAATCTTGTTGTCCGGCGCGGGCTGGCAGTTCACCGGCGCGGGCGCAGCGGCGGCGCTGCCGGAAATCGGCTCGGCGGAATTCGCTTCCGCGTCGTGGGCAGCCGTGAGCGTGCCGCACGTTTTTCAGACGCGCGCGCATTTCTCCGAACTCACGCACGGCTGGTATCGCCGCAATCTTTCTGTTCCGCCGGAATTTGCCGGCAAGCAGCTTTACCTCGTCTTTGAAGGCGCGGCGACCATTGCGGATGTTTTCGTGAACGGCCAACCGCTCGGCCAGCATCGTGGCGGCTACACGCGCTTTGTTTTTGACGCGACGAAGGCGCTCAAACCCAGCGACCAGAACGAACTGGCGGTGCGCGTGGACAATACGCCCGCCAACATGACGGATTGTCTGCCGAACAAGAACGGGCTTTATACCATTTGGGGCGGGCTTTATCGCAAGGTCTGGCTGGTTGCCACCGACCCGTTGCACGTTGAGTTGGAAGATTACGCTTCGCCGGGCGTTTATATCACGCCGCAAAAGGTTTCCGCTGCGAGCGCCGATTTGTCAGTGAAAGTGCTCGTGAAAAATTCCGCCGGCCAGAAGCAAGCGGTGGAGGTTCGCGCGACGCTGCTCGATCCGGCTGGCACGGCGGTGAAAACTTTTACCAGCAAGACAAAAGTTGCGGCAGGCGAACGTGCCGCCCTTGAATTTTCCGGCAAAGTGAAGTCGCCAAAACTTTGGGAGCCGACCACGCCGAATTTATATCATGTGAAAATAGAGTTGTTGCGCGACGGCAACGTGGTGGACGAAATCACGCAGCCGACCGGCTTTCGCAATCTGGTGTTTGAAACTACCACCGGCCGCGTGAAGCTCAACGGCAAGCCAATCATTCTCTTCGGCGCGGATTTGCACCAGGAAATCGAGGCCAAAGCTTCTGCGATGGCGGATGAGGATTTCCGCGCCAACTACGCGTTCATTCAGGACTTAGGTTTCAACTTCATGCGGCTGCCACATTATCCGCACGCGCAGCTCGAATATGATTTGTGCGACCAGCTGGGCATTTTCTGCTGGGCCGAAAATGGTCACAGCAACCGTGGCGATAAATCCGGCGAAACCGCCGACCGCATCACGACTGAATTGGTGAAACAGAATTACAATCATCCGTCCATCGCGTTGTGGTCCGTCGGCAACGAAGCCGGGCAGGAAGTGGCCGACCGTGAAGTGCCGGTCGTCAAGGCGCTCGACCCGACGCGGATTGTCGTTGTCGCGAACATGAAATCCACCAATGCGGCGTTTCACGGCATCAACAGTTATCCCGGCTGGTATGGCAAAGGCGATGCCTGGAGTTTTGCCAAGAAGGGCTACGTCAGCGAAACCGGCGCGGGCGGCGTGACGACAATTCATTGCGATTACGCGGATGCGAGTGTGCGCATTGATAAATATGAACCGGAGGAATACCAGCAGTTGCTCGGCGAGGCACGGTTTCAAGAACAGCTCAAGGAAAACGACGGTTCCATCGGCATGTTCACCTGGTGGACGCTGCGTGATTTTACGGATGTGAAATACAAAAAGCCGGTTGGCTGGAACACAAAAGGGCTGCTCACCTACGCTGGCGACAAAAAGGACGTATATTATTTATATCGCTGTTTCCTGCGTCCGAATGAACCGACGGTGCATCTCACGTCGCAGCGGTATTTTCTCCGCACCGGCGCGGTGGACAACGGCATCAAGGCATACAGCAGCGCGGCGAAGCTGACGCTCACACTCAACGGCGAAATCATTTCCACGCTGGCCAATGGCAGCTACACGCAGACGAACGGCCGCCGGGTGGACAATGTTTTTTTCTGGAAAACACCGCTGCACACCGGCAAAAACGTGGCGATGGTTTCTGATGTGGCCGGCCACAGCGATTCCGCCGTAATTTATTTTTACGGCGCGAACGGTTTGCCGGAATTGCCCGCTACGCCGCTGGTGACCGATCTGCAAACGTCGGGCACGAACAACCGGGCTTACTTCATGGACATGCCGGTGCGGGCGCAGTGGCCGGTTTATTACGACCTTGACGGCTCGGCGGACAATTCTTTCGCCACGCTGCCGCCGGAAATTGAAGGCGCGAAATGGATCGCGCTGCGCCGCGTGACCAAGGCCGGCCAAGAAACCGACTTGAGCTTCAAGCTCGCGCGCCCGGCGACAGTTTTCGTCATGGCAACGAAGCAGGATTCAACGCCCTCATTTTTGACGGAAAGCGGTTTCCAGGAAATTTCAAAACCCGGTTTGGTCTGGCGCGACAACCGATTGATGCTAGTGCCCGCGCAACTATTCACCCGCCAAATGGCCGCCGGAGAAGCTATCCATCTCGCGCCGTTCGACCGTGATGCCATCATTTTGTTGAAGGAATAGCGTCAGGCATTAGGTCGGGCTGGTTGCAAGATGTCTACCGCGTCAAAAATTTACTTTTGCGGCCGAAACACCTAACATCTGTTAATGCGTATCAAATTGTTTTGGCTGACAATTTTACTGGTGTGCTTCATAACGGCCGCGAGCGCGGGTGTTGCCGTGCTGACTTACCACAATGACCTCGCCCGCACCGGCCTGAATACAAACGAAACCGTGCTGAACCTCACCAACGTCAATTCCGCGACATTCGGCAAATTATTTTCCTATGCTGTGGACGGTTACGTCTATGCGCAGCCATTGGTGCTGACGAACGTAAACATTCCTGGCCAGGGCGTGCATAATGTGGTGTATGTCGCTACCGAGCATGACAGCGTTTACGCGTTCGATGCGGATGCCAGCATGGCGACGCTGTGGCAGGTGAGCTTCCTCAATCCGGCGGCGGGTGTGACCACGGTCACGAGCGCGGATGTGTCGAATCCGTTCACGCTCTGTGACGACCTCGTGCCGGAAATCGGCATCACCAGCACGCCGGTTATTGACGCGACGAACGGGACGATTTATGTCGAGGCCAAGACGAAAGAGGTCAGCGGTGGCGTGACCAATTTTGTGCACCGGCTGCACGCGCTAAATGTGGCGACGGGCGCGGAGAAATTTGGCGGGCCAGTGGTCGTTCAGCCCACCGTCGCGGGCACGGGCGACGGCACCGATGGTAGCGGTCATGTGACTTTTCAAGGATTAATCCAACTAAACCGCATGGGACTGCTGCTGAATCGCGGTGTGGTTTATGTCGGTTCCGCGTCACATTGCGATAACGGTTTGTATCACGGCTGGCTGATCGGCTATGGCGCGCAGACGCTGACGTTATCGAATGTTTTCAACACCACGCCCAACGGCAGCCAGGGCGGTCTTTGGGAAGCCGGCGATGCGCCCGCTTGCGATACGAACGGCAACATCTACGTAGCCACCGGCAACGGCACGTTTGATGCCACGACGAATGGCGATTATGGCGACAGCTATATCAAGCTCTCAACTACCAACGGCCTGCAGGCGGCAGATTATTTCACCCCTTTCAATCAACAGACTTTGAACGACAGCGACATAGATCTGGGTTCCGGCGGCACGATGGTGTTGCCGGATGAGGCCGGTAGCATGACACATCCGCACCTGCTAATCGGTGCCGGAAAGGAAGGGAAAATTTATCTAATGGATCGCGACAGCCTTGGCCATTACCAGGCTGGCAGCGATAGCCAGATTGTGCAATCTCTGCCGGGTGCGATGCCGCTGTGTTTCGACACGCCGGCGTATTTCCAAAAGACGATTTATTATGTGGGTGTGAACGACACGATGAAGGCGTTCAGCATCAGCAATGGCGTCATCGCCACCACGCCGCCGGCGCAAGGCCCGACGGCGTATGGTTTCCCCGGCGCCACGCCGAGTATTTCCGCCAACGGCACCAGCAACGCCATCGTCTGGGCCATCGAGTCCGACGATTACGATGTCAGCGGCCCGGCGGTATTACGTGCTTACAACGCCACTAACGTCGCGCTGGAAATCTACAACAGCCTGCAGGCGGATGACGGTGCGCGTGATTATCCCGGCCCGGCGGTGAAATTTTCCGTGCCGACCGTCGCCAACGGCAAGGTCTATGTCGGCTCGCAGAACGGGCTGGCGGTGTTTGGCACCGGCGTGTTTGTGACGACGCCCGTGATCTCGCCCGCCGGCGGCAATTTCACCAACGCCATCACCGTGACGCTCACGGACACCACGCCCGGCGCGGCGATTTATTACACGCTAAATGAAACTGTGCCGACGACCAACTCTCTGCATTACACCGGGCCGTTCGCGCTGACCAACACCGCCGGCCTTTCCGCCCGCGCTTTTGTCACCGGCGGCGTGCCCAGTGAAACGGCGCTCGCCACGTTCGTCAACACGAACTCCATCGGCGCTGGCACCGGCTTGACCGGCGACTATTATTCCGGCCAGTTGATGACGTTCACCGGCGCACCCACGCTCACACGCACGGATGCCACGGTGAATTTCAACTGGAGCGGCACCGCGCCGGCAACCGGCATCAGCGCCACCAATTTCACCATCCGCTGGACCGGCGCGGTGCAGCCGCAGTTCAACGACACCTACACCTTTTACACCACCACCGACGACGGCGCACGGCTGTGGGTCAACGGCCAGTTGCTCGTTGACGAATGGGCGGATCAGTCGGCGACGGAATGGAGCGGCACGGTCACGCTTGCCGCCGGGAAAAAATATCCGCTCACGATGGAATATTTCCAGGACACCGGCGGCTCGTCGGCGCAGCTCGCGTGGAGCAGCGCGGCCCGGACCCAGGAAATCATCCCGCAGACGCAGCTTTACCCGGCCTACGCGCCGGTGCTGGCCGGCACCACCTTCTCCAACGGCGCGGTGCAATTGCAACTGTCCGGCCTAGTGGACAAACAATACGTGCTGCAAACCTCAACCAATCTGGTGAACTGGACCGCGTTGAACACCAACGCTGCCACCGCCGCGCCGTTTTACCTGACCGACCCCGGCGCGGGCGGTTTCCGTTGCCGGTTTTATCGCGTAGTGCAGCAGCCGTGATTATTTTTCCGGCTTGAACCGCGCGACATACCACGGCTGCGGGCCCTCGGTGATTTTCAGCAGGACATTCGTGGTGCCAATGAGTTCGGCATCTGCCGACTTCAGCCAGCCGTCAATGGTCTGGTGGTGCATTTCCAGATTGAAACCACCCACGACGACGCATTGAACTTTCTGCCGGATATCGGCCGGCGAATCCGTCAGGAAAAAATGCTCCACGCGTCGCGTGCCAAACGGCCGCCACAGCGAAATATCGCAGTCGTCCTCCGTGCCGATGAAGCCGACAACTTTTGTCTCCGGCGGCACCAGGTTGCGCACGCCGGCCAGCGCGTCATTGCGCGCTGCATAAACGGCGTAAACTTCCTTTGCCCGCGCCACCGCGTGCGAATCGGGATGCCGCGCCGCGAGTTTTGATAAAATAGTTTGCGCCGGCCACAGCGGGCGGTCCGGTTGCAGCACCAAAACCACCAAGGCCAGGATCGTTGCACCCAGCGCGAGCCTGCGCCACCAGCGCCGTCGCACCACCAACGAATGTCCCCCGCCGACCAGCAGCGCCGGCAGCAGCAGCGGATAATACGGCCCGATGATGCGGTGCGGCGTAATCATGCCGGACTTCGCCGTGAAGGCCATCAGTGCCAGCCACGGCGACAGCAAAACGCACCAGCGCAGTTTTTCCGGCAGCGCGGAAACCGGCGCGAAAAAATTTCCACTACTGCGGCGTAACCGCCAGCCAGCGACGAGCGAGACGAGCAGCAGCACGCTGCAACCGAAGCCGAGGCCGGCCCAGTCATCCGTCGGCAGTTCTGGCACCACCTGAAAATCCGGCTCAAAATTCGCCACGAGCGCTCGCATCAGAAATCCCGGCGCGAAATTCAGGATGTGATGATTCCACCAGCCGGCCAGCGGGAACAGCGGCGGCAGAAAATTGTTCACCAAGATTTGCAGCGCGTTGCCCCAGACGCCGACGAACGGATTTTTCATCGTCATGTTCGCGCGCTCGATCGCCGCGCCCGACCAGTCGTGGAGATAATGGAAATTAAAATATGCGATGGGCAGAAACGAAACCATGACTGCCAGCAAAAGCACCATAGTCGTCGACAGCCAGCGTTTCCGCAAAACCGGCACCAGCGGGAAAATTAAAATGACGAAGGCCAGCAGCAGTGGCAGGTTGCTGGCCTTAGCACCCGTCATCAGCGCGGCGGCAAGCATCGCGCACCACAAGTCCGCCGGTTTGCGCGTTGCCCACGCGCGGCAGCCGAATGCGATCATCGCCAGCGCATAGACAGCGGGGAACGTGTCGTTCGCGTTGCCGCCGGCTTGCAGCAGAAAATCGTAGCCCAGCGGCAGCAGCCACATCCATGGCCACGCCACGCGGGCGCGCACGCCGAGCCGCGTGAACACCGCGAACACCAACCCCGGCAGCAGCAGGAACGGCAGGAAGTTTACCAGAAAAAGCGCGCGGTCCGATTTCGTGAATAGCACCAGCGGTGCGGACAGCCATTCGATGCCGACCGCGCGGTCGTTCATGCGGAAGATGGGCGTGTGAATCCAGAACCAGCCGTCGTGAGCGAGCCATTGCAGTGTGCGCGCGAGTCGGTAATTCAGCCCGGTGTAATTGCTCGGTGGATAAATCACGCCGCCAAGAAAAACCAGAATTGCCAGAAGCAAAAACGCCGACGGCAGCGGACGGCGGAACCGGCGGAAAAGTTTTTTCGGCGCGGGAAAATCAATTTTTTGCCGGCACAGGGAAAAAACGCCGGCGGCGAGTGCGAAGAAAACCACGTAGCCCGCGCGGTTCAACTGGCCGATGGCCGACAAACTCCAGCCGGCGAGACTCGCGGTTGCCGAAATCCAAAGCCAGAGACGGACGGCGTTCATGCCATCAGAGAAGTTTCGACTGATTTCCCGTCGCCGGTTTCAGGCCAAGTTTTTTATAGCTCAATTCCGTCGCGATGCGCCCTTGCGGTGTGCGGTTGAGGTAGCCTTCCATGATGAGATACGGCTCGTAAACTTCCTCAATCGTGTCCGGTTCCTCGCCGACGGCGACGGCGAGGGAATTCACACCGACCGGTCCGCCGCCGAACTTCACAATGATGGCTTCGAGGATGCGCTTGTCCATTTCGTCCAAACCATTCTCGTCAATTTCCAGCATCGCCAGCGCTTTATCGGCGACTTGCTTTGTGATGCGGCCGTCGTGCCGCACCTGCGCGTAGTCGCGCACGCGGCGGAGCAGATTATTTACGATACGCGGCGTGCCGCGGCTGCGCCGGGCGATTTCATGCGCGCCGGCGGGGTCAATTTCCACGTTGAGCAAATTCGCCGAGCGGAGAACAATTTTATCCAAATCGCTCGCGCAATAATAATCCAGCCGCTCGCGCATCCCGAACCGCGTGAGCAACGGCGCGCTCAACAAACCGCTGCGCGTCGTTGCGCCGATGAGCGTAAAGCGCGGCAAGTTCAGCCGCACGCTGCGCGCGTTCGGCCCTTGGTCAATGATGATGTCCAACTTGAAATCCTCCATCGCCGGATAGAGGTATTCCTCGATGGTTTTTTGCAGGCGATGGATTTCGTCGATGAAGAGCACGTCGCCTTCCTCCAGATTCGTTAGCAGGCCCGCGAGGTCGGAAGCTTTTTCAATCGTCGGACCGCTGGTGGCCTTGACGCTCGCGCCCATCGCCTTCGCCAAAATATTTGCGATGGTGGTTTTGCCGAGGCCGGGCGGACCGGAGAGCAGGATGTGGTCGAGCGCCTCGCCGCGTTGCTTGGCGGCTTCGACGGCGATTTCCAGCCGCTCCTTCACCTTGGGCTGGCCGGTGAAATCTGAAAAGAGCGAGGGCCGCAGCGTCATTTCGAGCGCGGTGTCGGGTTTGTTGAGGGTGGAGACGGGCCGTTCGGACATCGGGAAAAGATTGCGGCACGCCGCGCACAGCGGCAAGCGCGATTGTGCAGACATGGCGTAATCTCGTGATGACGCCGCACAAAATAAATCTGGTCTTCATCACCATCCTGCGGCAATTTTCCCGCCCTATGCCAAAGCGGAATTTACTGCTAGTCGTATTGTCTCTGTGCGCCACCAGCGCGTTTGCCGGTGACGCCGACATCCAACTGCCCTCGCTCGAACAGTTGAATTTCTTTCATGGCACCGTCACGGCGCAGGCGATTTTGTTTTTCGGACTGTTTGTGTGCGCCGTCGGCGCGGCGTTCGGCCTCATGGAATACGTCCGCACCCGCGCGCTGCCGGTGCACCGCTCGATGAGCGACGTGTCCCAAATCATTTGGGAGACGTGCAAAACCTATTTGTTCCAGCAGGGAAAATTTCTCGCCGCGCTCTGGGTGCTCATCGCGGTGTGCATGATCTATTATTTCATCGGCCTCCAACACAAGCCGCTCGGTCAAGTCCTGGTGATTCTGGCGTGTTCCGTCTTCGGCATCCTCGGCAGCTACGGCGTGGCGTGGTTCGGCATTCGTATCAACACCATCGCCAACAGCCGCGCGGCCTTCGCGTCGCTGCGCGGCAGTCCGCTGAAAACGCTTTTCATCCCGCTGCAAGCCGGCATGAGCATCGGTCTGCTGCTCATCTGCGTGGAACTCGCGTGCATGATCGCGATTCTAGCCTTCGTGCCCACGGAACTCGCCGGGCCGTGCTTCATCGGTTTCGCTATCGGCGAATCGCTCGGCGCGTCGGCCTTGCGCATCGGCGGCGGCATCTTCACCAAAATTGCCGACATCGGTTCCGACCTGATGAAAATTGTTTTCAACCTGCCGGAAGATGATCCGAAGAATCCCGGCGTCATCGCCGACTGCACGGGCGACAACGCCGGCGATTCCGTCGGCCCGACGGCGGACGGCTTTGAAACCTACGGCGTCACCGGAGTGGCGCTCATCGCCTTTCTCGCGCTGGCGCTGGCGCTTTCGCCGCTGCTCTGCGCGAAGCTCATCATCTGGATGTTCGCGATTCAGGCGCTCATGGTGCTGGCCTCGCTCGGCTCGTTTTATTTCAATATGGCTCTGGCCAAAGTCCGTTACGGCCACCAAAAAGATTTCAACTGGGAAGCGCCGCTCACCGACCTCGTCTGGATCACCAGCATCGTTTCCATCCTCGTCTGCTTCGGCGCGAGCTGGCTGTTGCTTGGTGATTTTTCGATTACTGAAACCATAATCCCCGATGCGCATACAACGAACTACATTGTCAAACCGCTGCCCAACCTCTGGTGGGTGCTGTCCAGCATCATCGCGTGCGGCACGCTCGCGGGCGCGCTCATCATGGAGTTCACGAAAATCTTCGTCAGCACCAAGTCCAAGCACGTGCAGGAAGTCACCGACGCCTCCGACCAGGGCGGCGCGTCGCTCAACGTCCTCTCCGGCCTCGTCGCCGGCAATTTCTCCGCGTTCTGGATGGGTCTCGTCATCCTCGGTCTGATGTTTGTCTCGTATCTATTCTCGCTGAACCACGACTTCATGGCGCTCATCCCGGCCAAGTTCGTCTTCGGCGCGCCGATTTTTGCGTTCGGCCTTGTCGCGTTTGGTTTTCTCGCGATGGCCCCGGTGACGATTGCCGTGGACAGCTTTGGCCCGGTGACGGACAACGCCCAATCCGTCTTTGAATTGTCCCGCATCGAAAAGCTGCCGGGCATCGGCGCGGAAATCGAAAAAGATTTCGGCTTCAAACCCGATTTCCACACCGCCAAAACGGAACTCGAAAAAGGCGACGGCGCGGGCAACACCTTCAAGGCCACCGCCAAGCCCGTGCTCATCGGCACGGCGGTGGTCGGCTCCACCACGATGATTTTCGGCATCATCATGCTGCTCGAACACGTCTTCGGCGACGCCGTCGGCCGGCTCTCGCTCGTCATGCCGCAGATTGTTTTTGGTCTGCTCATGGGCGGCTCGGTGATTTATTGGTTCACCGGCGCGACCATTCAAGCCGTCGTCGCGGGCGCTTACAGCGCGGTCGTCTTCATCAAGAAAAACATCAAGCTCGACAAGGATTCCGCGTCCATCGAGGACAGCAAACGCGTCGTGGAAATCTGCACGCGCTACGCGCAGAAGGGCATGATCAACATCTTCATCGTCATCTTTTGCTTCGCGCTCGGCCTGCCGTTTTTGAACCCGTATTTCTTCATCGGCTACCTCATCGCCATCGCGTTCTTCGGGTTGTTCCAGGCCATCTTCATGGCGAACGCCGGCGGCGCGTGGGACAACGCCAAGAAAATCGTGGAAGTGGATTTGAAGATGAAAAACACGCCGCTCCACGCCGCCACCGTCGTCGGCGACACCGTGGGCGACCCGTTCAAGGACACCAGCTCCGTGGCGATGAACCCCATCATCAAGTTCACCACGCTGTTCGGGCTGCTGGCGGTGGAGATTGCCGTGGAACTGAAACAGAAAAATCCCGACTCCATCTTGTCCTACGTTATCGGCAGCGTGTGTTTCCTCATTGCGCTGGTGTTTGCGTGGCGCTCGTTTTACTGCATGCGGATACCGGTGGAACCGAAGGCGAAATAAGTTGGCCCGGCCACCGCGATAAGACGCCCAACGAAGGCTATTGCTGACAACGCCCTTTTTGTCGCCCTACCAATTCGTTGCGTCAGTCCGGCGTTTGCTGGCTCTTCCACCACGTCGGATCCGGCTGCCAATGGGGATCGAGAAATTCGGCGTGTTGCTTTTCGAGATAGGCTTTTTGGCGCAACGCGGCTTGACGCTGTTGCTCCGCCCAGGCTGGTTGGTAAGCGGGATTGGGCTGCGGAATTTTTGCGCCGGTGGCTTTAAGCCATGCCTGTAACTGCGACCACAAGGCGGCGGCCCGGTTCGTCTCAGTCCTGGCCAGGTCGTGCTGCTCACCCATGTCGGCGGCCAAATTGTAAAGTTCGTTGTGGCCGTCTTCCCAGTAGTGGATGAGTTTCCAGTCGCCGGAACGAATGATGGAGGTGGGCTCGCCGCCCTGGTTGCCGTAGTGCGGATAATGCCAGAAGAGCGGCCGCGGTGCGAGGCGGGCGCCTTGGAGCAACGGCACGAGGCTCACGCCATCCACGGTCTGCTGCGGCGCCGCAGTGACGCCGCCGAGGGCGAGCAGCGTCGGGAAAAAATCAATGCCGCTCACCGGGGTGTCGCACACGCTGCCCGAACGCGTCAGGCCGGGGGCGCGGATGTAAAGGGGCACGCGCGTGCCGCCTTCCCATTGGCGGCCTTTGCCGCCGCGATAGGGCAGCTGGGAAGAACTGAAGCTGTCGCCGGAAACCACGCCGCCATTGTCGCTGGTGAATACAATGATGGTATTGGTCGCCAGATTTAGCGCGTCAATTTTTTTCAGCACCCGGCCGACGGCGTTGTCCATTTCCTCAATCAGCCCGGCGTAAATGGGATTGTCCTGCACGAGACGGACCGGCAGGGTGCGGTCGATGGCAAACCGCGCCGGCGGCGCCGGCTGGGCGGCGGCCTTCGCGCGATATTTTTCCCAGAGCGGCCGGGTGGTTTCGACCGGGCCATGCACGGCGTAAAACGCGAGGTAAGCCAGGAACGGCCGGTTGGTGTTTTGCTCGATGAACGCAATCGTTTCATCCGCGAGGCGCTGGGTCAACGACTGGCCGGGCGGGCCGCTCGGCAGCGTGGGGTTGATCCACGGTGCGTAGTAGCCGCCCTTGGGGCTCCCCGAGTCCCAGCCGCCCTTGTTAAGGTCGAAACCGCGGTCCTCCGGCCACGCGCCTTTGCTGCCGAGATGCCATTTGCCGGCAAAAAAAGTTCTATAACCCGCCCCCTTCAGCGCCGCGGCCAGCGTGGTGGCGTTGGCCGGCAGGTTTTGCACGTAGTCCGGCGGCAGCAACCGCGTCCGGTGCTCGGCGGCGAACGCCTGGCCGGTTTCCGCGCCGATCCATTCGGTGATGCCGTGCCGCGTGGGATATTGCCCGAGCAAAATGCTCGCGCGCGACGGGCTGCACACCGCGCCGGCGGCGTAGCCCTGGGTGAACCGCATGCCGCTGCGGGCGAACGCATCAATGTTCGGCGTTTCGTAAAACTGGCTGCCCTCGATGCCCACGTCCTTGATGCCGTAATCATCCACGAGGATGAAGAGAATGTTCGGCCTGGCCGGGGCTTCCGCGCGGCCCAGCGCGGGCAGCAGGCTCAGGCCGCAGCAAAAAAAGTATCCGGGCAGTTTCATTGGCACATTGGCGCAGGGGCAGGTTGTGGGCTCATCGGGCTAAACCGGGCATTCCGTTCCGGCCGGGCGCGAAGCCGGGGCTTCACGCGCTCGGGGATCAATGCCGTATCAGCGTGCCGCCCTTTGGAGTCTTTGCCAATCCCGAATTCTCGGGAGCCGGCCAACCCAAACCGCGCCGTTGGGCTTTTGAAATTTTAGAATCCTTTGTCACCTATCAGTCTGTAAGGCGGCAAAATCATAAACTCACTTTTTGAATTATCAGCCTGAGAAATATCACAAATGGGACACCATTCAAAAACAATGCGACCCACGACAATGCAGGCCATTGCTCACGACGAAAAACAGCTACAAAAGCTGCAATAGTGCCGAGCATGGCAAAGAACGCGTAGGTTGGAACGGCATACATAAAACCAATTAAGCTTTCGGGCTGAGTAAAAATGCAAAACGCTGAAACGGCAGCAACTATGGCAACGATTTGAAACACCACTGCTAAAATGCTCCAGACTGGTCGCCGCTCAACGTCTGGCGTAGCAGTCCGCCTCCGCCACATCAAAAAAAATACAACCACGATCCACAGAGGCAGCGTTGAAAGCATAGAACCAACCAACCATCTAAAATACACGCTCATACGATTCGCCGCCTAATTGATAGCAGTCCGCAGTCCGTGTTTTGGGGATTGCACGGTTGTTTTGGCGGCGGCCTTTTTTAGCATGAGTTTATGAAAGCGGACTGGCGAATTTCTGTCAAAGAATATTCCCGCACCTAAAAAAAACCCGGCGGGAAAACCTTTTCCCGCCGGGCCGTTAGCCCGCCGGTTTTAGGGATGGGCGGTGGCTTCCACGATGTCGCTTTCCAAACCAATCTCGGCTTTGCCGATGAAGAACACGGCTTTGTAACGGCGGGTCTCGGGTTTGCCGGGCGTCAGCAGCGGGCGGTTGTCCACGTAGGGCGAGTGGACCTCGCTGCCCAGATAGTTGAAGACGCCGGTGCCGGCGCGGTCTTCGTAGATGTGCACGCCTTCGGCTTGGATTTTGTTGAAGCCCACTTCGATGACGCCGTTGGCTTTGGCGGTGGCGGTGACGGTGGGTTTCTCCTGGGTCATGTCGGTGGTGTCCTCGATACCGTCCAGTTGCAGGGAGGCGATCAGGGCGGGAGTGCAGCCGGTGCTTTTTTTGATGCGTTGGGCCAGGGCGCGGGCGTTGCGTATGCTGTTGGCTTGCGCGGTGGCAAAATCCGTGTGGGCGGTTTTGGCCACAATGTCGGCGTTGTTGGCGGCCGTGTGTTTGGTGTGGAGCGCGCCGTTATCGGTGGTCAGCATGGTCACATCCGCCGCCGTGGCGCCGGGCGTGGTGGCGGTGACGCCGTTTTTGAGGTTGTCATGCCAATCGAGATATTTGGCAATGGGTTTTGGGACTATGTCGTGTTTCTTTTTCATGTGTTTTTTTATGCTTGTTGTTTGAACCGTCGGGAAAGGTGGCACGTAGCCGGGATCGCCGGGCTCCAGGAGGTAGGAGGGCGAACCCCAGCGGAGGTTGGGATTGTCGAAATACATTTCCGGGTCACCGGAATCCCAGGTAGCGATTCTCATAGGTCAAAAAGGGGGTTTTTAAGGAGAAATCGGGCCTTTTCGCCGGCCAACGCCTTCCCCCGTCGTCCGGCGGGACATTTCCGCGAGGTCGCGGGGGTTTTCCGCGCCATGGGGGAAGTCCCCCGGCTCATGGCGGACGTCCCCCGGCTGCTCGGGGAAGTCCCCCGCGCCGTGGCGGGCTTCCCCCAGCTGATGGCGGGAGTCCGCCGCGTCATGGGGGACTTCCCCCAAGCCGTGGAAAACGGTATCCGTGACGCGGCGGGAATGCCCGGGAGCCAGGAAAACTCCCGCCGTCGGGCGGCGGAAGCCGCCGGGTGCGGGGGACAAAGCGCCGGGGCGGGCGGTCCGGACTTTGGGCCGGCGGGCCGCTGGCTGCTTGCTTGCCGCGATGACAGGGTCATGGTTTCTGGGCAGGACTCCGGGTAAGACACGGCCGGTCCCCAGGCCGCAACGGCGATTTATAGCAGAATTTTTGCGCCCGTCTATGGGTCCGCCGCAGTTTAAATTTAAAGTAAACCAGCGGATTAATATTTCTTTTGGTGCCGCCGAACCGGCGTCCGGCAAGATTTCGCTTTTGCGGATGCGCCGGGTCGTGTTCAATCAATGGGTTATGAGTATGACCCATCCGCTGACGACGACGACGTTTGACCTGCCGGGTTTTCACATCACCAAGTCCTATGGCGTGGTGCGCGGCATCATCGTGCGTTCGCGGTCGGTCATCGGCAACGTCGGCGCGAGCATCCAGGCCATTTTCGGCGGCAACATTTCCATATACACGAACCTCTGCGAGCGCGCCCGCGAGGATGCGTTTAACCTCATGCTCACCCACGCCGGCCAGCTCGGCGCCAACGCCGTCATCGGCGTGCGTTATGACGCCACGGAAATCGCGCCGGGCATCACCGAGGTGCTCTGCTACGGCACGGCGGTGTTTGTGGAAAAGACCGCGTGAAGGCGCTCCGTCCAGACAGTGTCATGGGTCGGCTGCTGGGGCGGCTGGCGGCGGCGGTGTGCCGTTATCCGCACTGGTTCTTCTGGCCGCAGGTGGGGCTCTTCATCCTCTGCGTGCTCTACACCGTCTTCTTCCTGAAGGCGGACATGAACCGCGACAATCTGGTCGGCCCGAACCAGAAATACCACCAGAACTATCTCGCGCTGGAAAAGGAATTTCCCCAGCCGGACGATTTGGTGGTGGTGGTGGAAAGCGACGACCTCGAAAAAAACCGGCAGTTCGTCGAGCGCATCGCCGCGAAAATGCAGGCGCAGACAAATCTCTTCTGCGATGTGTTTTACCAGCAGAGCCTCGGCATGATGGGCAACAAGGCGCTGCATTACGCCACCGAGACGAACCTCGTGGAAATGCGCGATACGTTGCGCGCGGCGCGGCCGTTCATCACGCAGTTCGCGCAGACGACGAATCTCGTCTCGCTCTTTGACCAGATCAACCTCGCCTTCCGCTCGGCGTCGCAGGTGGACAACGCGGAAAACCGGTCGCTGGCGAAATCGTTGCCGGCGCTGACGCGCATCGTGTCGCAGGCCGGCGACGCCTTGCATCGCAGCGGCCTGCCGCCGTCGCCCAACGTGGTCACGCTCCTCGGCGGCAGCGACGACGCGGTGCTGGACAGCTACCTGACGTTTGCGCACGGGAAAATTTTCGTGGTCACCACGCACGCGCCGACCGATGACCAGACCGGCGACGCGGTGGACCGGTTGCGCGAACTGGTGGGGCAGACCAAGGCCGAGGTGCCGGGCGTGAACGTGGGCATCACCGGCGAGCCGGTGCTGGATTACGACGAGATGATGCAGTCGCAACGGGACACAACGGTGGCCAGCGTGGTGGCGATGCTGGTGTGCGCGCTGATTTTCATCTACGGCTATCACGAAACCGGCCGGCCGGTGAAGGCGACCATCTGCCTCGTCGTCGGCCTCGGCTACACGCTGGCGTTCACGACGGTGACCATCGGGCACCTGAACATTTTGACCATCACCTTCGTGCCGATGCTCATCGGGCTGGCGATTGATTTCGGCGTGCACCTCATCACGCGCTACGAGGAGGAATTGCACCACGGCAAAACCGAGCAGGAAGCCATCACCAAGGCGATGGTGTTCACCGGCCAGGGCATTTTCATCGGCGCACTGACGACGGCCGGCGCGTTTCTGTCGATGTATTTCACGAATTTTCAGGGCATCAAGGAAATGGGCATCATCTGCGGCGGCGGCCTGCTGGTGTGTTTCATTCCCATGATGACGATGCTGCCGGTGCTGCTGCTGCGCGGCCGGCAAAATGTGCTCGACCACGCCATCCGCGAGGACGACCGGCGGGCGCGGCTGGAAAACTTCTGGCTGCAACGGCCGGTGCTGGTGCTAAGCATCACGCTGGCGCTCTGCGCGGCGGCGGCGTGGGAGGCGCGGAAGGTTTATTTCGATTACAACCTCATCAAGATGCAAAGCCCGAGTTTGTCGTCGGTGGTCTTCGAGCAGAAGCTGCTCAACTCCGCGGAAAAGTCGCTGCTCTACGGCGCGGTCGTCGCCGATTCGCTCACGAACGCGGTGGCGTTGCAGGAAAAAATCGAGCAGCTGCCCACGGTGGCGGAAACCCAGCCGCCGTTCTACCGGGATTTTCTGGAGCCGGCGTCGCCGGCAAAACTCCGGCTCATCGAGGAAGTTAAAGGCGAGGTGGCCGCGCTGAAATTCAGTCCGCCGGACGCGCAGCCGGTGGACGTGGAGCAGTTGAGCGGCACGCTGTTCTACACTTCCTGCTATCTCGGCCTGGCCGAGCGCGCCGTCGGCACCAACGATCCGGTGCTGGTCGCGCAATTGAATGATTTGAGCGAAGCCATCACGAGCCTGCGCAAGGACGCGCTGGCCGGCGACGCGACGGTCCGCGCGGATCACGCGTTGAAGCTGGGGCAGTTCCAGCAGATGCTGCTCGGCGATTTGCGCGACACGTTTGAATTGTTGCAGCGGCAGGACAGCCAGGCGCCGCTGGGCGTGGACGATTTGCCGCCCGCCCTGCGCCACCGGTTTGTCGGCGTGAACGGGAAATTTCTCATCCAGGTTTATCCCAAGGAAGACGTCTGGCAACGCGCGCCGCAGGAGCGTTTCGTGGCGGATTTGCGGACGGTGGATCCGAACGTCACCGGCACGCCGGTGCAGCTTCTGGAATACGAGACGCTGTTGAAGAACAGCTACATCCAGGCGGCGTGGTATTCGCTGACGGCCATCGCGCTAATGGTGCTGTTCCATTTCCGCAGCTTGGTCGCGGTGATTTTATCGCTGATTCCGGTCGCCATCGGGACGCTGTGGCTGGCGGGCATCATGGGCTGGGCGGGCATTCCGGTGAACCTGGCGAACATCATGACGCTGCCGCTGGTCATCGGCATCGGCGTGACCAACGGCATCCATATTTTGAACCGCTACGCCGAGGAGCGCACCGCGAGCATTCTGGCGCGCAGCACGGGTAAGGCGGTGCTGGTGTCGGGATTGACGGCCATCGCGGGATTCGGCAGCCTGATGCTTGCGCAGCATCGCGGCATCTATAGCCTTGGCTGTATGATGGCCACGGGCATCGCGACGTGCATGATTGCGGGCCTGACATTTTTGCCGGCGCTGCTGAATTTGGTAGGCCGGCGGTTTCCGCTGATCAAAGAAAAACCCAGTGCCAACAAATCAATGCCAGCACCGGGTCAGGAGGAACCGAGGTAAAACCTCAATTGTTTGGAACAATAAACCAAAGACCAACAAAGTCAATGTCAATGTTAAACTCGGCGTGAAAAACGCCGAAAGCGCAATGATTCGAAAGCCAATAACGATACCGAAAAAAGGTGAACCCGGCCAAAACCGGTGCCTTTTGGTCATGGCTTTTGTCATCGGTCTGGCTTTTGCCGTTTCCGCCGCTGAGGAGAAATGGGATTCCGCCGGTTTTGCGTTTGATCATTTTTCCCTGACGCTCGAAGCTGGCTGGCGCACCGAAGCCGGCGGGCCGTTTTATTATTCGCAGCAAAGCGGTTCGGAAAAAACCTGGGCGTTGCCGCCGTTCTTTTCCTGCGACCAAAATCCAGAGGTGGAATCGCACGAGGATGATTTCCTGTATCCGCTGCTGTCGCGCATCCGCTACGGCGAGGAACGGCGCTGGCAATTGTTCCAGCTCATCAGCACCGCTGGCGGCCAGCAGGCGGACGGCACGGAGGTGAGCCGCGTTACCATCTACCCGCTGTATTTTCAGCAACGAGCCACGGACACCAATTTAAATTACACCGCGCTTATGCCGTTTTATGGCCGGCTCAAAAACCGCCTGTTTCACGACGAAATCTTTTTCGTGATGTTCCCGTTTTACAGCGAGACGCGCAAAAATGATGTCATCACGGAAAACTATCTGTATCCGTTTGGCGCGACCAGCCGTGGTGACCATCTGCGCGGCTGGCAGGTCTGGCCGTTTGTCGGGCACGAACAGCAGGGCGTGACCACGCACACCAACGGCTTCGGTGACGTCGAGACCACCGGCGGCCATGAAAAATCCTTTTACGTCTGGCCGCTGTATCTGCGGCAGACCACCGGCCTGGGCACGACCAACGAGGAGAAATTTCGCGCCTCGATTCCGTTTTTTGCCACCACGCGCTCGCCGCAACTGGAGGTCACCACCGTGCTCTGGCCGTTTTTCACCTGGCTGGACAATCGCGAAAAAAACTATCGCGAATGGCAGATGCCGTGGCCGTTTATTATCATCGCGCGCGGCGAGGGCAAGACCACCACGCGCGTCTTCCCGCTATTCAGCCGCTCACACAATGCCACGCAGGAAGCCGATTCGTATCTGTGGCCACTCTGGCAGTCCCACTGGTTTCACTCTGGAATTTTGGACCAGCGGCGGACGCAGGTGCTGTTTTATTTATATTCCAAACTCGAGGAAAAAAACACCGAGACCGGACTGGGAAAAGTTCGGCTGGAAATGTGGCCGTTCTTTGAATGGCATCTTGGCCAGCACGGCGAACAACGCCTGCAGGTGCTCGCGTTGGCGGAGCCGTTCACCCCGGACAATCGCGGCGTCGAACGCAACTGGTCGCCGCTGTGGTCGCTCTGGCGCGCGGCGGACAATCCGCTGACCGGCGCTTCCAGCCGCTCGCTGTTGTGGAATTTATATCGTCGCGAGACTGCGCCGGCGCACAAAAAAGTCTCGCTCCTGTTCGGCCTTTTCCAGTATCAATTGGATGGGGAAAGCAGCCGGACGCAGTGGTTCTATTTCCACCGGGCCGCCGAAAAGACGGCCGCCCAATAATTTTGCACCATGTTTGAAAATGTCGGACAAGTCATGCTGTTGTTCTGGCGCACGCTGCTGGCGTTGCCGCTCGCGTGGCGTCATCGGCAGAAGGTGAAAGAACAGTTTTTTGAAATCGGCAACGCCAGTTTGCTGATGGTCTGCATGCTGTCATTCTTCATCGGTGGCGTCATCGCGCTGAACTTTGGCCCACCACTGGTGGAGCGCAGCTTCACCAATGCCGTCGGCGGCGTGGTCGGCCTCGGCATCGCCAAGGAACTCGCGCCGGTGATGATGGCGATTCTCATCGCCGGCCGCATCGGCTCGGCGATGGCGGCGGAAATCGGCTCGATGCGCGTGTATCAGGAAATTGATGCGCTGCGGACGATGAACATCAACCCGGTTCATTACCTTGTGCTGCCCCGCGTGCTGGCGATTTCGGTGGCGCTGCCGATGCTGGTGGTTTTTTCCATTCTCACCGGCTGGTTCGGCGGTGCGATGGTGGCGAATTACAATCACCTCATGGACATTCCCTTCAAGGTTTTCTTCGCCGACTTGAAGGACATCGTCGAGCTGTCGGACGTGGCTAACGGCGTGTTCAAGAGCTTTTGCTTCGCGGTCATCGTCGGCGTGGTTTCGTGCCACCAGGGGCTGACGACCATCGGCGGCCCGCGCGGCATCGGGCGCTCGGTTACGAAGGCCGTGGTGAACTCCATCGTGCTCATCGTGATTTTCGACTACATCCTCACCCGCTTTCTGTTGAAATGAACGGCGCGAACGAAAAAATTTCCGGCGGCGTTGGCCTCGCGGTGCGCGGCCTGTGCAAGAGCTTTGACGGGCAGGAAGTGCTCAAGGGTATTGATTTTACCGTCCAGCCCGGCGAAATTTTTGTCATCATGGGGCCGAGCGGCAGCGGCAAGAGTGTCCTGCTCAAGCATCTCATCGGTCTCGAAGAGCCCGATGCGGGCGAAATCCTCATCAACGGCGAGCCCATCACCACGCCGGAAATCGCCGCGAAATACCGCATGGCGCTGGTTTTTCAATCCGGCGCGCTGCTGAATTCACTGACCGTCGGTGAAAACGTCGGTCTGTATCTCGCCGAACACCGGTTGAAATCACCGGCGGAAATCGAAAAGATTGTCAGCGAAAAGCTGACGGACGTCGGCCTGAAAAACGTCATGGACAAGATGCCGTCCGAACTTTCCGGCGGCATGAAAAAGCGCGTTGCCATTGCGCGCGCGCTGGTCATCGAGCCACAGTTGATTCTTTACGATGAACCGACGAGCGAGCTGGATCCGGTTTCATCCGTCGTCATCGGCAACGAGATTCTCGATTTACAGCGCCGCATCGGCGTGACCTCGCTGGTGGTGTCGCACGACCGCGACCTCGCGTTCGGCGTGGCTGACCGCATTGCGGTGATTGCCGAGGGCCGCATCCTGACCATCGGGACGCCGGACGAGGTGAAAAATTTCAACGACCCGCTGGTGCAGAGTTTTCTGCACGCCGATTTTAAACGAGAAAAATAAACCGTTCCGCCTATGAAAAATTCCCTCGAAACCAAACTTGGCCTCTTCGTCGCCATCACGCTTATCGCCGCGTGGGCGCTCGTCGAGACGCTCGGCAGCGTGGATTTGTTTGGCCACGGTTACCGGGTTTCCGCGCAGTTCCAGACCGTGCAGGATTTGAAGCCGGGCGACCGCGTGAAAATGGCCGGCGTCGAAATCGGCCGCGTCGAGAGTATCGAACTGACCACGAACCGCGTCCGCGTGACGCTAAAACTGCGCCAGACGGCGGTCGTGAAAACCAGCAGCATCGCCAGCATCCGGTTCACCGGCCTGATGGGGCAGAATTTTGTGGCGCTGGATTTTGGCGCGCCGTCGGACAACACGCTGGCCGTGGACGGCACCGAGTTGGCGAGTGTCGAGCAGACGGATTTGAACGCCATCATGGCCAAGCTGGACAACGCCGCTGGCGGTATCCAGAACATCACGAAAAATTTTGCCGGCGACGAGATCAAGCACATGTTCGGTGCGCTGGATGACGTCATCACCTCCAAAAAGGAAAGCATCAAGAACACGCTCGACAACATCGAAAATATTTCCGGCGAAATCCGCAGCGGCAAGGGCACGGTCGGCAAGCTGATCTATGACGACACACTTTATGCGTCG
This sequence comes from uncultured Verrucomicrobia subdivision 3 bacterium, assembly GCA_903889895.1. Taxonomy (GTDB): domain Bacteria; phylum Verrucomicrobiota; class Verrucomicrobiia; order Limisphaerales; family UBA11358; genus UBA11358. Next base: position 62,232 of record CAISYZ010000070.1, on the reverse strand, counting down.
GCGCTGGACACCGTGAGCAACCTTCAGGATACCATTGGCTCCATCAGGCTGACGGTTGAAGACGCGCGTGCCGGCAAGGGCACCATCGGCAAGCTGCTGACGGACGAGGCACTTTATAATTCCGCCACCAGTTCGATGACCAACCTGAATTCAATTCTGCTGAAGGTGAACCAGGGCGACGGCACCATCGGCAAACTGGTGAACGAACAGGATTTTTACAAGAGCGCCAAGCTCTCGCTGCAAAAGCTGGACAAGGCGGCCGACGGCTTGGAGGACACTGGGCCGTTGAGCGTCATCGGCATCATGGCAAACCAGTTCGGGCTGTAATCAGGCCAGTCCGAGATTTTTCAAAATCTGCACCGTGGAGTGCGCCTTGTTAAGCGTGTAGAAATGGAGGCCGGGCGCACCGGCGCGGAGCAGCTCCTCGCACTGGTGCGTCGCATATTCGATACCGAACTTCGCCGCCGCTTCATCGTCCGTGCCGATTTCATCCAGCTTTTTACGCAAGGTCGGCGGGATTTTCGCGCCGCACATCTGCGTGAACTTTGTGATTTGCGTCGCGCTTAAAATCGCCACCACACCCGGCACCAGCGGCACATTCACGCCAAGCTTCTGCGTGACGTGGTCGCGGAACGCAAAATAATCCGCGTTGTCGAAAAACAACTGGGTGACGATAAAGTCGGCCCCGGCATCCACCTTTTCCTTTAAGTGCTGCCAGTCCGCGAGCTTGCCGGCCTTGCAAGCGATGTGGCCTTCGGGAAACCCGGCCACGCCGATGGAGAAATCACTGGCCTCGCGGATGAATTTCACGAGCTGCGCTGAAAATTCAAAGCCGTCAGGCGTAGTCTGGAAATCGCCGCCGCCGGGCGGATCGCCGCGCAGCGCAAGAATGTTTTGGCAGCCGAGCGCGCGAAACTTTTCGAGCAACACACTGATTTCCGCACGGGTGTGATTCACGCAAGTGAGGTGCGCGAGCGCGGGCAGGCTGTGTTCGCGCTGGATGCGGTCCACAATCATAAGGGTCTTGTCACGCGTGCTGCCGCCGGCACCGTAGGTCACGGAGCAAAAATCCGGTCGCCCGGCGAGCAGCGCGGGGATATGTTTTTCCAGCAGCGCACGTTCGCCTTCGTCGGTCTTGGGCGGGAAAAATTCAAAGGAGACGACGGGTTGGCCGGCGGCCTTTTTCGCTGCCAGTATGTCGCGGATGAATTTCATAAGCGTTAATTCAGTTTGGTGTGGAAAAACTACTGGGGAGCGTAGGGTTTTGCAAATATAAAATCAACATATCTTGATTTGATGATATGTTGTATGTAAGCAAACGGATTTTTCCAACAAAAAGCCCCTGCCGGCGAACCGGCAGGGGCGAAGGATTCTAATTCAGATTAGAATTTGTAAACCACGTTGGCGTAGAGGCCAACGGAGGTGCGGGTCACACTCGCGCCCGAGGGAGCGAAGTAACCAACCGCGCCAGCCCAAGTGCCACCGAGGACGTGGTCATAACGCGCTTCGAGGCGGGTGGTGACGTTGTTCCACAGGTTATAGGCAACGGTTTCAGTGAGCGCCACGCCGTTGTCGCTGCCGGTGAGGGCAGAAACGGTTGAACCGGCGGCGTCGATTTCCCAGTATTCAGCACGGGAGTTGAAGCTCAACTTGTCCGTGACTTGAACGGTGTTGTAGAGGCCGCCAATGATTTCGTCGGCATGAATGCTCAACGGATTGTTGAAAGCAGCGCCGCCGCCGAAGTTCTGAACGTAGTCCAAGGCTGCGCCAAAGCTAACGCTCTTCCACGGGGTGTTGAGCGTCGCGCCAGCATAGTAGTTGGCTTGGTTGCCGCCTTGTTTGCCGCCGTTGCCAAACGTGCTAAAGCCGCTGTTGGCAAAACCATAAACCACGCCCGCAGTGAGTGAGGAGCCAGAGGCCCAACCCCAGTTGCTGGGAGCGGTCAGGGTAACAGAACCCAAGAAGGTTTTATTCCAAGCGCCTTTGTTCACGTCGGCACTGGTTGATTTATAGAGATTGCGGGAATTGATGCCAGCGCTGAGCGTGTTAGCCACACCAGCCGAGAACGACAATTCGTTGTTGACCTGATAGGTGCCGAGGATACCGGTGTGCTCGGTCGGCTCAACCGCCCAACCCCAAGAACGGGTGTAGTTCGGATTGCTGACGGCGTCGAAGCCTTCGTATCCAATCGGGGTGTTGAACACGCCGATTTTCCAGTCAATGCCATTGCCCACCGGCGTGCGGAGGGAGACGTAGGCCTGCTGGATGGAAACTTCGGAATTGGCCGCGCCCGGAGACGGGTTCCAACCGACAGCGTCAGGTCCGAAGAGCAAGTCGGCTTCATAGCCGGCCGCCCAAGGGGTTTCATCTTCCGCCTTGGCGATCGAGAGCTTCACGACGTCAAGGTTGAAGCCGTTGGCTTTGCCGGCTTGCAACGGAATGTTGCCACCGATCGAGCCGCCGACTGCGCTGGGGCTGGCTTCGTAGTTCGCAGAAGCGCTGACGTAGCCGCTGATGACGGTGCTGGAAAGCGCCGTTTCAACCGGGCTCAATTTCGGTGCGTCGTCTGCACGGACGGCGGAAGCCATGCTGACGGCTCCGACGGCGGCGAGACCCAATGTCCATTTATTGATATTAAACTTCATCTGTTCCTCCGATGTTGTTTGGTTTTTGTTTTACTGTTTAAGCGGGGTAAAAACAGTTTACCCCAAGCACCCTGCAGGTGCGATTGACTTCAAACGTAGGGAAATCCAAACCAGTTGACAACAAAAATTTTTCTTAAATTTTGCCTAAAGTAACTAGGACACAACCGGAAACAAAAATGATTTATGCACATTTTACATGCACCTAATGTCACATTTCGGGTATTGCCGCATGATTTTACCAGTCGGCAAGCGGGGAAACACCCACAACCTTTGGTCTTTTCGCCGTCAGCCCACTTTGGAACAAATCGTGCTAATATGTCTTTGGTGGGAATAATTGCGCTTGCAATTCCACCATATTAAATTATTCACGAACACAGGTATGCCATTATTTGCCTACACCGCCAGAGAAACGGCCACCGGCCGCGAAATTCGCAACACCGTTGAGGCAATCACCGAGCAGGCTGCCATTGCCGCGTTGCTCAACCGCAATCTGCTGGTGGTGGAGATTCGTGAAAAGACAGCCAAACGCGGCCAGACCAAGGGCGGCGCGGTCAGCCTGAACGATCTGGTGGTCTTCACCCGCCAGCTCGCCACCATGATTGACGCCGGTATTGCCATTGTCCAAGCCCTGCAGGCATTGGCGGAGCAGACGCCTAACAAGGTCATGCGCGACACCATCCGCGATATTTGCACCCGCGTCGAAAGCGGTGAAAGTTTTTCCGAGGCGTTGACCCGCCATCCCAAGGCCTTTAACCGACTTTATGTTTCCATGGTCAGTGCCGGTGAAAAGGGCGGCTTGCTGGCGGAAATTCTGGCCCGCCTCGCAACCTACTTGGAAAACAGCGAGCGCCTCCGTAAAAAAGTAAAGACGGCCCTCATGTATCCAACCGTCGTGACCGTCGTCGCCATTACCATCACGATTTTCCTGCTCGTCAAAGTCATCCCTACTTTCAAAGACGTTTATTCCGGATTCGGCGCCAAGCTGCCCGCCCCCACCGAATTCATGATCGGAGTGAGCGAAATAATGCAGCACTATTTTGTCTATTTGATCGTGTTGGCCGGTGCTGGTGTCTGGGGCTGGCTTTATTTTATCAAAACCAAGCAAGGTCGGGATTTTTGGGACCGCCAACGCATCAAGCTACCCATTTTCGGCAGCATCGCTCACAAGATCTGCCTCGCGCGGTTCACCCGCACGCTGTCTTCGCTCATCCGCAGCGGCGTGCCGATTCTCGAAGTTCTGCAAATCGTCTCCGCTACCGTCGGCAACACCGTGATGGAAAAAGCCATCAAGACTTCCGCCACCGACATCGAACGCGGCGAGGGCATTTCGCAAGCGTTGTCCAAACACCCGGTCTTCCCCAGCATGATTATCCGCATGTTGAGCGCCGGCGAGCAGACCGGTAACATCGACAACATGCTCGAACGCGTCGCCAACTTCCTCGATGAAGAAATCGAGACGACGCTTTCTGGCCTTATGTCGCTCATCGAACCGCTCCTCATCGTGTTTCTCGGCGTGGTCATCGGCGGCATGGTGATTTGTATGTTCCTGCCCATTTTCAACCTCGCCAACATCGTCAACGGCGGCCACTAAAAATCTTAAAACACAAAACCGCCGGAAGAATTTGTTCTTCCGGCGGTTTTCGTTTGTGGAAGTCTTTGAGTCCGACTTCGGCTAAACCGAAACCATCTTTGCCGGTTGCGGCTGGAAAACTTTTATTTTCGGCCAGCGCAGATTGATTTGCTCCTCGAACCATTTTCGGGCCGCGTCATCGCCGTGGCCCAGCAATACCGCGCGCGGCGATACCTGCCCGACAAACTCCAGCAAATCCTGCCGGTTCGCGTGCGCCGTCAGGTCAAAATCCTGCACGTCGCAACGCTTCGTCACCTGGCCCGCGCTCGGACTGAACACAAACGTCTCGCCTTGCTTTGCCGCTTTGAGGTGTCCCGCCGGCGAATCTGGATCCGCGTAGCCGACGAAGAAAATACTCTGCTTCTCGTCGCCGATCATGCGCGTCGCCAGCGTGTGTGCTGCCGTGTTCTCGCTCATCATGCCGGCGGTGATGACGAAAATTTTTCCGCCGCTCAACTTAATGTTGTCCGCCGCGCCTTTTTCCAGAACGACCAATTGCAGCGCCTCGTTCAAATTCAAGTTCGTGTGCTGCCGGTGCATCCGGTGCGCCTCGATGTCGTAAATCTCCGTGAATACGCGTCCCAGCCCGCCGATATAAATTGGCTGTTTTTTCAATTTTCCCTCGCGCATCAACAGTGCCAGCAGCGCCAGGATTTCCTGCGTGCGGCCGAGTGCGAACGACGGAATCATAATCGCGCCCTTCTTTTTTTCCGCCGCGTGAATTGCTTCGACGAGCCGTTCAATTTCTTTTTCGCGCGTGAACGCCGCCGGCACCTCGCGGTTGCCGCGCGTTGTTTCCATGATCAGCACATCCGCCTTCACGTCCTCAAAGCGCGCGCTTTTCAAAATCGTCTGGTCGTGGAAACACACATCACCCGTGTAAAACAAAGTTTCCTTTTTACCGCGCAGCAAAATGCCCGCCGAGCCGAGCGTATGGCCCGCGTCGAAGAATTCCAGCGTCGGCGACGGCAGGCCCGCCCGCGCCTTGTGATAAGCCTGCCATTCCACCTCGCGGTTGTATTTGAAGCCTTGGAAGTGCGGCGCAATCTCGTCCAGCTCATCATGCGTGTAGAGCGGATATTCGCGGATGCCCAGTTCGTCGCGCTGGCGCGTCATTACGTTCACCGAATTGTGCAACACGCGTTCCACCAGCAGGTAGCTCAGCTCCGTCATCAAGACGTGTGCCTTGGGAAATTTCCGGCACGCCAGCGGCAGCGCACCGACGTGATCATGGTGGCAATGCGACAGCGCAATAGCATCCACATCGTGCGTGCCGGACTTGTTGAAAAGCGGCGTTGCCTCGCGACCCTCGCGTTTCGGGTGCATTCCCGCGTCGAGCAAAATGCGGTGGTCATCCAGCTCCACCAGCCACGCGCTGGCGCCGATGTCGGAGTCCGGGTTCAAATTCAAAATGTTCACGGACTAATTAAACCACGGATGGACGAAGATGGACACCGATAAAATTCTAAAGATAAATCTTTGCCGCGCAAATTGCCTCCGCGACGGCGGTAGGAACCAAGTTTTCAATGGGCAAACCAGCCTTCACACGCGCGCGGATTTCCGACGAAGAAACGGCGAAGGGGAAACCGCGCAGCCGCCGCCCGCGAAACGGCGGCGGAAAAACTGGCGCAATTCCTCCCGGACGCGGAATCGCCACGAACTCCGCTAGCCGCGCGAGTTCCGCCGGCTCGCGCCAGGCGTTCAGCTTCGGCACGTTGTCCGCGCCGACAAGATAAAACAGTTCCGCGCCGGCAAATCGTTTTGCGTAGTCGCGCAGCGTGTCCACCGTGTAGGAGATGCCGCCGCGCCGGACTTCCTGGGCGTCAATTTCGCAGTTGGATTTTCCGGCGAGCGCGAGGCGGAGCCATTGCAGCCGCACGGCGTCCGGCGCGGGTTTGGTTTCCGGCTTGAACGGCGATTGGGCCGCCGGAATAAAATGCAACCGGTCCAACCCCAGCTCCTCAATTGCCGCCTGCGCTACGAGCAGATGGCCGAGGTGAACCGGGTCAAACGAGCCGCCAAAAATACCGAGCTTCATCAGTTTTAAGTTTTGAGTTTCGGAAAATGAAATCCAACTAAAAACTTATAATTTAAAACTCGAAGAAAGGGGAAACCGGCAATTTCCTTAATTCGGCTCCAGATAATCGAGTTCCTTGTCGTAGGTTTCATCCAGACCGCGCAGCGCCCAGAGCGCGATGAACACACAGGCAAAGGCAATCGCCGCTGCCGAGGTGACGATGCCGCACATTGGCTTGAGGTGGTTGAAGGCCAGCGTCAGCGGGACGGTCGCGCCGCGCACAAAATTTGGCACGGTGGTGGCCACGGTGGCGCGGATGTTGGTGCCGAACTGTTCGGCGGCGATGGTCGCAAACACCGTCCAGTAGCCGACGCCGAAGCCGAGCAGCAGAATCGTCAGGTAAAACGTGCCGTTCGATTGTCCGGAGGTCAGAAAATAGGCGGACATTGCGAGAGCGGTAAAAATGAGGAACCAAAAGAGAATTTTCCGCCGCGATTGCAGCAGCTGGCTGAAGTAGCCGCTGGCAAAACCGCCGAAGGTGATGCCGAGGTAACAAAAGGCGATGGCCTGCGCGACCTTGACTTCACCCTGGATTTTCAGCGCGCCGGAAATTTCCGGCGAGAAGGTGACGAGGATGCCGACGATGCACCAAAGCGGCAGGCCAATGAGGATGCAGCGGAGATATTTCATGAAGCGTGTAAGGTTGTTGAACAGCATGAGAAAATTTCCACGTGATACTTGCGTCGGCGCGGCGCTGAGTTGTTTAAACATGCCTGACTCGGCCACGCTAAGACGCAAGAAAAACAGGACCAGACCAAGCCCGCCGCCGATGAAATAGGCCGTGCGCCATTCCACGCGCTGTGCGACGAGACCACCGATGACTGCGCCGAACACGCCGACGGTGGAGATGATGGTAGTGCCGTAGCCGCGTAATGCCTTGGGCAAAACCTCGGTGACGAGCGTGATGCCGCCGCCGAGTTCGCCGGCCAGCCCGAAGCCGGCAACGAAGCGCCAAAGCGCATAGCCTTCGATGGAATGGACAAAGCCGTTGGCGAGGTTGGCGACGGAATAAAGCAAAATTGAGCCGAAGAGCAGCGCGACGCGCCCGAAGCGGTCGCCGAGAACACCGAAGAAAATGCCGCCGACGAGCATGCCGAGCATTTGGAGATTCAGCAGCAGTATGCCGTGGCTGACCAGCAACTCGCCGGAAAAGCCCATGTCCTTGAGACTTGGAATGCGCAGGATGGCAAAAAGAATCAGATCATAAACATCCACGAAATAGCCCAGCGCGCCAACAATGACGGCCGGTGTGATAATCTGGCGGAGGATGGAGGTCGGCTGGTTCATGCAATTTTTTCGCTGGCGAAGCGTAAATTGTAAATCCAGAATCGTAAATTGAAATGACTCGCCACTGCCATCAATGCGGCGAACCCTGGACGCTGGCCGGCAATCCCGGCCGCGGTGAGGTTTGCATGAAGTGCCGCGCCGACTTGCGCGTGTGCCTGAACTGCCAGAGCTATGATCCGCGCGTGGCGGAGCAGTGCCGCGAACGTCGCGCAGAATTGGTGCTCGAAAAACACCTCGGTAATTTCTGCGAGTTTTTTGAATTCGCCCGCAGGAAATGGGAGGCGAAGGAAATCAAATTATCTCGCGAGGAGGCTGCACGGGCGCACCTGAAGAAACTGCTGGGTGACTGATGCCTGCAGGTAGCCGGTAGCTGCCAGTTTAGGCAGCTTTCCCGTCGCGCAGCCTGAGTTGGTTTGGCAGGCTTGAATTATCAAAATCATATCCCAAAATCCGGATGTCATTGGCATAAACATCCGCCACAATCGCCTTGGTTTCGTCTGTGTAGTATTCCCGGTAATCCTTACCACGGGTTGCATTTCGATTCACCGCGAGCAGGGTTGAATGGCTGTTCAATTTCCGGCAAACATGTCGGAAATCAGCCTCAAGGTTTTCGTAATAGCCGATAAAATCTACTCCCGGCTGGTTCTTTTCGAGGCAGATAAAATCGCATTGTGGCCAAAAATGAATCTCAGTCTGGATATTTTTTTGGTTGACCCATTCTCTCACAAAACTGTCGAAACTGTCATACGCTGAAAGGTTTTTCTCCGCCCAGTTTTTATCTTCTTCGTTGATTCCACCTTTTTTCAGGAAGAAATAGGCCGACACCAGCCGGTCATAGGGATTTCTCACCACCGTGAATTTGTAATATGTTTGGAATTCCGCCGGCCCCAGAATGTCCAGGTATTGCTTCAGATTCAGGTGGGTGAACTCAAAGTTTTCGCCGAACAGGCTTCGGCTCACCGAAATCCCCGCACATTTCGGTATGTGCACAAAGATGCATCGAAGGTCTTCCAGTGGAAAACGGGAGTTTTGGAGTCTGGCGAATTTTCCCGGTTTGAAACACTTCAGCCTCAGGCGGTAAATCTTCCGCCGCAATTGATCTGAAAACAAAGCCATGCCTTCTGCTGATTTCAAAACATTATTTTAACGATGACAAGAAAATATATTCTCCTTTTCAAGGAGGCGGACGCCAATTAGTTTCCTGCGCATGCAAGCAAGCTGGCCGGCTACTTTGGTCGAGGGGTCGACGGCTTGTTCAGTGAACGTCTTCCCAAGAAATCGGCACGGATGCATTTGAAGTAAAATGAAAGAGCGGATTTTTTATGAATAGCTGGAAGTTGGTTGCCAATCAGGCCGGGCAGGATTGCGTGCAACCAACGGTCAGCGTGGTCGTTTCGCTTTACAATTATTCGGCCTACATCCGCAGCTGTCTTGACAGCGTCAGTGTCTCGAAAACCCACGGGCTACCGGGCGGCTTTGAAGTGGTGGTGGTGGATGACCGCTCGACGGATGATTCGGTGAAGGTGGTTGAGCAATACATGGCGGCAAGCCCTATGCCCATCCGGCTCGTCACCAAACAGGCCAACAGCGGGCTGGCGGACACGCGCAACCTCGGCCTGGTCTTGGCCCGTGCGTCGCTGGTTTTCATCCTGGATGCGGACAACGAAATCCGCCCGGACTGTTTGCGCGAACATTACCTGGCCCTCGTAAAATCTGATCACGCGATGGCCTACGGCATCATCAACCGCTTCGATAATGCAACCCGCGCCAGCTTGGGCACATTGTCTGATTGCGGATGGGAAACCAACCGACTGCTGGGCGGGCCGTGCATCGACGCGATGGCGATGATTCGCCGGGAAACGGTGCTGCATCACGGCGGCTACTCAACCGAATACGGGAGTTTTCTGCCGCAAGGCTGGGAAGATTATGATCTATGGCTTAAGCTGGCGCAGGCCGGACACTCCGGTATATTCATTTCCAAGGTCTTGAGCGATTATCGCGTGCATGGCCAGTCCATGCTCCAGAAATTAACACCGTATCAGGGGCGGCTCGCGGCTCATTTCACCAGGAAATTTCTTCCGCTCGTGGCGCGGCACGCCGACTTGCCCGTGCTGTTTGGCATTCCCCGGCAGGAACTGGCGGTGTATTGTGCCGAAGGCCGGGGCATGCAATTTCAATTTGAAAAACGGCCCGCGCGCTTCATCCACCGCGTGCTGGGGCAAAAATTTAGCCACAGCCTTTGCAAGCGGCTGGCGGCACTTTACTGCTGGCTGCACCCATGAGCGAAACGCCAAAAATCAGCGTCGTCATTCCGGTTTACAACAGCGCGCGTTATCTGCCGGAATGCCTCGATTCGATCCTGTTGCAGGATTTCCGCGACTTTGAGATTTTGATTGCCGACGACGGCTCGACCGACGGTTCCTTGGAAATTATAAAAAGCTATGCGCAGAAAGATTCCCGCATCCGCTGGTGGCAGAACGAAAAAAACCTTGGCCTCACCGGCAACCACAACGCCGTCATGCGTGCCGCGCGCAGTGAATTCATCAAGTTCGTCCACCAGGACGACCGAATTCTGCATCCGTCCGCGTTCGCCAAAATGCTCGAGCCGCTGGAGCGCGACGCCTCGGTTTCGCTCGTCGGCGCGGCCTCGGAACTCATCAACTCGAAATCGCAGGCACTCGCCGTGCGGAATTATTTTCCAAAAACCCAAACGCTTGACGGCAAGGATGTCATCGTAAAATGCCTCGAGGAAAATAAAAATATTCTCGGCGAACCGACGTTGGTGATGTTCCGCCGCCGTCAGGCCGCGCGCGGTTTTGATCCGCGCTACCGGCAAATTGTGGACATGGAATTCTGGTTCCACCTGCTCGAACAGGGCCGCTTCGCTTACATCGCCGAGCCGCTGTTCGGTTTCCGCGTGCATTCGCAGCAGGCCTCGGCGGCTAACGCGCGTTCCGGCGCGGCGCGCGAGGAGCAGATGCTACTGCTCACGGATTATCGCACAAAGCCGTGGCTCACCGCGCATGCCACGGCGCGGATGTGGTTCAAGCAAATTTATTACCTGCGGAAAAAATACGGCGAGCGTGCCGCGCCTTTGATTGCGCAGGCCAAGCCAAAAATTTCGCTGCCGGCTTACGCGTGGTGCTGGCTGGAACATCGCCTGACCGCGCCGTTCGTCCGGCTGAAAGAAAGAAGCCTCCGCAACCGGCTCAAGGAATAAGCCCGCGTTCGCGCGCCGATTTTTCCAGCGCGGCCTCGACCAGCGCCGCCGTGCGGTCCCACGAAAGTTTTTCCGCCAGCGCGCGGCCTTTGCGGATGAATTCTTCGCGCGTGGCGGGATTCATCAATTTTTCCACCGCTCCCGCAATTTCCACCGCATCTTTCGGGTCGTTCAACAAAATGGCTTCGCCGTCGGTTATCATCTCCGCCATGCCGGCGTAGGTGGCGCAACTGAAAATCGCCGGACAGCCGTGCGCCATGGCTTCGAGCGGCGACATCGGTCCGGCGTCGGACAGCGTGGGCAAAACAAAAATGTCCGCAGCGGCGTAATAATCGGGAGTATTTTTCACCAAGCCGGCCCAGCGGATTTTTTCGCCAACTTGCAACGCGGCAGCTTGTTGCCGGTAAGGTTCCGCATCGCCACCCCCGACCACGACCAGCTTCACCGGTTTATCTTTCAAGCGCGCCAGCGCCGCGACGAGCGCGTCGAGGCCTTTGCGCCGGAATTCCGAGCCGACAAATAGCAATAGCGTTTCGTCGTCGGCCACGGACAACTTTTCCCGCCAAATTTTCCGCGCGGTGGCAAGATTGTTTGTCGGCAAATCGGTGCCGGGGTGCGCCACGGAAAAACGGTCGTTGGAAATCGGATAAAACTGTTGCACCTCGCGCTGAATCATTTGGGAAACAGCGATCCAGCGGCGGCTCGGCTGCGGACGGTAATGTTTTTTTTCTAGCAGCCAGTAGGCCGGCACGCGTGGTTCGGTGAGGATTTTGAGCCAGACGCGGAACGGATTTTTCCGCTGCTCGGGCGTCGCACCGAACAACCCGCCGACGAACGTGCCGGAGTGGACGTGCATCACGTCGAAGCAAAGCGCGCGTTCGTGGGTGTGGACGACGTCGAAGCCGCGGACGTGGCGCGCTGTCCACCACGCGAACCACCACTGGCTGACGAACGCCGGCTTGCGGAACGGGCGCGGCACGCGATGGAAAAAAATGTTGCCGGCGGCTTCGCCTTCGAACTCGTGCGCGAAAACGTGAACTTCGTGCTGCCGCGCCAGCCGCCGCGCGACCTCGACGGCATAGCGTTCGGCGCCGCCGGTGGTCAGGTATCGCCGGATGAGCAGGGCAATTTTCAATTCGTGAAATTTTTCACCGTTTCACCGCTTGGCGGATTGCTGGTAAAGCTGTGGGTTGAGCGCCGCGTCGTTATACATCTTGAACTGGCGATACAGCTTGAAACGCCGCGTGCCCGCCGCCAGTTCCGCAAGCAGCTCCTTCAGGCAGTTTTTTAAATCGCCATGCTGCTCCTCCAGCAGTGCGCACTTTTGCGCGCACTTCTCGCGTTGCGCGCCGTCTGCCGTTTCGCGCGCCGCCTCGATGCGCATGTGGTAAATTTTCAGCGCCATGATGGACAGCCGGTCCACTATCATGCCGGGTGTCTCGGAATGAAGCGGCGCGTCAACTGGCAACGGCAGGAACTGGCCCAGTAGCCAGACATCAAATTTTTCGATGGCGTCGTTGCGCGCCTGGTTGCAGCGGTCAATGGTGCGCTTGGCATCACGCACGCTGGCGGGGCCAAGGTCGTCGCGCCGCGCGGCATCCTCGGCGTGCCACAAATCGAAATTCATCCGGTGATTGTTCTCAATGGCGACCCAGGGTTCGCCGGTCTGGGCAGGCGTCGGGGCTTCGTGCCACTGTTGAGTCCAATCGGACTGCAACCGCACGATTTCTTCCACTTCAACGATGGCACTTTTCATTTTATTTTCCGGAGCCGGTTTCCGCCAGCGCCGCGCCGACGGTATCAATCATTTTTTCCAGCGGAATACTTGCAATGGGCTGATTCAGCGGTGGCGCGACGGTCCATTCGGGATGTCCGAACGGGCCGGCGTTGCTCGAAACCAGCGGATTCACCAGCATGATTACGCGCTTGCCCAAAGCGACAGCCAGATGCAGAAATCCTGTGTCGCCGCCGATAACCAAGGTTGACAGCTTCATCAAGCCGGCATCCGTCAGGCGCGGCAGACGTTCGGGAATGACGCAGCCAAGCTGCCGGGCTTGTTCCAGAAACGGCCGATCCGCCGGACCGCCACCCATTATTATCTGGACACCGCGCGCGTGCCAGTGCCGGGCGAGCGAAAGATAATTTTCAAACGGCCAGTTCTTGTGCGGCGTGCTGGTGAACGGCTGGAAATAAATCAGCGGTTTGGCGGCGTCAAGCCGGTTGGCTGCCAGCCAGGCGCGGGCCTCGGTGAGCGAAGCCTCAGGCAGAAAAAAATCATTACGCACCGCGCCGATTTTTAAACCGCCGGCGGCAAGAACTGCCAAACTGCGTTCCGCGTGGTGCAACCTGTCATCGCGCTGGACGCCCAGCGTGTAAGCCCACCGGCTGCCCGGCCGGTAAATACTGCCCCAGCGCTGGTGCGCGCCGGTGAGCCGCGTCAGCCAGGCAGTCTCGCCGTAGCCTTGAAAATCTACCACCAAATCGAAGGGTCCGTTTTGTAGTCGATGCAGCAGACTGAAAAACTGAGGAACGCTCTTGAAAGGATTGCGCTGGCGCAATTGCGCACGGTCCAGCGGGATGATTTCGTCCAGCCCACGAAAACCAGCCACCAGCGGGGCATTTTCCAATGAGGTGAGAAAACTGATTTTTGCTGCCGGAAAATTATCGCGGACGACATTGACGGCGGGCAGCGTGAACACCACGTCGCCGATGGATTTCAAGCGGATGAGCAGGATGTTTTGCGGCGCGGTCATCACGTCAGGAAATTTTTTTTGGCGGCAGACATCTGCGCCTCGCGGATTTTGGCGTAGCGCAAAAATGCCTCCTGTGCGGCGAGCCAGGCCACGGCGTAGCCCTGCCAGCCGTCCAGAAAGCCGCGCCGCAAAATATAGCTCCGCACAAAACGCCAGCCCGGACGGACGGCCAACTCCCACGCGCCGATTTTGCGCCCGGCGTGCTGCCGCGCAAAAATATCGGTGTATTCAATTAATTTGCGGACGTGGTGGTTCAGGTCGTCCATGGTGTAATGCTGCAGCTCGCCGCGCAACCGGCCGATGGTTCCTGTGACTTGTAATTTTTCATGGACCGGCGCGGCGGACCATTGCGCCTGGCCGCGTTGCCACAAGCGAAGTTGCCGGTCAGGATACCAGGCACCGTGCCGGATCCAGCGGCCGCAGCAAAAGGTGCAGCGCGGAAAATCGTAGGCGGCGTGGGCGTGCAACCGCTTTTCGTCGGCCAACAAGCAGGTGATTTCCGCGCGCAGTTCCGGCGAGACCACTTCGTCGGCGTCGAGATTCAATAGCCACGGCTGCGTGCATTTTTCCGCGAGCGATTGTTTCTGCGGGCCGAAACCTTTCCACGGCTCGCGAAAAACCTTCGCGCCAAATTCGGCGGCAATCCGATCGGTGCCATCGGCCACGTCGTCGTTAAGCAGCACGACGATTTCCGCCGCCCAGCCGGCCACACTTGCCAGCGGACGGCGGATGCGGGCGGCCTCGTTGCCGGCAATCAGGCAGACGGAAATCGGCAGCGTCGGGGTTGCATTCATGGGTTCGCGGGTGATTGCCTTTCAGGTTGGCAGATGATAATTTTCAACTGAATTATGTCCAGAGATAACGGCCCCGCAATGGATAGCCCGGCAGCGGGGAGTCCGGGTTTTTCCTTCATCATCGTCTCCTACAATACGCTGGCTTTGACCCGCGCGGCGGTGCTTTCGATCAACCGCCATGCCGGGAAATTTCCCCATGAAATTATTTTGGTGGACAATCATTCACCGGACGGCAGCGCGGCGGTGTTGCAAAAGGAATTTCCAAACTTGAACGTCCTAGCGTTGGCGGACAATCGCGGTTTTGCCGCCGCCAATAATGCGGGCGCGCGCGTGGCCCGCAACGAATGGCTGGTGTTGTTGAACTCTGATGCGGAACTGCTGGCAGACACATTGCCAGTGCTGGATGATTTGCTCCGCCGCCATCCAAAAATTGACGTGTTTGGCGGCCAGTTGCTTAATGCCGACGGCTCCCTCCAAACCTCGGCTAATTTTCCGTCCCGTCCCGCGCCCGACCCAAATGAACCGGATGGACTCCGGCCGGTGTCGCGGATCATCGGCGCCTTCATGGTGATTCGCCGTGCAACGTGGCACAAGCTAGACGGCATGGATGAAGGCTTCTTTTTCTACGGTGAAGAATTTGATTTTTGCCATCGCGCCGCCCAGGCCGGCGCGTGCCTGCGCTGGACGCCGCGCGTGCGCGTTCTTCATCACGGCGGCGGCAGCAGCAAATCAATCCACCTCCGCGCCGCTGTGGAGTTTTACGAAAGCCAGCATTATTACTGGCGCAAGACCGAGCCGGAAAAATCGTATGACGCGAAAATCCGCAAAAACCGCCACCGGCTTTTTTTGCGCGTCGTTTGGTATTTCGCACTGTCGGTGCCGACCCTGTTTTTGTTGCCGGCGTTCACAGGCCGGCTGCGGAAATATTTTCACCTCTACAAATGGTATTCGCAGGGATGTCCGAAAGGTTGGGGATTAAGGCCAGTCGCGCGTTGAAACTCGGCGGCCTACCGATATTCAATTACTCCACCCACGCGCCGCTCATGCAAGGTGCTGCCCCAGCGCCGGAGTTCCGACCGCCGCCACCGCGCACCGCGAAGGCTCTGATTTAGCTGGTGGATTTTGCGCTGCAGCCAGTTTTTCCCGACGACTTGGCGGTAGCGCTCGCGATGTTCGCGCGTCATCACAACCTTGAACTTGGTGCTCTTCTGCGTGACGGAACCGAAATGATGCAGCCACGCCCGCCCGGTCGTGGCGAGCTGGAAACCGGCCTGCCGCGCGCGCCGGAAAAAATCATCGTCCTCGTAACCGCCGTAATTGTTGAAATAGCCGATTTGCGCAAACACGCGCCGGTGAACGGCGAAGCCGACGCCGTGCGCGGAATTTTCGCGGCGGACATCGCGCATTTTGCGCATGAACTCAGCGGCATGGGTTTGCCAGTCGTAGTCCGCCTCACCCTCGCGCAGGGCGGGACAAGCGATGTCATAATTGTTTTCCGTAGCAAAACTGATGAGTCCTTCAAAACAGCCGGCCGGCACCAGCACGTCATTGTTCAGCACCACGGTCCACTCGGCGGTGGAAAGTTTTGCGCCCTGCGTCCAGGCCGGACCACAGCCGACGTTGGCCGGGTTGTTGACCGTGTGGATTTGCGGATGCGTTACCAGAAAATCGGCTGTGCCGTCGGTGGAGGCGTTGTTGATGATAATGATCTGTTTGTCGGCAATCCCCGCGCGGTGGAGTGTCTCCACGCACTGCCGGGTGTAATGAAGCTGGTTGAAAACCGGAATGACGATGGCGAGTCCGGCCTTGCCGGTGGCGGCTGACGAAGTCATTGTGAATCCATGTGATTGGGCCGGCGCAATTCAAGCGGCTTTCCCGCGCCAAAACAAGATTTTAACGCCGGCTGCGAAAACAAATTCTTTTGTTTTGCGCGGCTTTTGCAAAAATCAGACGATGACCGGCTTTCTGAAAAACATCTGGGGATTTGTCTATCCGTATCGCGGACGTTTTTTCATCGGGCTGCTGTGCGGCGTGCTTTACGGTCTAACCAACGGCCTGCTCATCGCCACCATCAACGTGGTGATGCAATTGACGTTCAAGAATGAAACCACGCTGCACAAAAAACTCGAGGACGCACCGCACTGGATCCGGCCACTGTCGCAATGGCTCGCCGACCGGATTCCGGACATCCACGCGCCCACTTCCATGTCCGGCTGGGTGCTGGTGGTCGGCGCGATTCCGCTGGTGATGCTGTTGCGGATTACCTTAGGTTACCTCAGCGTTTATCTTACCAACTGGTCGGCCATGCATGCCATCGCCGATGTCCGCACCAAGCTTTTCGGGCATCTACAAAATCTTTCGCTCGGTTTTTTCAACCGCTCCAGCACCGGCGATCTGATCGCCCGCATCACGAACGACACCATGGTGCTTTACGGCATCATCGGCAACGCCTTCGCCTCCATCGTGCGCGATCCGGTGACCATTTTTTTCACGCTGATGGTGTTGCTGACCATCCAGCCCACGTTGACGTTGATCTCGGTGGTGGTGTTTCCCGTGTGCGTTGTGCCCATTGTGATTTTCGGCCGCAAGGTCCGCAAATCCGCGCGCGCCGTGCAGGAATACAACGCGGCGCTCACCAACCTGATGCACGAGTCCTTCACCGGCAACCGCGTCATCAAAGCCTACAATCTCGAAGCCACCGTCATTCAGGAGTTCAAGCTCACCACATTGAAATACGTCGGCCAGCTTATGCGCGTCATCCGCGCCAATGAAATCCCCAGCCAGCTTATGGAATTGTTTGGCGCCACCGGCATTGCCTTGGTTTTTCTTTATGTGTTGCACCTGCCCAAGGAACATCGGCCCGGACTGGAAGATTTCAGCGCCTTCGTCGTCGCCATCCTGATGATTTATCCGCCCGTCAAAGCACTTACCCGGCTGCATAACCAGCTTCATCAGGCCCGCGCCGCCAGCGAACGCGTGTTCCAACTGCTCGCCACGGAAAACAGCATCCCCGAACCCGGCGCGCCGAAAATGTTGCACGCGGACAAGGCTGACATCGTCATCGAAAACGTGGACTTCAGCTTCGGCGAAAAAAAGGTGCTCCAGCACATCAACCTCACCGTCAAGGCCGGCCAGATGGTTGCGCTCGTGGGTTCCAGCGGCTCCGGCAAGACCACGCTCGCCAACCTGCTGCTCCGTTTCTACGACCCCGATTGCGGCACCATCAAAATCGGCGGCGTGGATTTGCGCGACGTGCGAACGCGCGATTTGCGCAATCAAATTGCGGTGGTCGCGCAGGAAAACATTTTATTCAACGACACCATCCGCCGGAACATCGAACTAGGCCGGCTTGGCGCGAAGGAAGAGGAAATAGTCGCCGCCGCGCAACACGCGCACGCCACCGAGTTCATTGCGCAAAAACCGGCGGGCTTCGACACCATCATCGGCGAGAAAGGCGTTTCCCTTTCCGGCGGCCAGCGCCAACGTCTCGCCATCGCCCGCGCCGTTTTGAAAAACGCTCCAATTCTCGTCCTCGACGAAGCCACCAGCGCGCTCGACACCGAATCCGAACGTGCCGTGCAATCCGCGCTCGACGAACTGATGAAGGGCCGCACCACGATTTGCATTGCGCACCGGCTCTCGACCATTCTGCACGCCGATTTGATTGTGGTTCTCGACCACGGAAAAATTGTCGAGACCGGCACGCACGCCGAGCTGGCCCGCCGCCAGGGCGTGTATCAAAAGCTTTACGAACTGCAATTTGCCTCGTGAATGCGTCCGGAAATTTGGCATTGCACGGCCGGATGGGAATTTTTAATCTGCCTTATTAAGATAAGAAATCAGCATGGTTTTTAGCTCGCCCCTGTTTTTGTTCCTGTTTCTGCCAATCGTCTTGGCAGTTTATTTTTTGCTGCCGGGCCTGCGCGCCCGCAACGGCTGGCTGCTGGCCGTCAGCCTGCTGTTCTATGCGTGGGGCGAGGTTGGTTTCATCCTGCTCCTGCTGATTTCCACGCTCATCAACTTCGAGCTGGGCAAATGGGTCGAACGCACCGAGGATGTCGTCCGGCGCAAACAGGCCGTGGCCGTGGCTGTGATTGTCAACGTCGGCTTCCTTGCGTTCTTTAAATACGCCGGGCTGGTGGTGGCTTCGTTGAATGCGCCGCTCAAGCTCCTCGGTCTCACCACGCTGCCGGTGCCACACATTGCGCTGCCGATTGGCATCTCGTTTTTCACGTTCCACGCGCTGTCCTACGTCATCGACATTTACCGCCGCAAGCGCGGTGCGGCGCGCGATCCGCGCGACACGGCGCTATACATTTTCTTTTTTCCGCAGCTTGTCGCCGGCCCGATTTTGCGTTGGAACGCCATCGCGCCGCAGTTGGAAAACCGCGTTTTCCGCAGCGAGGTTTTTGCGGAAGGCGTGCGCCGTTTCGTCGGCGGGCTGGCCAAAAAAATGATCATCGCCAACGCGGTGGCGCTGCCGGCGGACCAGATTTTTGCGCTGTCGGCGGATGAACTTTCCATTGGCACCGCGTGGTTCGGTATTCTCTGCTACACCATCCAAATCTATTTTGATTTCTCCGGTTACTCGGACATGGCGGTCGGCCTCGGCAAAATGTTTGGCTTTGAGTTCATCGAAAACTTCAATTTTCCCTACACCGCGCAATCCATCCGCGATTTCTGGCGGCGCTGGCACATCTCGCTTTCAACGTGGTTCCGCGACTATGTTTACATTCCGCTCGGCGGCAACCGCGTTACCGAAAACCGCAACCGGCTGAATCTCGTCGCCGTTTTTTTTCTGTGCGGCCTGTGGCACGGCGCGAGCTGGACGTTTGTGGCGTGGGGTTTCTATCACGGCTTTTTCCTGGTGCTCGAGCGCACCCGCCTCGGCGCGGTGCTGGACAAATGGCCGCGCCCGCTGCGGCATGGCTACGCGGTTTTCGCGGTGATGATGGGCTGGGTGCTGTTCCGCGCGAACACCTTCCCAGAGGCGACCAATTATTTTAGCGCGCTGTTCGGCCTTGCCCATCCGCTGCACGCGCAACCGCTGCAACGCTATATTGGCAACGAGGCGATTTTCGCTTTGGCCGTAGGCGCGTTGTTCGCCATGCCGCTGTGGCAGGCGATTAAAAGTGCCGGCGGCAAAATCGGCGGTAAAATTCCGGAACGCAGCCGGGCGATTTATTTTGGCACCGGCCAGATCCTCGAAATTGCACTAGTGATGGTGTTGCTGGTGATTTCGGCGGCGTGGTTGGCTGGCGGCACCTACAATCCGTTCATCTACTTCCGGTTTTAGCTCGGCATGACGACCGCACCCGTCAATCCCCGTCCGCACCGCGCGTGGGCTGATTATTTTATAATCGCGGGTTTTCTGCTCCTGCTCGCGGCGCCGGCGGCGGACAAATTTTTCCACCTAGACCATTCCCGGCTCACCAGCGAAAACCGGCTGCCGGCGCCCGCGCCGGACCCGGCGGATTTGCGCGCGGGCCGGATTCAGAAATATCTCGTCGCTGGTGAGGCCTACTTCAACGACCATTTTGGTTTCCGCAACCAGTTGGTCCGCTGGTTTCAGAACTGGCGACTCGGACTTTTTCATGACCACAGCGTTTACTCGGTGGTGATCGGGCCGAACCACTGGCTGTTCATCGGCGAGGAGCAGATGGTGGAACATTTTATCGGCCTGAGAAAGTTTACGCCGGAGGAATTGTCCGCGTGGCAGAAGCTGCTGGAACGCCGGCGCGACTGGCTGGCGGCGCGCGGCATCAAATATCTTTTCGTTGTGCCGCCGGACAAGCAGGACATCTATCCCGAAGAACTGCCCGCGTGGCTGCGCAATGCCGTGCCCGCCGGGCGCGAGACCAAGCTCGACCAGTTCCTAAAATTCATGCGGGCGCATTCCACGGTGGAGATCCTGGATTTGCGCGCGCCGCTGCTCGCCGCCAAACCAACCGCGCCGATGTATTTTCAAAACGACACCCACTGGAATCAGATTGGCGGGTTCCTCGGCTGCCAGGAACTGGTGAAGGCGCTCACCCGGCAGTTCCCGGATTTGCCGCCGCTGCGGTCGGAGGATTTTCGCTGGACCAATGTTCCTGCCACCGGCGGCGATTTGTCCCGGATGATCGGGGCGGATTTGACGGAGAAAAATAGTTTCAAGCTCCTTGCGCAGCCGTCGGTCACGATGCCGGTGGTCCAGACGACGACGAATCTCCCCGCCGGCTGGGATCCGCACAAGTCCTGCGCCATCTCGGACAATGTCGCTCCGCTGACAGAGACGGCGATGGTGTTTCACGACTCGTTTGGCATGTTCTGGCGGCCGGTGCTGGGCTGCTGTTTTAAGCGGGTCTGGTATCTGGCGGAAAGCCGTGATTTTCGCAGTCAGTTCATTCTGGAAAACCATCCCAGCGTGGTAATCAACGAAATTTTGGAACGCTATTTCAACACTGCCGACCCGCAGCTGTTGCTGGCGCACGACGGTTTGCCGTGAGCGGACGGAATTTGCTGCGTTTGTTCGGCCCCCGGTTTATGCTTGAGCAATTAATTAAACAATGAGCGCCTCGCGCGACACCAAATTGAATCCAGCTCCAACCCGCCTCCGCCAACGCTGGCTGGACTGGGTTTTGATCGGGCTATTCACCGCCGTGCTGCTGGTGCCGCTGTTGGATCAGGCCTTTCACTTTGATCCGACGCGGCCACCGAGTGAGAACCGCGTATTGGCGGAATGCCCGCCCGCGCCGGCCAGCCTCGCCGGGCTGCAAAAGTTCATGGCCGGCTGGGAGGCGTATTTCAACGACCACTTCGGTTTCCGCCGCTGCCTCGTGATGTGGCACAACAAAATGATGTGGAATTTGTTTGAGGACCGGACTTCGCGCAACGTGCTGCTGGGCACCGCCGGCTGGTTTTACATCACCGAGGCTTGGATGATTGAGCATTTTCGCGGTGCGCTGCAGTTCACCGACGCGGATATGCAAGGCTGGCAGAAATTGCTCGAGCGGCGGCGCGACTGGTTGGCGGCCCGCGGCGTCAAATACGTCTTCGTGCTCGCGCCGGACAAGCAGAGCGTCTATCCCGAATATTTGCCGGCCTGGCTGAAAGACCTCGGCGGCCGGACCAAAGTGGATCAGTTCGTGGCCTACATGAAGGCGCATTCCACGGTGACGGTGGTGGATTTGCGGCCGCCGCTGATTGCGGGGAAAAAAATCGCGCCGACCTACCAGAAGACCGATACTCACTGGAACCAGTTCGGCGCCTTTCTCGCGTGCCAGGAAGTGCTCCGCGTGATGCGCGAAGAGCAATTGCCAGCTTTGCCGCTGTTGTCGGCGGATTCATTTATCCGCACCAACCTGCTGATGCCCGGCGGCGACCTGGTGAACCTGCGCGGCATCCGGCTCAGCATGGCGGAAAGCAACGGCGTGCACATGCTGCCCAAGCCCGGCCTGCCGCCCGTGGAAAAATCCATTCCGCCCCTCGGCCCGCATGTGAAGGACATGGCCACGGCCAGAAATCCCCAGGCGCACGGGCGGGCGATGGTTTACACGGATTCCTTTGGTCGTGGTTGGATTCCGTTCTTTGGCTACGAGTTCGCGGAATCCGATTTCTTCTGGCAATACCCGCTGGATGGCCGGGAAGTTGAGCAGCGCAAGCCGGATGTGGTTGTCACGGAAATCCTGGAGCGCTTTTTCAACATAACGGACCCGAAAGAACTATCGGCGCAAGACACGCTGCCTTGAATTGAACGACCAGACTCTCGCCTGGCCGGAAATTTCTGAGATTAAGTCCACCAGCTGGCTAAACTTTGTGGCTTGGTGTCGCCGCGCCAGAGAGCTAAATTATTCGCCATGTCGCACGCTGATTTTGTCCATTTGCATCTGCACACCGAGTATTCGTTGCTCGATGGCGCTTGCCGCTTGGACAAACTCATCGACAAGGCGCACGAACTGAAATTTCCCGCGCTCGCCATCACCGACCACGGCGCGATGCATGGCGTCATCGAGTTTTACCAGGCCGCCCGCGCGAAAGGCATCAAGCCCATCATCGGCTGCGAGGTTTATGTCGCGCCCGGCTCGCGGCTGGAAAAGAAACCCGGCACCGGCTCGCGCGACCTTTATCATCATCTTGGCCTGCTGGCGCGGGACGAGGCCGGCTACAAAAATCTCGTCAAGCTCACGACCGAGGCGCATCTCGACGGCTATTATTACAAGCCGCGCATTGACAAGGAAATTCTCGCCAAATACAGCGCGGGCTTGATCGGTTTGTCCGGCTGTCTCGCGAGCGAGATTCCCGATTTGATTGTGAAGGATCAAATCACGAAGGCGCGCGACGCGGTGGACTGGTTCAAGCAAACGCTCGGCGCGGAGAATTTTTTTCTCGAACTGCAAAACCACGGCATCCCCGAACAGGCCAAGGTCAACACGCAGTTGATAAAATTTGCACAGGAGTTCGGCCTGAAGCTCGTCGCAACGAACGATGTGCATTACATCGAGAAAGGCCATTCGCACGCGCACGATTGCCTCGTCTGCATCGGCACGCAGGATTTGTTGAGCAATCCCAAGCGCATGGGCGCGGGCTATGTGCCGGAGCAGTTTTATCTCCGCAGCGCCGAAGAAATGAAGGCGCGTTTCGCCGAGGTGCCGGACGCTGTAAAAAATACCTTGGAGGTCGCCGAGAAATGTAATTTGGAAATCAAGTTCGGCGGAAACAAATATCCGGTGTTCCATCCGCCGGAACATTTCACGCGCGAAGGCTATTTGCGCCAGCAACTCGCGGAAGGTTTATTCCGCCGCTACACGCTGCACGCCAAGGCGGAGGGCAGTGAATTTATTATTACGGGCGTTGACGATCCCAAGCGGTTGCCGACATTTGACCCAAGCAATCCCAATCAAGAGCAAGCCATCAAGACGGTCATTGACCGGTTGCAGCTCGAACTCGGCGTCATCGAAAAAACTGGTTTCATTTCCTATTTTCTCATCGTCGCGGATTTCATCCGTCATGGTCGCGAAAAAGGCATTGCCTGCGTCGCGCGCGGAAGTGCCGCCGGCTCGATTGTCACCTATCTGCTCGAAATCGCGAACGTGGACCCGATCCGCTACGGCCTGCTGTTCGAGCGCTTTCTGAATCCTGAGCGCGTCAATCCGCCGGATATCGACATTGATTTCGCCGACGACCGGCGCGCGGATGTCATCGCCTATGTCCGCGAGAAATATGGCCGCGATGCCGTGGCGCAGATCATCACGTTCGGCACGATGGGCGCAAAATCCGTCGTGCGTGACGTAGGCCGCGTGATGGGCTTGAGCTACGGCGATTGCGACCGGCTGGCGAAATTGATTCCGGCGGAACTAAAAATGGATTTGGCGAAGGCGCTCAAGCAAGTGCCTGAACTCAAAGAGGCATATGACAACGAAGAGGTGACGCGCGAGCTGATTGACACGGCGTTCGTGCTGGAAGATCTGACGCGCAACGCCAGCGTTCACGCCGCGGGCGTCGTCATCGGGCCGGAACCGCTGGTGAATTTGCTGCCGCTGAAACTCGACGAAAGCGGCACGCTCGTCACGCAATACGCGATGGGCCCGGTCGGCGACCTCGGCTTGTTGAAGATGGATTTTCTCGGCCTCAAAACGCTGACCGTCATCCGCAACACCTGCGAGATGGTCAAGCGCACACACGGCATCGAAATCAACGTTGATCAGTTGCCGCTGGACGACAAAAAAACCTACGACCTGCTGAACCGCGCGGAAACACTAGGCGTTTTTCAGTTGGAATCTGGCGGCATGCGCGATCTTTGCAAAAAATTTCAGATCACTTCGGTGGAGCACATCACCGCGCTTGTCGCGCTGTATCGCCCCGGCCCGATGGATTTGATTCCCGATTTCATCAAGCGGCGGCACGGCGAAATCAAGGTCGAATACGAGCATCCGCTGCTCGAATCCATTTCCAAGGAGACCTACGGCATCCTGATTTATCAGGAGCAGGTGATGCAGGCGACGCAGTTGCTCGCCGGTTACTCGCTCGGTAGCGCAGATTTGCTTCGCCGCGCGATGGGCAAGAAGAAGGTCGAGGAAATGCAGAAGCAGCGCGAGACCTTCGTCAAAGGCTGCCACGAGAAAAACCAGATTCCTAAAACCAAGGCGAATCAGATTTTTGACTTGCTGGAAAAATTCGCCGGCTACGGTTTCAACAAATCGCACGCCGCCGCGTATGCCGTCGTGGCGTATCAGACCGCGTATCTGAAGGCGAATTATCCGGTGGAATTTTTCTGCGCCATGATGACGAACGACATGGCGAACACGGAAAAACTTTCCGAATACATTGCCGAGGCGCGCGAGTTTGGCATCGAGGTGCTCGGACCGGACGTGAATGAAAGCGGCGTGCATTTCGCGCCGGCGCAGGACGGCAAGGCCATCCGCTTCGGCATGGCCGCGATCAAAGGCGTGGGCGAAGGCGCGGTGGAAACGATTCTGAAAGCGCGCGGTGAAAGCGGGAAATTTAAGACACTTGCCGAATTGTGCGAACGCGTGGACGGCCGTTCGCTCGGGCGCAAGACGCTGGAAGCGCTCATCAAAACAGGCGCGTGCGATTGTTTCGGCCAGACACGCGCAACCCTAATCGCACAGATTGAACGGACGCTGGCGCGCGCGGCGAGCATATTGTCCGACCGGCAAAAAGGGCAGAGCTCGCTGTTCGGCGCGCTGGAGGAAAAGTCGTCGAGCGCGGTGCCGGAGAGCATTGCCAATTTACCAGAATGGCCGCAGCACGAACTGCTCGCGCACGAAAAAGAGTTGCTCGGCTTCTACGTCACCGGCCATCCGCTGACGCCGCTCGCGCCGCTGCTGCAACGGTTTTGCCTGCACAACACCTCGCAGCTCGCCGGCGTGGCAAACCGCAGCATGACGCGAATTGGGGGCATGATTGCGGCAGTTTCGCACGGCACGTCCAAAAAATCCGGCAAGCCGTATTCGATGGTGACGCTGGAAGATTTGGACGGGTCGGTGCAGTTGCTGGTGATGAACGATTACGACAAATTTCGTCCGCTGATGGAGCCGAACAAGGCGCTGCTGGTCATTGGCGAAGTCAGCACCGGCGAGGACAAGCCAAAGATTTTCCCACAGGAAATCATGCCGCTGGCCGACGCGCCGAAGAAATATACCAGGCAGGTTCATCTGCGCCTGCCGATGGCGCATTTACAGCCGGACGACATGAACAAGGTCGCGGAACTCGTCGCCGCGCATCCGGGTAAATGCCCGTTGTTCCTGTGCTTTTTGCGGCCGGAAGGCGGAACGATTTTCGTTGAGACCAACGCGCGCTTCGCTGTCATGCCATCGGTCGAACTGGAGCACGCCGCGAACCGGCTGTTCGGCGAGAAAACATTTTATGCCGTCGTGGATAAATCACTGCCGGAAAAAGCCCGGCGCGCGTGGGACAAGAAAGGTAGCGGCAATAACAGCGACGAATGAGGCGATGAAAACCCGCCGCGAATTTTTCAAGTCCGCCGCCGTGCTGACCGCGCTCGGTGCTACCGGACTGCCATTGCGCGCGGCGGAAAATAAAATCGAAACACCAAATACCGGCAATGACCGGCTTTATTGGGTTTCCGTGGCGGAGAAAATTTCGCGGCCGGTTCTGGAAAATCTGGCGAGGCGGGAATTGAAATTGAGAATGCCGGTCGAACAAAAGCCCGGTTCCAAACGGGCATCCTTCACGCACCTAGAAGCTTTTGGTCGGTTGCTGTGCGGCATCGCTCCGTGGCTGGCTGCGGAAACTCTTTCGGGCGATGAACTGAAATTGCAGCAGGAGTTTATCAAGCTGGCACAGACTTCACTGGACGCGGCGACCGATCCGCAATCGGCGGATTTCATGAATTTCACCACTGGCGGCCAGCCGCTGGTGGACACAGCATTTCTCGCGCAGGGAATTTTGCGCGCGCCAAAAGTTTTGTGGGAATCCTTGGAAACGCGTGTCAAAAAACAGATAGTCGAAGCATTCAAGTCATCCCGCAAAATTCCAACGCCGGCGAACAACAACTGGGTCATGTTCGCCGCGACCATCGAGTCCGCCCTGCTGGAATTTGGCGAACCGACGCTAGAGGAGCGCCTAGAGAATTGCATGCGCAAGATGCTCGGCTGGTATTGCGGCGACGGTGCGTATGGCGATGGTGAATTTTTTCACTTCGATTATTACAACAGCTTTGTGATCCAGCCGATGCTGCTGGATGTGCTGGCGGTTTTGCAGAAACGTGATTCGGCTTTTGCGCCGGCGCGAAAAATCGTTTTGGCGCGGGCAAAGCGATATGCCGAAGTTCAGGAACGACTCATTGCGCCGGACGGAACCTTCCCGTCCATCGGCCGCTCGACGACCTATCGTTTCGGTGCGTTTCAGACGCTGACAGCAATCGCGTTGCAGCATGAATTGCCGGAGCATATCCAGCCCGCGCAGGTGCGCTGCGCATTGACGGCGGTCATCCGCAAAATGATTGAAGCGCCGGGAACTTTTGACGCGAACGGCTGGCTGCAAATCGGTTTCTGTGGCCATCAGCCGGCGCTGGGGGAGAGCTATATTTCCACCGGCAGTCTGTATCTGTGCGCCGCCGGACTGTTGCCGCTTGGCTTGCCGCCGCCGGATGAATTCTGGAGCGCGCCGGCCGCGAAGTGGACTTTGCAGAAACTTTGGTCCGGCGAAAATTTGCCCGCCGACCACGCTATTAGCGACATGCGGACTGTGCCATTACCAGTGTTGAAACGGTGATTTTTTGGTGACGCTCGCCGGCTAATCCGACATCCTACAAGACGAATTATCTAAACAACATTATTAGCGCATGAAATATCTGAATACACTTATCGCGGTCGGCAGCATCGCCCTCGGCTTTTCCACCATGGCCGCTCCGGTGGACTGGAGCAAGCTGCCAGCGGCCAGCCAGACGGAAGGCGTAACCTTTGCGAAGGACATCCAGCCGTTGTTCAAGGCGTCCTGTGTTCAATGTCACAACGAGAAACGGGCGAAAGCACAGCTCAACCTCACCACGCTCGAAGGCGTGATGAAAGGCACCAAGCAAGGCTCGATTGTGACCGCGGGCGATAGCGCAAACAGCTTGTTGGTAAAAGCGATTTCACAGCTTGACCCGGAAACCGCGATGCCGCCCAAAGGTCATGGTCGCCGCGGCCCTGGCGGTCCCGGCAGTTCCGGTGGTGGTGATTTTGGGCGTCCTCCCGGCGGTGATATGCAGCCACATGACGGCGGTCTGGGTGGCTTGGGTGGCGATGATCACGGCCCCGGCGATCATCCGCCCGGCGGCCTGCAGGGCACGAATGCTTTAGGCCAGCTGCGGCGCAATTTCACGCCGCCCAAACCGCTGACGGCGGAACAGGTTGGCCTTGTCCGCGCGTGGATTGACCAGGGCGCGAAATAATTTTCAATCTGGAAAAGCAAACGCCGCGTTGAGATTTTCAACGCGGCGTTTTTGTTTCGAAAAATTACTTCACGGCAGCCCAGACGCGGTGGACATCGTCGTGTTCATCTAACGTTTGGAGGAATTCGCCGACTTCGCTGTGCTGCACCTCGGTGAGTTCGGGGAATTGTTTCGGCACATAGCCGATTTCGCTCGTCACCACCGTCCAACCGTTTGCGGCCAGCCATTTGGAAACATTCGCGACTTCGGTGCGTTCGCAGATGAATTTCGCGCCGGCGGCTTCAGCGGGAATGTCATCGTTCTGCTCGTGGGTTAACGTCTCGACCTCATTCGCGCCGGCTTCGATTGCCGCGCCTTCGCGGTCAATGTTTGCGTTGGGATGATGCGCTTCGACGAGGCCGACATGGTCGAAAAGAAATTTATTCGCGCCGGTCGTGGCCAACTGACCTTTTTTGAACAGCACTCGGATTTCCGGCGCGGTGCGGTTCACGTTGTCGGTATAAACCTCAACAATGACGGGCACATTGTGCGGTGCGCGGCCTTCGTAAACGATGTGGTCCATGACCATCTTTTCGTCGCCGATGCCCGCGCCCTTGTTGATGGCGCGCTGAATGGCATCCTTGGTCACGCTTTCCTTTTTCGCCTTTTCCACGGCGGTGAACAAGCGGGCGTTCATCGCGGGATCAGCGCCGCCCATTTTAGCGGCGACCGAAATTTCGCGAACCAGTTTGCCGGTCGTGCGGCCCTTTTTAAGGCCGGCGACCAATCGTTTGGCATGAAGCCATTGGCGTCCCATAAGGTGTAAAATTTATCAGGCCGCAGGAAAAATTCAACCGCGCTCAATGGCGCGTTTCGCCGCCGCCAGCCAGTCGTTGGTCGGGCGCGAATACGGCCGGAACGTCTCCGTGTAGCCTTCGCGGTCGTGGTAAAACAGCGCGCGGTGCAGACCGAGCGTCGCGGCGTCCGGCGAATCAATCAAGCTCGCCGAGTC
Source organism: uncultured Verrucomicrobia subdivision 3 bacterium (assembly GCA_903889895.1). Taxonomy (GTDB): domain Bacteria; phylum Verrucomicrobiota; class Verrucomicrobiia; order Limisphaerales; family UBA11358; genus UBA11358. Next base: position 33,436 of record CAISYZ010000070.1, on the reverse strand, counting down.
GCTCGCGCTCATCTGGAACAGAACACGCAGCTCAAATTCGCCAAGCGCTTTGCGGCCGATGAAGCGCCCGATGTTGTTGTAAGTGTCGCACGTTGCGATGACGTGGATGCCGCGCGCCGGGCCGTCGTTGATGAGGCTCGCGAAAGTTGTTGCCGGATTCGCCACGTCGCCGCCGCTGGCGAAACTGAAATCATCCTCGGCGCGCAGCCGTTTGAAGTTCTGCAAGCCGTGGATGAAGAGGAACGTTTCCGGCGCGGGCGCGGCTTCGTTTTCACCGCGCTGCTTCAGGTCGGCCGCGAGTTGCGCCATGATTTCTTCGAGACTGGACGACTGCAGCGTCACCACCTCGTGCGGCACGGCGCGGATGACGGCTTCCAGAAACTCGCGCTGCGGAAAGCCCGGCGGCGTGCTGTCCAGCACCACGAACCGCGCCCCGCCCTTCGGAAACTGCGCCGCCAGCGCGATGAGCGACACCGCCAGCATTGTCGTGGTGCGTTCCTCGCCCTGCCCCGCGACCAGCAGATTGCTGCCGCTGTGCCGGTGAAACACCGCTTCGGTCGAGCCTTTGATGGCGTTCGGCTCGCCCAGCCAGACGCGCGGCGGAAGATTTTTCTCCGCGCTGCCAGCGAGCGTGGAATTCAACAAAACATTTTCCCGCACATCCGCCGGCGCGTTGCCTTCAAACACAAACGGCGCGGAATAATTTTTCCCAGACGCATCGGCACGCGCGCGGATTTTCGCGAGATACTCGTCGCGCGATTTTTCCGAAAGCCACACGGCTTGGAACGGACTATTGCCTTCGATTGCGCCCGCCGCGTCGTTGTAAATGCCTTCGCCCGGACGCGACAGTAAGCGTGGCGCGGGATTGTCCTGATCCATGATGAGATAGGCGTCGGCCTCATTGCACTGGAGCGCGATGCGCACGACCATTTGCCCAATCGTCGCGCGCGCCAAAGTGTAAGCGCCGCCGAGCGTCTGTGAGCCGAGGATGACATGGATGCCGAACGCCCGGCCCTGCCGCACGATGCGGTCGAGTAACACCGCCGCGCCCTGCGAAATGCGGTCCTCCTCGGTGAAAAATTCCTGAAACTCGTCAATCATCAGCAACGCGCGCGGCATCGGTTCGCCGCCGCCGGCCGCGCGGTAGCCGGCCACGTCCTGCACGCCGAGCTGGCGGAACAAATCGCCGCGCCGGCGCAATTCGTCGTCCACGCGCTGCAACACGCTCAAGCCGAATTCGCGGTCGATCTCGATGGCGACGACTTTCGCGTGCGGCAGTTTGCGGCTGCCGTAGCATTTGAACTCGACACCTTTTTTGAAGTCCACGAGGTAAAACTCCACCTGCTCGGGGCTGCACGACAGCGCGAGGTTCGTGATGATGACGTGGAACAGCGTGGACTTGCCGGAACCGGTTTTGCCCGCGATGAGCGCGTGTTGGCGTGTGCCTTTGCCGAGTTCGAGCCATTGCCATTTCGTCGCGCCGGAACGTCCGATGGGCACGCGCAATTCCTCAGAGGTGACGCCCGACCAGATTTCATTTTCCGCCGGCGCGATCTGCGCGAACGGCACTTCGACGCGCGTGGAATCCTTGCTGCTTTCGCCGACGCGATGCAGAAAGTGCGTCGCGATTTCCGGCGACGGCGGCGCGTCCAAAATAATTTGCACGCCGGTTTGACGCCAGTTTGCGAGTTCAAAGTTTTTCGCGCCGCGCGTCAGGCAGACGCTGTTGTTCTGAAGTTCGTCCGCGACAAATTCCGGCGGCAGCGGCATCCGCGCGTCGCGCTGGATGAGCGTGAACACGCCGCAGCGCGCGCCGCTCGCGGCGATGTTGCGCAGCCGTCGCGCGGCGGTGTCGGTGAAGTTCGCGGGGAACGACGCGACGACGAGGAAATGATATTTCTCCGCGAGGTTGCCGGCCTGCGCGTTGTATTCGGTGATGGTCGCGTAGTCGTTGCGGAGATACATCTGGATGACTTTTTCCATGTGCTCGTTCAGCTCCGCGAGCCGCTCCTCAATCTGCGCCGGCTGCGTCCAGATGCGGCTGTTGATGCTGCCCTCCTCGTAATCGGCGAGGTGCATCAGCGCGGCGAAATTTTGGCCGAGGCCGACCGGGTCTATGATCGTAAAACTCAATTTGCCCGGCGGCGCGGCGGACAACAGGCGTAAAATCAAATTGTTCATTGCCGACAGCGCCTCAGCCTCGCCGTCTTTGCCCGTTTCAATATAAACCGAGCCGTGTGCGGGAAAATCCAGCAGCAGTGGCGGTGAAAAACGGTTGCCACCCGGCAGTTTCAGGCGTTCGTCCTTCGGCAGCGTGCCAGCGAAATGCGCCAAATCTACTTCAACTCGTCCGAGTTTGACGGCGCTGCGGAATTGTTCGACTGGCGTCCAATTGTCCCAGCCCGGCGCAGTCCACGCGGGGAAGTTTTCATCCGCCAATTTTTCGGCGGCGCGGATTTTTTTCGCAAGCGGTGGCGCGGTTTGGTTCCATTCCGCCAGCAACGTCTGCCATTGCGCGGCGAAGTCGCGTTCCAGTTTCGCCATTTCGGATTTGAAGCCGTCTTCGAGCTGCGATTGCTGCGACTCGGTGGATTCTTGCACCAGCGCGATGGTCTGGCGCGACTCGCGATCAAGCTCCTGCCGCCGGCGCTCCCGCAGATTCTCGCATTTGGCTAGCGCCTGCTGCACGCGGCGGTCCACCGCCACCGGTCGTTCGTTGCGCGCCGCGATGGTTTCGCGGTTGAGCAATTTCCATTGCTGGTTCAATGCCAGGGTCGTGCTTTCAAATTCCTCCTGAATCCGCTTATGCTCCTGTTGCAGCCACAAATCAGATTTTTCAAAACAGACCGTGTCGAGCCGCCGCGCCTGCGCCAGTCCGGCGGCAATTTTTACTGCGAGTTCGCCGGCCTGTTTTCCGCCGACTTCGCGCAGCACAAACAAAACCACCAGAACAAAAATCGCCGCGCCGGCTTCCGGCCACGTCACCGCGTTGCTATTAAATTTTTGCAGCACCGGCACGGCGCCAGCCGCCAGCACCAAGGCGACAAGCAGCAACCCAACCGGAATGAAACGGAACAGCGCCGCTAAGAAAATTTTCCGAAACTGTTTGAGCTGAGTGTCAATTTCGTGGTGCAACTGCTGGAGCCGTGCGAACAATTTATCCTCGTCCGCGCTGAGGTCGGGATCGGGCCAGGATTTTTCCGGTGCGAACAGGCGGGAAAATTTCCCATAGCCGCCGAAAGCGGAGCGCGCAGCGGTTTCCTGCTGCGCAAGCTGGTCGCGCAGGTTTGCGAGATGCTGCTGGAATTCCGCGTGCGATGTAGCGGCTTGGGCCAGCGCCGCGTCGCGCTGCCGCTCGGCGTCGAGCGTGCCTTTCTGGATGGCAAACTTCTCGCGGCTCTCCTCCTCGGCAATTTGCTCCAACACCCGCCGGCGGACGTTGGCGTGCGCCTGCTTGATTTTGTTTTTGAACTGCGTGAAGCGCGCCTCAACCAGCGCACGCTTTTCCTGGAACTCGCAGTGCAAGGCATCCGCGCGGTCGCCGGATTCCTCGAATAGCCGGCCGCGCGCCTGCTCCAACACCCGGTGCGCGACATCGAGTCTGGTCTTTTTTTCGCGGACCAGCTTTTCCTCGCGCGCGGCAAAATCCTGCAACGCGCTTTTCAACGAGTTAAGCAGCTCGATTATTTCCGGGGTGCTGGGAAAATTATTCACAGTTGTTTCTGATTTTGCACAGCAGTTCGTCCAGTTTTTCCATGGCGAGCTGCGACTGGTTGACTTCGGCAAAGAGCTCGCGCAAAAAGCGCCGCTCAAACTCCTGACTCTTGCCGTCACGCCAGTAATTTTTAGTGTCATCCCACTTGAGCGACAAATCACGCGTCACGCCGGTCAGCCGGCCTCTGGCTGAACTCAAGCTCATGCGGCGGCCTCCGGTTTACGTGGCGCGGGCGCGGTCACGCCGGCATAAGCTTCGAGCGCCTTGATGAGTTCATTTAATTGCACGACGGCCTGGCCCAGGTCGCTGCTCAAAAAACTTTGCAGCCGCTCGACCTGTTTGAGCAGCGGCTCGGAATCATGATCCAGTTCGCGTTTGCTTTTTTTCAGCCGCTTCATTTTTTCCTCAGCCTCGGTCAGCGCCTGTTTCGCGCGGCGGACCGCCGCCTGTTTTTCCTGCGTGTCGCCGCCGAACTTGGACATCCGCGCGCCGAACATTTCCGCCTGCGCGCGTTCCAGCACCAGGCTGCGGACGCGCAACTGGTTTTCCCAATGGCGCGTTCGGTCGTTCTCCAGCCAGACTCGCGTGCGCAAAACCTCGCTGCGCGCCTCGTCCACGCTGGCGCGGGCCTGGCCGATGAATATCAGCAGCGCCGCGCGGAACGATTCCAAGGCAGCGACAGAGGTGACTTGGGCGCGGTCAGCCATGTCAGCGTTGGTGGAGATATTCCTCGATGCGCTGGGCCTTGCGCAACAGGTAAGGCGTGTGCTGGCGGGAAACTTCGCTGAATTTTTTCAGCGCCTTGAGCGCCTGCAGGAATTCCTCGGAAAATTTTTCGTGCTCCTGGTCCGACCAGGTGTCGCCAAGTGCGGCGAAACGCGCCTGCAACATGACCATGCGGTTTTCGAGGTCGCTGTTGAAGCGCTGGAGTTCCTCGGCGAACCGCCGCACCTTTTCGGGATCCATGATTGCCTGTGCCATGACTGATGCCTTTCTTCGGGTTGCGGCCATCATCGCCGAACCGGTTGCGGGAAACTACCACAAATTTGCGCCGGCGCGAAAAGGATTCCACTTTTTGCGATTCGCCGTTTTATCTGTGTTCATCCGCAGCCAACTGTGTTTAAATAATCCGTGCAATTATGGATTCCAAAAAACTGGCGCTGCTCTGCCGTGAATTTGCGGACAATAAAAAGGCCGAGAACATTATCGTCCTCGACGTGCGCAAGCTGTCGAGCGTGACGGACTATTTCGTGATTGCGTCCGGCACCAGCCAGCCGCACCTGCGCGCCATCGTCGAGGAAATCCATAGCCGTCTGCGTGACGAGCATGACCTGCGACCGGCGCGGTCGGAAGGCGCGACCGGCGGCAACTGGGTGGTGCTGGATTATTTTGACGTGATCATTCATGTCATGCACATAGAGACGCGCCAGCGTTATGACCTCGAAGGCCTGTGGGGCGACGCCAGACCGGTAAAGCCGGCAAAGGCCAAAAGGCCAAAAACCCCAGCGGAAAAATAATTCCACTGGAGTTGGTAAAAACAGTTTACTCAGCCCTGTGGTTCAGGCGCTGGCTGTTTTGGCTGGATTTCGTCGGACGCCTTGACCATTTCATCCACCAATTTTTTGAAGTCGGCCAGACCGGTTGAAGGAATGATGATGGTATCACGGCGACCACCGACATCCTCAGTGATCCGGAGGAAGCGCCCACGCGGATTTTCTTTCAGGGTGAAAACGAAATTTTTCCGTTCAATCTGCACTTCGCCGCTTTTCAACGTATCTTCATTGACCGGCGGACGGGGTTGCTGGTTGTATTTGGGCGCACCGTAACCGTGCCCCTGATAGGGACGGCGACCAAATGGTGATGGGCGTTCGTTCGAAATCATATAAGTTCGCTTTCGGTTCAAACTTCTGCCGATTCGGCAAAATTGTCAATTGATAATATTAACGATGCCAGGCGTTTCGTTTCGCATGTTCATGCGGTTGACATAGAAGTAGTTTAGCTGCTGAAGTTTAAGAGAGATGCCGGCGACCCGAGTTTAAAGAATATTCGCCGCCAATTCCGCCAATTCCGAACGCTCACCCTTTTGCAGCTCAATGTGCGCGGCAATCGCCTGGTCGCGGAACCGACTGACGACGTAGTTGAAACCGTTTGAGGACGAGTCCACATACGGGTTGTCAATCTGGTAAGGATCGCCGGTGAAAATCAGTTTTGTGCCGCTGCCGACGCGCGTGACAATGGTCTTAGCCTCCAACGGCGTCAGATTTTGCGACTCGTCGATAATCATGAACTGGTTCGCGATGCTCCGCCCACGGATGTAGCTCAATGCCTCCACCACGATGCTGCCGCTGCGCATAAGGTCGGCGGCGCGGCGATGGTCGTGGCCCATGTTGAGGTCGCTCAACATTTCCAGAGCGTCGTGAATCGGCTGCATCCAAGGCGCGAGTTTTTCCTCAAGTGAACCGGGTAAAAAGCCAAGTTCCTTGCCCATGGAAATAGTCGGTCGCGCGACGACGAGCCGGCGAAATTCCCGGTCATTTACTACGCGTTTCAACCCGGCGGCCATCGCGATTAAGGTTTTGCCGGTGCCAGCTTTGCCCATGAGCGTGACCAGCTTGATGCGGTCGTCGAGCAGCGCATCGAGCGCAAAATGCTGTTCGCGGTTGCGTGGCTTAATGCCCCAGACGCCTTCGCGGCAATCGAGAATCGGCACGAGTTTTTTGCCGGTGGCGTCCACTTTGCCCAGCGCGGTCTTCTTGGGATTTGATTCGTCGGTCAACGTGCAGTATTCGTTCGGAAAATAATTTTTTCCTTCCGGCAGCGCGAGTTCGCTCTTCGCGCGGAACGCAGCGATTTTTTCCGGCGACACCGTTTGCTCCACCATGCCAGTGTAAAGGTCGGTGACGAATACGCGGTCCGTCTCATAATCTTCCGCCATCACGCCGATGGCATCGGCCTTGATGCGCAGATTGATGTCCTTCGAGACAAGGATGGTAGCGTTTTTCGGCTGCGCCTTCTGAATCTGCGCGGCCAGTGCGAGAATGCGGTTGTCCACGGAGTCTTTGGTGAAAATCGTCTCGCCGTGGCCGTTTTTCTGGAATGCGATTTTCAGCTTGCCGCCGTTCGGCAAATCCACGCCCGCGCTCAGGCTGCCTTCGCCGCGAAAACCGTCGAGCATCCGCGAAACCGTGCGCGCATTTCGGCCCAGCTCGGTGGACTCACGCTTGAAGCGGTCAATCTCCTCGATGACCTCGATGGGCACGAGCACGGTGTTTTCTTTGAAGTTGACGAGCGAATTCGGGTCGTGGAGCAGGACATTGGTGTCGAGGATGTAATTTTTCACGATAGAAATTTGCGGTAGCGGAGTTTTCCGCCGCAGGTGCGGCGGGGTTTTGAGGATTGAAACGGTGTTGTCAAAATATCCCTGAAACGTTGCCGGAATTTTTTCAGGCGCAAAAAAAGAGTCAACGATAATCCACTTTTATCAGGAAAATTTTTTGTGACGGAGCGCCGCCGCCGCTGGCATAATCGGTGCATGGCAAAGTTGAATCCGCTCATCCGCCCACTGGTGCACGAACTGCACGCCTATGTCCCCGGCGAGCAGCCGAAGATTAAAGGTCTGGTCAAGCTCAACACGAATGAGAATCCCTATCCGCCGTCACCGAAAGTCCTGCGCGCGGTGAAAGCCGCCGTGGACGGCCGGCTGCGGCTATATCCCAATCCCACGGCGGAAAAATTGCGCGCCAAGCTGGCGAAACTCCATGGCTGCCAGCCGGAGAACATTTTGGTCGGCAACGGTTCCGACGAAGTGTTGGCGCTTGCCACGCGGGCTTTTGTCGAGCCGGACGCAAAACGCAAAACGCAAAACGCAAAACTGGCGCAAGCCACGGTGCAGTATTTCACGCCGAGCTATTCGCTGTATCCGGTGCTGGCAGATATTCACGGCGCAGCCAAAAACGCCGTCGCATTGAACGCGGATTTTACCCTGCCGTCGGTCGCGGAATTAGCGCGCGGCAAAAAATGGCTGTTCAATGCCGCGCTCACCTTTGTCACCACGCCAAACGCGCCGGGCGGGCGGGGCTACAAAACCGCCGAACTGGAAAAACTTTGCCGCGCACAAAAGGGCGTGGTCGTCCTGGATGAGGCGTATGTGGATTTTGCCAATGAAAACGCGGCCAAGCTGGCGTTGAAATTTCCGCATGTTTTAGTTGCGCGCACTTTTTCAAAAGCCTATTCGCTGTGCTTCCAGCGCGTCGGTTATTTTATCGGCCACGCGGAACTCATCGCGGCGATTGATAAAATCCGCGACAGCTACAATGTCAACGGCCTCGGCCAGATTGCCGCCGAGGCGACGCTGGACGACTTGAAATTTTACCGTGCCAATTTTAAACGAATCATCGCCACGCGCGAATCGCTGGCGCGCGAGCTGACCAAGCTCGGTTTTCGCGTGCTGCCGAGCCAGACGAATTTCATTCTTGCGCGGCCGCCGCTGTTTCCGGCGAAAGCGTGGCTGGAAAAATTGCGGGAACAAAAAATCCTGGTCCGCTGGTTCAGCGCGCCAGAAGTCAGCGATTATTTACGCATCACCATCGGCACGCCAGCCGAGGCGGCGGCACTCCTGAAAGCGGTGAGGAAGATTGCGCGCTAAAGCTTTGTCCAAGGGATTTTTCCGTTTATTTGTGGTGTAAGGATTACAATTGCGAATCTTCATTAAAACCTTTGCTTGGCGAACCGCGTTGCTTTCTGTTAAAAGCGCTGTGTGTATTTGGAGTTTTATGGATTGAAGCTCGCGCCGTTCGACATCACGCCGAACCCGCGCTTCCTTTTCCACAGCAACAAACACCGCGAAGCATTCAACCATTTGCTCTACGGCATTCGCGAGCGCAAGGGTTTCGTGCAACTCACCGGCGAGGTTGGCGCGGGCAAGACGACGCTCTGCCGCGCACTGCTGGAGCAGCTTGACGGAAAATTTTCCACGGCGCTGATCCTGAACCCGGTATTGAGCGGCGATGAGTTGATGAAGGCTATCGCAACGGAGTTCGGTCTGGACGTAAAGGGCAGGGACCGGCTGGAAACGGTTTCCACCATCAGCGATTTTTTGCTGAAGCAGACGCTCGCTGGTCGCGAGACGGTTTTGATTGTGGACGAGGCGCAGAATTTGACGGAAGATTTGCTCGAACAAGTGAGGCTTATTTCCAACATCGAGACGGACGACCGCAAGCTGTTGCAGATTGTTTTGATGGGGCAGCCGGAACTGCGCGACCGGCTGAACAGCCCGCGTTTGAAACAATTGCGCCAGCGCATCACCGTGCGATATCATTTGAATCCCTTGACGTGCGCCGAGGTCGGCCAATACATTCATCACCGGCTCGCGCTGGCCGGCTCGCGCGGGTTGCCGGCCTTCACCACGCCGGCGGTGTGGCGGGTGTTCCGCTACAGCGGCGGCATTCCGCGGCTGGTCAATGCCGTCTGCGACAAGGCGCTGCTGGCCGGTTTTGTTGGGCGCAGCCAGCGGATTAATTATTGGATGGTCGGCCGCGCCATCCGTGAACTGGAAGGAAACATCCACGCATGAGCCTCATCAATGACGCCCTGAAGCAGGCCCGGCAGGCACCGCCGCGAATTCCGCAGCGGCCGATGGCACCGCTGCCGCCGGACGACGACGAGTCCGGTTCGCGCAAAGTCTGGCTGATTCCGGCCATCGTAATCTTGCTGGTCTTCGCCGTCGTTTTCGTCATCGGCCTCGCGTCGGCACACCACACGGTGCGCAATGTGGTGGACACCGTTACCGCCGAAACCGTCGCAACGCAGACTGTGACTGATGTTTCGTCCACGGTCATTGTCGCGCCGCCGCCGCCGCCACCAGTGGTGGTGAATCCCGAGAACGGACCGAAACTGCAGGGAATATTTTATTCCGCCAAAGATCCCGTCGCCATCGTGGATGGAAAAACCGTGCGGCCCGGTGATCATTTCCAAAACTACCGCGTCAAGGAAATCACCCGCTACACCGTGACGCTCGTCGGAGCGGATGGCAAGGCGCTCAAGCTAGGGATGTCCGACTGACGTGAAGGTGCTGGGGAAAATCCTTACTAGTTCACCGGTCACGGCGCGCGTCGCACCGTTCGGCATTTTTCTCGCGCTGACTTTTTTCCAAGGCCGCTTTGGTGCGGCATCAGCCTACTGGCTTTACCTCGCCAAAACGCTGGCTGGCTTCTGGCTCGTCTGGGAAATGCGGACGGTCGTTCCGGAAATGCGCTGGGCGTTCAGTTGGGAGGCGATGCTCATCGGCGTCGGAGTTTTTGCGCTGTGGGTCGGCGTCAGCGGCGAATGGACCACGCAAAATTCATTGTGGAACAAGCTCGGATTCGCTGTGCCTGGGAAATTCATTTCCGCCTGGAATCCGCCCGAACAATTCGGTGCCCAATCCGCGCTGGCGTGGCTATTCATCGCGACGCGCATTATGGGGTCAACCTTCATCGTGCCGCCGCTGGAGGAGGTTTTTTACCGCTCATTTCTTTATCGCTATGTAGCCCGCCACGAATTTTTGTCCGTGCCGCTGAACCAGTTTCTGCTGCTGCCATTTCTGGCGACGGCATTTGTCTTCGGCATATCGCACAACGAATGGCTCGCCGGTATTTTGTGCGGCGCGGCGTATCAATGGATCGTGCTGCGCAAGAACCGCCTCGGCGACGCGATGACGGCGCATGCCATCACGAATTTTCTGCTTGGCCTCTGGGTCGTCACGCGCGGCGCGTGGCAATTTTGGTGAAATAGTTACCGGCGCAATTTGCGCACATCTACCGCATCCATGCCAGCAGAACGAATTGCTTCCAAGCCCAGATCTGTGTCCTCATAGGCGCGGCAAAATTTCGGCTCTACGCCAATGCGCCGCGCGGCTTCGAGAAAAATATCCGGCGCGGGCTTCTGGTTTTTCACCATCTCGCTCGTCACGACGGCGGCAAAAAGATGCCGTATTTTCAGATGTTCCAGCACGTCAATGATGATTGGCTGCGTGCCGCCGGAAGCCACTGCCATCGGGATTTTGCCGTAGTTCGCCTGCGCGATTTCAACGACTTCATGAATCGGCCCGACCTGTGACATCAGTGGCAGATAAGCCTCTTCTTTTTCGTGCGCCACCGCAATGTGGTCGAGCGAACGCCCCTGTTCTGACGCGAGCATTTTCAAGATGTCGCGCGAAGGGACCCCGCCGAGCGAATAAAAACGGTCCTCGGGAAAGTGCAGATCATGCCGCTGCGTGATCATCTGCCACGCGTGCCAGTGCAGCGGCATCGTGTCAGCCAGCGTGCCGTCGCAATCGAAAATGAGTCCCTTGATTTCTTTCATGTTTATTTGGATTGCGCGAAATTAAGCCGTCAGTTCAGCGAGTTTTGTCTCCATGTCGTGCGTCATCAGCGGGTCAATCAGCCCATCCAGATTACCTTCGATGAAAACTGACAGGTTGTAAAGCGTGACCTCGATGCGGTGGTCGGTGACGCGGTTTTGGGGAAAATTGTAGGTGCGGATTTTTTCGCTGCGGTCGCCGGTGCCGATCTGATCTTTGCGATGCGCGGCGTATTTCGCGTTTTCCTCGGCGATTTTCGCCTCGAGCAAGCGCGAGCGCAAAACCGTCATGGCCGTGATACGGTTTTTTTGCTGCGAACGTTCGTCGGCGCAACGCACAATCAGACCGGTCGGCTTGTGAATAATTTGCACGGCGGAATCCGTCGTGTTCACGCCTTGACCTCCCTTGCCGGACGCACGGCAGCAGTTGATCTCGATTTCGTCGGGCTTGATTTCGATGTCCACTTCCTGTGCCTCAGGCAGCACGGCGACGGTGCAGGTGCTCGTGTGAATGCGCCCCTGCGCCTCGGTCGCGGGCACGCGCTGGACGCGGTGAACGCCGCTTTCGTATTTCATTCGCTTGAAAACATCCGTGCCGTTGATCTGGAAAATAATTTCCTTGAAGCCGCCGAGGTCGGACACGCTGGAATCAAGCGTCTGCGTTTTCCACCCGCGCGCCTCCGCGTAGCGGCCATACATCCGATACAAATCGGCGGCGAACAGCGCAGATTCAGAGCCACCCGCGCCCGCACGGATTTCGACAATCGTGTTGCGTGAATCCGTCGGGTCCGGCGGCACAAGGCCGAAGTGGATTTGCTGTCCGAACTTTTTTTCGTCCGCCTCCAGCCGGATGATTTCGTCCTTGGCCATCTGCGCGAGCTCCGAATCGGGCAGTTCGTTTTTGAGCAGCGCGCGGTTTTCCTCCAAATCGGCCACCGTTTTTAAATAGGTTCCACCCGCCGCGACGAGCTCCTTGAGTCGGGCGTATTCACGCGACAATTCCTGGGCACTTTGCGGATTGTCAAAAACCTTGGGATCGCTCAACAAGGATTCGAGCTCGGCGAAGCGCTTGCGGAATCTTTCGATGTGCGGGCGGAGATCCATTTGCAGTTTTCAAATGCCCATTTCCAATTTAATCGGGAATGGCAAACAATAAACCGCCCGCCGTTCCAAAAAATTCGGAACGGCGGGCGGTTGTCTGACAAAAGCTAGGCCTTTTTCTTCTTCTTGGTGGCGAACGCCTCGGCGGCGGCGGCGGTCTTGGCGGCGCGCTGCTGGAACTTGTCCACGCGACCGGCGGTATCCACGAACTTCTGCTGGCCCGTGTAGAACGGATGGCAGGAATTGCAGATGCCGACGATGATGGTGTGCTTGGTGGAGCGCGTCTTAATCACGTTGCCGCAGGCGCAACGAATCTCAGCGTCCACATATTTCGGATGGATGTCCGTCTTCATAAAAATGGTTGGTTAAAATACCAGTAATCCGCCGGTTGACAAGCGGGAATTTTGTGTGAGCCGTTGTGTGAGCCGGATGCGTGTGAAACAAATCTTGCCGCCGCCCGCCGCCGGCGTTAAAACGCCGCATGGATTCCCGCGAAGCATTCATCGCGCTGAACATGATTGAAGGCGTTGGGCCGGTGCGCGCCCGTTCACTGCTGCAGCATTTCGGCGACGCGCCCACCATCCTTGCTGCCGCCAAATCCCAATTACTCCGTGTCGCCACCATCGGCAACGACACTGCGGAAAAAATTTCCACATGGGAAAAGTCTGTGGATCTCGCCGGCGAATTGAAACGCATCACCGATTTCGGCTGCCACGTCCTGATTCAGTCCGACGAAAATTATCCGCCGTCGCTACGCGAGATTTACGATCCGCCGCTTGTGCTCTACGTCAAAGGCGAACTGACCGCGAAGGACAAAAACGCCGTGGCGATGGTCGGCTCGCGGATGACGACGCACTACGGAATCGAGACGGCCCGCAAGCTGGCATATCAGCTTGCCTACACCGGCGTGACGGTCGTGAGCGGCGGCGCTCGTGGCATCGACACGGCGGCGCATCAGGGCGCCTTGAGCGGCAAGGGCCGGACGATTGCGGTTCTGGGAACCGGAATAAATTTGATTTTCCCGACCGAGAACGCGGAGCTGTTCGAGCGCATCGCGGCGAACGGTGCAGTCATCACGCAGTTTCCTTTCAACCGGCCGGCCGACAAGCAGAGTTTTCCCATCCGCAACCGTATCGTTGCCGGCATGACTTTGGGCACGGTCGTGGTCGAAGCGAATCTTTCCAGCGGCGCGCTCATCACGGCGAATTTTGCGACGGAATATGGGCGGCAGATTTTTGCGGTGCCGGGACGGATTGATTCGCCGCGCAGCAAAGGCTGTCACGACCTTATCAAAAAAGGCGCGAAACTGTGCGAAGGCGTGGAGGATATTTTAAGCGAGTTCGAATATCTGTTCCCCACGAGCAACCGACCGGCCTCGGTGAGCGAGACCGGCGTTTTGCCTGCGCTGGAGCTGAACGAGAACGAGCAGAAAGTTTTCGACGCGGTGAAAGCAGATGATGAATCCAGCATTGACGAAATCATCCGGGCAAGCGGCTTGCCCAGCTCGACCGTGAATGTGGCGCTGTTTGGTTTAGAGATGAAACGGCTGGTGAAACAGTTGCCGGGAAAAATGTTCGTGCGCAACCGCTGCTGAATAACGGCAGATTTGGAAAACAAAAACCGGAAGCGGATGGGATTCCACTTCCGGTTTGCCTTGGTAATTTGCTTACGCGGCGGTGGCGGCCGCTTCCGACTTCCACGCCTCGATTTTTTCGATGCGGTGACGGCGCTTGCTGCCGTGCAGTTCAAATTCCACCTCGTCACCGACCTTGCGATTCACCAATGCCATGGCGACGGGCGTAAGGTAGCTGATAATTCCCTTGTCGGGGTCAGAATCCCAGGCGCCAAGAATCGTGAACGTCTCGGTTTGGTTGCTCGCCAGATTAGTCGCTTGCACCACTGTGCCCGGACCGGCCACATCCGTTTTGGCGTTGGCAAAATCTGTTCCCCGCGCGCGGGTGAGCGCGGCCTCCAAATCTTCCTTCTGGCGCATGAGAATTTTTTGCATCTCTTTCGCGGCCTTGTATTCGTGGTTTTCGCGCAAATCTCCATAACTGCGCGCGATGGCGATTTCTTTGGAGTTGGCGGGAATTTTTTTCTCGACGAGCTCCTGATATTCCACGCGGCGACGTTCGAGGCTTTCCCACGAGACGAGCAGCGTGGCGTCCTGCTTGGTCTGTTCGCCGCTGACGAGCGATTGCACGGCAGGATGCGCCTTGACGAGCCGCGCGAGCAGCGAACGCTTGTCCATGTCGTCAAACACCGGCGACAATTTCAGTGCACGCGTCAAATCCTTGATGATTTCAATGTCCGCGGAGGCCGTGAGTTCGGCAATCAATGCCTGATCTTCCAAAATGTAATCGCGCAGACGGTTCGAGCGTTTTTCGTTGAACTGGTCGCGTTCCATCGCGGTGAGCATCGCGCGGAAAACTTCCGGGCCGAGGATGTCCACGAAATCTTCCGTGCGCTCGCGGGCGAACCACAGCAGCAGTTCGCTCGTGGCCGTGTGCTGGCTGATGAGCTTGGACAACGTCTCCTTGAGCAGGCTCAGATGGCCGTTGTGGACGAGCAGACCGGCGATTTCCTTCGCGAGTTTTGCCGAAACAAAATTCAGCGCGCTGCGCAGCGTTTCCACCCATTTATCAGGATTCGCGGATTTGTAGGATTCCAGCGCGCGATGATGTTTCGCGGCGGGGATGCTTTCGAGCAGCGGACCAAACCGGATACCATCCTGTGCCCAGACCTGCGCGGCGGTGACTTCGCCAGCGGCGGATTGCAGGCCGGCGGCCTCGCACAATTCGTCGCGCGCGAAGATTGCCTCCAGCGCCACCGCCGTCTGCGTGCGTTGATACGCGGCGATTTCAGGATTGAGCACCGCGATCACTTCGTTGGCCAGCGCCACCTTGTCTTTCAAATCGGAAACCACCTTGAGCATTTCGGCCACGATTAGGATGCGCGCCTTTAAACCTTTCGCCGCGCGGAAATCCGTGAGCAGCCGATTTTGCAGTGAAGTCTCCTGCGCCTGATAGACAATCAGCTCGGTCTTTTTCGTTGGCACAACGAAATGGCCATCCTTCTTCATTTCGCGGCGCGCAACCTCCCACCATTTTTTCCAGTCGTCGGCCATCACATCGGGCACGAGCACGGACTGGATTTGATCTGCCGTGGCTTTGCCGCCGAAGCTGTTCAAGACGATTTTGATGAGGTCAATGTGATGCGCGGCCAGATGACGCACCGCGTCGAGGTCGGCCGCTTTGCGCGCGAGAATGTGATCTTTCGCGACCGGCTTGAGTTGTTCCGCTGCGAAGGCCAAATCCATCGTATGGCCGGCTTTGCTGGTAAAATCAATCGTGAAACGCGCGAACACCGTGTCCACCGCCTTGATGCGGCCAAAGCCCCAACTGCGATGCGTGCAACAGCCGGCTTCGGCCAGCGTTGTCAGTGCCGCGACATGCCGGCCCTCGATTTTTCCCGCTGCCGCCAGTTTTTCGAATTCTTCTTTCATAAATTTTTTATCTCGCTTCGCGCAAGATGAATCTCTTTATTAAAGTTGTTGAACGACCAAAATCCAAGACAAATTGCGGCGAGAATTCTGTCGCAACGGCTAACCAGCGGCGAATTCACCGAAAATCTGCTCGAAACCGCGCTCGCCACCGCGCGCCTTTCGCCTGCCGACCGCGGCCTTTGCCACGAACTCGTCTGCGGCATCGTGCGCTGGCAGAAAACCCTCGACGCGCTCATCGCCCGCAAGACCGACCCCGCGCGCGAGCAGCGGCCAGCGCTAAAAAATCTTTTGCGGCTCGGCCTCTACCAGATTTTCTGGCTCGACCGAATTCCGCCGCACGCCGCCGTCCACGAAACGGTCGAGCTGGCCAAGCAGTCCGGCTACGGCCATCAGGCCGGTTTCATCAACGCCGTGCTGCGCGGCTATCTGCGCGAAGCCGACGAGATCAAAAAAATTCTTGCCGATATGAAGATTTCCCAGCCGGCGCTCGGCTGGTCGCATCCCGAATGGCTCGTGGAAAAATGGCGAAAAAATTTTGGCGAGGACAAAACGCGGCAGCTTCTGGAGTGGAACAACACACCGCCAAAAACTTTCGCCCGCGTCAACATACTCAAGACCGACGCCGGCAAACTCGTCGAACGCTGGCGCGAAGAAAACGTGGAATACGATTTTTGCACGCGCGACTGGACCGGCGAAAATCTGGCGTTTGAATTAAAAGCGCATCCGCCGCTCAATTCGCTCGGCAGTCTGCGCGACGGCTGGTTTTATTTGCAAGATCCCAGCACGTTGCTCGCGCCGGTTTTGCTCGCGCCGCAAGCCGGCGAAAACATTCTCGACGCCTGCGCTGCGCCCGGTGGCAAAACCACCTTTATCGCGCAATTGATGAACAACGAGGGCAAAATCACCGCCAGCGATATTGAGCCGAACCGCCTGAAACTCGTCCGCGAAAATTGCGCGCGCCTCGGTGTGAGCAACGTGCAAATGCCTTTGCCCGCTTTTATCAATCCGCAGTCAGCGCCACTTTTTGACCGCATTTTGATTGACGCGCCGTGCTCCAACACCGGCGTCATGCGCCGCCGCGTTGACTTGCGCTGGCGGATTTCTGAAGCCGAAATTTCGCGCCTGCAAAAGACGCAGCTCGAATTGCTCAATCAGGCCGTGCCAAAACTGAAACCCGGCGGATTCATCGTTTACAGCACCTGCAGTTTGGAGCCGGAGGAAAATTCCGAAACGGTGAAGCAATTTCTCACCGCGCACCAAAATTTCACACTCGAATCCGAACGCCAGTTGCTGCCGTTCGCCGACGGCGTGGACGGCGCTTACGTGGCCAAGCTCAAATGCACACATTGATTTATGGAACTCGACTTTGAATCGAAAGAACTCGCCGGCCGCGCGTATCCGATCCTTGCCAGCCTCGTCACGCCGCGGCCGATTGCGCTTGTCACGACCATCAGTGCCGACGGCAAAGTGAACGCTGCGCCGTTCAGCTTTTTCAATCTGCTCGGCGCGAATCCGCCCATCGTCGCCTTCGCGCCGAGCGACCGCGACAATGGCGTGCCGAAAGACACCGCGCTCAATGTCCGCGCCACGCACGAGTTTGTCGTGAACCTCGTGGACGAAGCCATCGCGGAGAAGATGAATTTGTGCGCCGCGACGTTGCCTTACGGCGAAAACGAATTGTCGCACGCCGGCCTCACTGCTACACCGTCGTCGGTCGTCAAGCCGCCACGCATCGCGGAAGCGCCGGCGAGTTTGGAATGTATCGAATGGGGCACGTTGCAAATCGGCGGCAATCGCGTGGTCATCGGCCTCATCAAGCGCGTGCATCTGCGCGATGAATTCTTTGACGTCGAAAAGAAACGGGTGCGGACGGAAAAGCTATTGACCATCGGCCGCATGGCTTCGCCGCACTGGTATTGCAAAACGACGGACCGTTTTGAAATGATCCGGCCGGATTGATTATTTCCAAGCGCCCCAGAAGTCTTCAAAGCTCTGCCGCTCGCGAACCAAGCGCAAGCCGCGTTCGTCATGCCACACAACCGCCGCGTGGCCGTGTGAAAATCTGGTTTCCCAGGGAATGTGATACGCGCCGGCATCGAGCCAGATTAAGTGATTGCCGGCTTTTAGTGAACGCGGCAGCGGCATCCGCGCGAGTTGGTCAAACGCCATGCATGTCGGGCCGTGAACGACGGTCAAAGCGGCTGCACCGCTGCGTTCCGGCACAGCCATTATTTTGTGCTGTTCCCACAGCGAAGTCAGCGCGTTCATAGTCCGGCCGCCGTCGCAGATGAGTTGGCGCACGCCGCGGCGCTCTTTCACATCGAGAATTTTGACCACGAGCGCGCCGCTGCCGGTGCTGAGCCAGCGGCCATTTTCCAGCCAGATTTCGCGCAGGCCGGGAAACAATTTTGCCGACTGCCGCAACATCTGCGCGAAGGAGCGCAGGCCGAATTCGCCGTCGTAAACTTTGCCGCCGCGCGAAAGGACATTTCGCACCGGAATGCCGCCGCCGATGTCGAGATGTAGCGGACCGAATTTCGCCGCGCGGCAAATCGCAGCCACTTCGGCGATGGCGCGTTCGTAAACCGCGACGGAAGAAACATTCGTGCGCAGATGAAAATGGACGGTTTCCGTCCGAACTTTTGCGCGCAGTAATTTTTTCAACGCTGTTACCGCTTCGTCGGGTGAGAAACCAAACTGTGTCGGGAATGGCGGGTTTTCCGAATCAAATTCTTCGCCGGTCAAAACGCGCACTCCGCCGCACCAGTTCAGTTTTTTCGCCAGCGGCAATAATTTTGCGAGTTCGGCAGGAGAATCGAAATT
The DNA here is from genome assembly GCA_903889895.1 of uncultured Verrucomicrobia subdivision 3 bacterium. Lineage (GTDB taxonomy): Bacteria > Verrucomicrobiota > Verrucomicrobiia > Limisphaerales > UBA11358 > UBA11358. Next base: position 14,954 of record CAISYZ010000070.1, on the reverse strand, counting down.
CACCGACAAGCCGCGCAAAGAAAAATTTGGCAGCCAGTGATGCTTGGCCGGGCCGTTGACCAGAATGTTTTCGGGCGTGAAACCTTCTGCCAGCGCTGCGCGCAGTTCAAATTCGCTCACGACTTCAATGTTGCTGCCTTGCTCACGCCACCAACGCAGCAGCGGTGCAACGGGCTGGGTTTTACAGGAAAGAAAGTGTTGAAATCCTAAGGGCGATTTCAAATTTTGAATTTTAGATTTGAAACCGGCGGCGACGAGCGCGGCATCCAGTTCGGCAATCCGTTCCGCAATTGGCAGTGCGGAGAACAGGTAAAACGGCGTGGGCGGAGAAAGCGAAAGCGCCTCGCGGACGAGGCGCTTCCAGAATTCAATCGTTTCCGGCGGATGACCAAAATCAAGCGAAGCTGGCGTCTTCATGTTGGCCAGTCCGGCACGGACCTCACATGCCCATGATCGAATAGCCGCCGTCCACGTATATCACCTGGCCGGTGATGCACGCTGCGCCGTCGCTGGCGAGAAAGACGCCGGTCGCGCCGAGTTCTTCAGGAACCAGATTACGTTTGAGCGGCGAGCGTTCTTCGTAGGTCTTGAGCATCGCGCTGAAACCGGCGATGCCGCGCGCGGCGAGCGTGTTGACCGGGCCGGCGCTGATGCAGTTCACGCGGATTTTCTTCGGACCCAAATCGTAGGCGAGATAGCGTGTGCTGGCTTCGAGCGAGGCCTTGGCCACGCCCATGACGTTGTAATGCGGCACGACTTTCTCCGCGCCGAAATAGCTCATGCCGATGATGCTGCCGCCATTCGTCATGAGCGGTTCGGCGGCGCGGGCGAGCGCGACGAGCGAATACGCGCTGACATTGTGCGCGACGAGATACGCATCGCGGGTCGTGTCCACGAAGCGGCCTTCCAGCGCGGCTTTGGGCGCGAAGGCGACGGAATGCAAAAGCAAATCCAGCTTGCCAAATTTTTCGCCGACGGCCTTGAAGACACTGGCGATGTCCTCGTCCTTGGTCACATCGCACGGCAGGATCAAGGTGTCCGCGCCGAACGTGCCGGCGAGTTCCTCGACGTTTTCCTTCACGCGTTCGCCCTGGTAGGTGAAGGCAAGTTTCGCGCCTTCTTTGGCCCACGCTTGCGCGATGGCCCAGGCGATGGAGCGTTTGTTGGCGACGCCGAAGACGATGCCGGTTTTTCCTGCGAGTGATGACATAGGTGCGTTTTTCGTTGAATGATTGAATCGTTGATTCCGACTGATGGTAAATCCTTTCCACCCTTCCGCGCAAAGGAAATTCACAGCCTCGACTCGCAGCGGCGGAAGAATTAAGCTCGGCGGATGGATTCAACAATAGCCGACGGGCTGATCCAATACTTGATGCTGGTAGCGCTGCTGACGTTTCACGAGTTCGGCCATGCGTGGACTGCGATGAAATGTGGTGACGACACCGCGCGGCTGCAAGGCCGGGTTTCGTTGAATCCGGTCGTGCATATTGACCCGATTGGCACGGTGCTGCTGCCGCTGCTGATGATTTTCATGCCGGGCGCAGGACGGTTTCTCATCGGCTGGGCCAAGCCGGTGCCGGTGAATCCTTACAATCTTAACAAGCCCAAGCGTGACGATATCCTCGTGACGATGGCCGGGCCGGCGATGAATCTGATTCTCGCCGTTGGTCTCGTGGCGCTGGCGCGGGTTGGCATTTTGGTCAATTCCGGCCAGATGATTGATTTTTGTGTGCAGGCGGCGGGGTTGAGCCTGGTGCTGTGTTTCTTCAACCTGATTCCCGTTCCGCCACTTGACGGTTCGCACGTCATGCGCGTGGTCACCGGCATGAGCCATGAAACTTACGCTAACTTCGCGCGGTTCGGGTTTATCATCATCATTGTGCTGCTGCAAATTCCCCCGGTGCGGGCCGCGCTGGCGTTTGTCACCTATGGCACGCTTGATGTGCTGCTGAGAATTTTCGGCGTGGTTTGATATCTCCAAGCTTGCCGCCGGGCACGGAAATCAGGCTTGCCATTCGCGGCGTTTCACCTATGCTCCATCCTGCCTGAACGCCGCGTGTGCGGATTGTTCAATTGAGGCTGAGAAAAACAGTTAAACCAACAACCTAACCTTTAACCTCCGTTGCCCCGGCAGCGTTCGTTAGTCAGTTAGGCAATGGAGTCTTCAAATTCCTTCCGGAACGAAGCCTCCCGCAGCAGATCGCAGTTATGTTAACCATGGAACAAGCCCTGAAACAGGGCAGCAAAGTCGTCGCCCAAGGCGAAATCGTCAAAGGCACCGTCATCGAAGTCCGCAACAAGGAAGTCCTCGTGGACATCGGCTACAAAAGCGAAGGCGTTATCCCGCTCAACGAATTTTTGGACGCCGCCTCCGTCGTGGTCGGCCAAGAAGTTGACGTCCTCGTCGAGAAGCTCGAAAACAAGGACGGCACCGTCGTCCTCTCGCACGAAAAGGCGGAGTTCAAGAAAAACTGGGATCGTATCCTCACGATTTGCAACGAAGGCGGTCGCGTCAACGGCAAGGTCAAAGCCGTCGTCAAGGGCGGTCTCATCGTCAATGTCGGCGTCGAAGCATTTTTGCCGTCATCGCAGTTGGACGTTATCACGCCAAAAAATTTGCAGTCCTTCGTGGGCAACACCTACGAATTCAAGGTCGTCAAAATCAATCAGGAACGCCAGAACATCGTGCTCTCGCGCCGCGAACTCATCGAAGCCGAGCGCAACGAGAAGCGCGGCAAGTTGCTGGCCGAAATGACGCCCGGCGACATCCGCAAGGGCACGGTCAAGAATCTCACCGACTTCGGCGCGTTTATTGATTTGAACGGCCTCGACGGTTTGCTCCACATCACCGACATGAGCTGGGGCCGTTTGGGTCATCCGTCCGAACTGCTCAAAGTCGGTCAGGAAATTGACGTGGTCGTCCTCGACGTGAACAAGGAAAAGGAACGCGTCAGCCTCGGCCTCAAGCAGAAGATGGCGAATCCGTGGGACCAGATCGAAACGAAGTTTCCGATCGGCACCAAGGTCAAGGGCAAGATTGTCAGCCTCGTGCCTTACGGCGCGTTTGTGCAGCTCGAACCCGGCGTCGAAGGCCTCATCCACGTCACCGAACTTTCCTGGACGAAGCGCGTTGCCAAACCGAGCGACGTCCTCAAACAGGATCAGGAAATCGAAGCCGTCGTCCTCGGTATCAACCGCGACGAGCAGAAAATTTCCCTCGGCGTCCGCCAGTTGGAAAGCAATCCGTGGGACAGCGCCGACCAGAAATACACCGTCGGAACCAAGGTCAAAGGCAAGGTGCGCAACCTCACCAGCTACGGCGCATTTGTCGAACTGGAAGAAGGTATTGACGGCATGGTGCACGTCTCGGATATGTCTTGGACGCGCAAGATCAATCATCCTTCCGAAATGCTCAAGAAGGGCGACGAAGTGGAAGCCAACATTCTCGAAGTGGACAAGGCCAACCAGCGCATCGCGCTCGGCATGAAGCAGCTCGAAATTGATCCGTGGGCGAAAATCGAAACGCTCTACAAAGTCGGCGACCTCGTGCAGGGCAAAGTCACCAAGCTCGCCAGCTTCGGCGCGTTTGTCGGCCTGCAGCACGAGATTGACGGCCTCGTCCACATCTCCCAAATCAGCGAGGACCGCGTGGAAAAAATCAAGAACGTCCTCAAGGTCGGCCAGGATGTCAGCGCCCGCGTCGTGAAAATCGACCGCAACGAGCGCCGCATCGGCCTGTCCATCAAAGCCGCCGCCTACTCCGACGAGCAGCTCAAGGAAGAGCAGAAGATCCTCGACGCGCTCAAGCCCGGCGAAGACTTGGTTGCCTTGCAACACGCCTTCGACGCGCTCGACGACGTCAAGGTCTCCGAATAATCTTCGGAACAAAATTCAAACCGGCGAACGGGCAACCGTTCGCCGGTTTTTTGTTTTAATGTAGGAGACGACGTGAGGAGTCTCTGATTTTTCTGAACGGAAATTTGAGGCTCGTCACCTCGTCTCCTGCAAATTATTCCAACTCAAACAGCGCCTTGTGCCGGTAATGCAGAATCTTGAACTCCGGCTCGTCACGCAATTCTTCCACCAGATCAAACTTGTCCTCGAACGGCGGGAAAAACGCATCGCCTTCCACCTCGCGTTTCACCACCGTCAGGTAAAGGTCGGAGCAGAACGGCAGCGCCTGTTCATAAATCTGCGCGCCGCCGGCGATGAAAAACTCCAGCGGCGAACTTGCCGGGTCGAGCTTCAGAAAATTTTTGATGATGCGTAAATCCACCGTCGCCGCGCCGCCAATTTTCGGCAATTCAAACTGCGTCGGCTTTTCGGGAAAATGCGTCTTGCCGCGCCCGACCCACGCCTCGCCGAACACCGCCGGCAAATCCGTCTGCAATTTTCCCGGATGCCGGCTCAGCACGATGTTGATGCGGTTCGGCAGCGGTTTGTTGCCGAGGCTGGCGAACGTCTTGCGCCCCATGATGACCACGTTGCCCGACGTCATCCGCTTGAACCACTTGAAATCCTCCGGCAGATGCCACGGGATTTGGTTGCCCGCGCCGATCACGCGGTTCAGCGACATCGCGGCGATGGCTTTGAAGTGTTTCATGTTGGAGTTCAAGCTTCAGCTTGCGGGACAAAAGGGTAATTAAAATCGCGAACAAGCTAAAGCTTGAACTCCGCTACCAGTCCGGCGCATGCCGGGCTGGCACCGGAAATTCCCGCGTATCTTTTTCTTTTCCCGGCGGCGGGTGGAAAGCCTATCATCGGCACATGAACTGCATCGTCACCGCCGGACCGACGTTTGAGCCGCTGGACGACGTGCGCCGGCTCACGAATTTTTCCACGGGCCGGCTGGGCACGGAGCTGGCCAACTTTCTCGCGGCGCGCGGTCATCGCGTGACGTTGCTCGTTGGCGAGTCGGCGACTTACAAAGGCGAATGTAACGCGCAATCGGTGAAAACTTTTTCCACCACGGCGGATTTGCGCGCGCAGCTGAAAGCGTTTGCCGGCAAAAAGGTGGATGCGATTTTTCACGCCGCGGCGGTGAGCGACTTTGCGTTCGGGCAAATTTTTAAGGAAACCAAAGCCGGTGAGTTTTCCGCGCTCAAAACAGCGAAGAAAATTTCCACGCGTTCGGGCAGCCTGCTGGTCGAATTGGTGCCCACGCCAAAAATCATCGCGGAACTGCGCGGCTGGTTTCCCAAAACAAAAATCATTGGCTGGAAATTCGAGGCCGATGGCGGGCGGGCGGATGCCTTGCATGCGGCGGAAAAGCAGCTGGCGGATTGCGCGACGGATTTTTGCGTGGCGAACGGGCCGGCTTACGGCAAAGGATTCAGTCTCGTGACGGGACACGGACAGAAACATTTTGCCATGCTGGAGAAACTGTTTGCCGCGTTGGAGCAAATTTAGGATTGCGCACGGCTTGGAGAATTTTACGGCTGGTAAATCGAATGTTATAAATCCAACTTCACACTTCAAAGTCCTTCAGTTGTTTCAATCCCAGCTTCATTGGCAGCCAGCCAATTAAGGCTGACAACAGAATGAACCCGGCAATGCTGGCGATTACCCAGTCGCTGTGCCCGTGGTAGCCGCCGCCGCCGAGCACGAGCAGCGCAAGCGAGGCAATAATGTAGATGGAACTTAGCACGAAACACAGCGTGCCGCCGAAGCCGCTGACGATTTTGTTCGGGTTGGTTTCCCTCACGTTGGGATACAGAATGCCAAGGCCGACAGCGAGGCCGTTGAGCGCAAAAGTCATCACAGTAACCACCGCGCCGAAGAAAGCGACGTCGTCCCACGGCATCTGGAGCAGGTAGCACGAAAGCGTGACGAGCCCGAGCGTGACGGCGAGCGAGGCGGCGCTGGCGAGCCAGTATTTCGTCATCACCACGCGGGCCAGCCCCATCGGCGACATGCCGACAATCCACATCCGCCGGCCTTCGAGGGAAAATTGCGGGAAGACAAACCGCGTGGTGACGGAGGCGAGGTTGAAGGCGCACGCACCGAGGTTGAGGAAGGCGACGGCGTGAATCCAAAACGGGCTGGTAAGCTGGTGCGTAAAGTTGCGGAGGTTGATGATGTAGGCGCCGAGCAGGCCGAAGAACATCACGGACTGGCCCCATTGCGTGGTGTCGCGCCAGAACATCCGGATGTCCTTCACGGCGAGCGCGCGGGTGTCGGGCGGCAGCCAGAATATTTTTGCGAAAATTTTTTCCAGCAGGCCCGGCGCGGCGGAGTTTCGCACCAGCTTGCGGCCGAAAGTGAATTTGAATCCGCCTGGTGCCCGGCTTTGCACCGCCGAAGCCGTGCCGTAAAACAGGTTGCCGAACCGGGTGAATGCGATGCTGCCGAAGAATAGCGTGTGGCTCAACAATACCGCCGCGAAAAACAGCGCATGGCGCGGAATGCCTTCGGCCCATTGCAGCACCGCGCCGGAGAGCCAATAGCTCGGCAGGAATGGAAACATGGTGAAGCGGGTTTTGGCCAGCAGCCGGTCGAGCGCCTCCAGCGTGCGTTTGTCCAGCAGATCGTCGTCCACGGGATTGCTCTTCCACCAGAACGCGACGAAGGCCAGCAGCACGACGGCTACGACCAGCAGGCTGATTTGAAAACTTTTCCGGTCCAAGTGCCGCCCAATGCCAATGGCCAGCGCCGCGCCTAAGACGCCCGGCAGCACGATGAACAGCCCGATGAGCAGCACCGTCATGGGATAGAAATGCCACGGCAAATCCCGCACCATCCCGAAGGCCGCCAACAGCGGCGCGATTAAAAATAGAAACGCCCACGATGCCAGCATCGTGGATTCGATGAACTTCCAGTTGAAGATGGTCTGGTTGGAGACCGGCAACGTTAGCAGGAAAACCGTCTCGCGGTTTCGGAAAAGATTGGTGTAGGCGATGATGAGATTGCTCAAAAGCAGCAGCGCAAACAAAAAGGCAAATAGCGTGTAGAGCAGGCGCTCTGTCAGCACCGCGCCGAGGCCGGGGAATTTAGCCATGAATTCCATTCCATGATAAAACAGTTCAAACGCCAGCACGAGGTAACCCAGCACGAACGCGCTGATAATGGCTGTCAGGAGCCGCGACTGTTCGCGCACGGCGAGCAGACGCCGCCAGGAATGAATGGCGTTGGTCCGCAATAGCAGAAGCAGTGGCGAGGATTTTATCTGGCTGATGATTCCGGACACGCGACCAAAGTAACTTTCAAACGCACTGCCCGCAACTAGGGAAACACGCCTGCCAAATTAACTTTGAACTATTTAGCGATACAGAGACTGCGATTACACATGGCTGACTTAAAGACAATCATACTACTTAAGCCACTAGTTTGATATGTGGTTTTAAAACACTTATCACAACTTACCATACTACTTTTATTATTGCCTATTTCGACTAAGCTGGTTTAATTATTACATGAGTATTATCAACTTATCACCAGCTCAACTACGTAAGGCCGCCGATCTTCAAGAAAAGATTGCCCGGCTTCAATCTGAACTTACCGCGCTTGTTGGCGGTGAAACAAAAGCCGCGCCGGCGGTAGCCAAGCCGGCAGCCAAGAAAAAAGGTGGCATGAGCGCTGCAGGCCGGGCGAAAGTCGCGGCCGCGCAAAAGGCGCGTTGGGCCAAAATCAAGGCTGCCAAGGGCAAAACCGCCGTTGTTGCGCCGGCAAAGAAAGCGCGCAAAAAAATGAGCGCCGAAGCCCGCGCCAAGATTGCCGCCGCCGCCAAAGCCAGATGGGCCAAGGTAAAGGCCGCGCAGGCCAAAAAGTAATTTGACCCTTGTCAAAGGATTGTCATTCCCGCCGCTATAACCTAGCCGGCGGGATTTTTTTGTTGGTGGGGCTGGTTGGTGCGGCAATTATTTACTGGGCGGGGATCCGCTCGGCGGACTTATCTAACGATCCCGCTATGTCAGCCTACTACAAGGCAGAGTCGCGACAGATGAGTATGCTTTATGGCAAGGAGGGTTTGTTAATTGAAGACTTGCGCAACGACTTGCAGCAACCCGGAACCCAGGCGCTGTTGATAGTAACAGCTTCGGGTGTGGTTGCCGCCGGATGTTTTCTGCTCGCCCGATTTCCTGAAAAGAAGGACGGGGCAGATTAAGCTTCAGCGCAGAAATTCTTTGTAGAAAGTGGCTGCGGAAATTAAAAAGCCAATGGCCGTAATGATTTGCCGGATTCTCGCCTGCGAAATGCGCTGGGAATAATGTGAACCCAAATAATAACCCGCCACGGCACCCACGGTCATGATGGCCGCACGCCGCCAGTCAATCAGGCCGGCGCCGATGAACCACACCGCCGCCACCAGATTGAGCAGCGAACCCAAAACCGTCTTGAGCGTGTTCATCTCAAAAATATTCTGCATCCCGACAAAGCCCAGCGTCGCCAGCATCAGGATGCCGATGCCCGCACCGAAATAGCCGCCATAAATTGATACTAGAAATTGCAGGCTGATCGCCGCCCAATAGACCCGGCCGGATTTGGCGTCGCCATCGGTAGACAAATGGGAACTGGCAAATCGCCGGAAAAAACCTTGGGCGAGAAATAGCACCGTTGCGAACAGAATCAGGAACGGCACCAGCTTGGAAAAAGTGTGGTTGCTGGTGTGCGTCAGCAGGGCGCTGCCAATCAAGCCGCCCAGCAGACTCACCGGCAAAAACAGTTTCAGCCAGGGCGTGATGGCTTTGAGGTGACGCCGGTTGCCAAACATGCCGCCGCTGGTTCCCAGCACCAGCGCCAGAGTGCTGGTGGCGTTGGCGACCAGCGGCGATGTGCCGAAGGCCAGCAAGGTCGGAAAGGTCAGCAAAGTGCCGCCACCGGCAACCGCATTGATTGCGCCCGCACCGATAGCAGAACCGGCTAAGCCGAATATTTCCCAGTAAGAAATCATTTTTGCCAAATGTTCAAAGCTCAATACTCTCCGTGGATTCAAACATGGCAAATCCAAAATTTCAGCGCGGATAAAGTTTTACCAACGGTTCCAGCGGCCAGCCGGATAAAATGCCCGGCGCAAATTTTTTCAATTTGGCTTTTCCACAGCCTGCGGTAGATTGACCGCATCAAGACGGCCACGCACATCAAGTTTTGGGGCGTTCGCGGATCCATCCCATCTCCCGGCGCGGATACCGTGCGTTACGGCGGCAACACCACCTGCGTCGAAGTTCGTTGTGGCCGCGACATCGTCATTTTAGATGCCGGCACGGGCTTGCGCAAACTTGGCCAATCGCTGCTCGAGGAATTTCCGCGCGGCCAGCTCAACCTGACGCTGCTCATTTCACACACGCATTGGGATCACATTCAGGGTCTGCCTTTCTTCGCGCCGATTTACCAGGCCCGCTCCCGGCTGCGCATTCTGGGCTGTGAAGGCGCGCGCCAAAGCCTCGTGTCCGCGCTCACCGGCCAGATGGAAAGCACCTATTTCCCCGTGCCGTTTTCCCAACTGCCCAGCAACATCGAAATTGAGGAGCTGAAGGAATTTAATTTTAGCATCGGCCACCTTCTGATTCAGGCGCATCGCGCCAACCATCCCGGACTGACCGTGGGCTACCGGCTGTTTTCGCCCGATGGCCTCATCTGCTTTTTCCCCGACACCGAGCCGAGGCTGGGCGGCGATGATCGGGAAATGCTGGATTTCGTCCGGGACGCGGACGTGCTGGTGCTGGATTCACAATACGACCGCGCGGAATATAAAAAGCACACCGGCTGGGGCCACGGCTGTGTGGATGATTCGGTGGCGCTCGCGCTCAAGGCCGGCGTGAAAAAACTCGTCCTGTTCCACCATGACCCCGACCATGACGACCGGAAAATCGACCGCCGGCTGCAACACGCCCGCGCCCTCGTGAAAAAGCAGCGCGGCGAGCTAAAGGTGGAGGCGGCCCGCGAAGGCATGATCATCACTTTGGGCGGCGGCAAAAAATAACGGCAAAATAAAATTGCTGGTCTCCCGTCCAAGCAGGATTCCTGCGGAAGCTTTTCCTAGACCATCGCCGGCAAAATAAATGCGGCCTGAAAGAAAGAATGGTGGGTTGGGAGAGACTCGAACTCTCGACCAATGCCTTAAAAGGGCACTGCTCTACCGACTGAGCTACCAACCCATCCTATTGTTTATTAACGACTTCTGAAGAAATAGCCATGCCTTCAACCTCCGACTTGTAACCCATACTTGTCACCCTACTGGTTTGTGCTATGTTTTTGCATGAAAATGACGGGCAAAAACACAACGAAGCCGGTTGAAAAACCGGCTTTTCATAAAGTCGCAGAGAACCTGTATCGGCTCGAATCATCGAACGGATATTATGCCTTGTTGAAGCGGGGAGGCAAGCAGTTTCGCCGTTCGCTCAAAACCAAAGACCGGAAACTGGCCGACCGCCGGTTGAATGACTTGCGGGCGAAAATCGGCTGTTTGAAAATTTCCCCTGAAGCAAAATTGAACTTCGAGCAAGCCGCGAAATTATGGCTGGAAACGAACCGGCACGCGGCCAGTTCCGGCACGGTTAAACGCCGGGAAATGTATATCAAGGGTCTGGCCCCATATTTCAAGAATTTGCCGGTCCGCAACATCACCGAGCAGAATTGCGACCGCTGGGTAAAGGAACGGGGGGCGATTCTGGCTTCCGAAACTTTTGTCCACGAGTTGGACGTTTTGAATGCGGTTTTTGATTTTGCCCTTAATCGCGGACTGATTCTTTCCAATCCAGCCAGGCATATCAAACGTCGGAAAATCATTTCCAAACAGATTGTGGTTCCCAGCCTGGATCAGTTTAAGCAGCTAATCAGCGCCATACGACAGTCAGACGGCAAAAAGGACAATCAGGAAAAATGCCAGGACGGTGCAAACTTGGTTGAATTTCTGGCGTATTCCGGCGCGCGCATCGGTGAAGTGGTTGGCGGCGGGGAGGCCAGCGAAAAGAGACCGACGCTCTGGGGCGATGTTAACTTTGAACGCGGCACCATTTTTCTGCCCGGCACCAAGACTGAAGCTGCTCCCCGCACCATCCCGATGTCAGAAAGGCTGTGCGAATTTTTGACGCGATTGAAGGCGCAAAAAAAACCGCAGCCGAAAGACCGGATTGTTCCGATCAAAAGTGCGCGCAAATGTCTGCAAACTGCCTGCAAGAAGCTCGCCTTGCCACAATTTACCCATCACGATTTCCGGCATTTCTTTGCTACGACTTGCATTGAATCGGGCGTGGACATTCCGACGGTGAGCCGCTGGCTTGGGCATAAAGACGGCGGCGCGCTGGCGATGAAACGCTACGGGCATCTCCGCCAAGAACACAGTTTTGCCATGATTAAACGGGTGAGTTTCGATCAGCCGCCCAACAGTGTTCCGCTGCAAAAACCATCGGAGGTGGAGGCCGGAAAATCTCCATTTCCTGCCGACGACCGCCGCGCCATCGCCAAAGCCAAAACGAAATACAACTATCCGTGGTGGGTGTCGGAAAACCCGCTGGAAGTTTTTTGGGGACAACTCCATGAAGAAGTCCGGATTGTTTCCGCAGAAAAATTTCTGGAAACGGCCAAACAAGCAATGGGACGCCAGGTGTTCAAACAGGAATTTGCCGACCGCCCGGCGCTGGCGGATGAATTTTCGGCCAGAACGCCCGAAGCCACACTAAACGAAATCCGCGCCAAAATACCGGCGCAATAACCAGACGCCGCCAGCAGCACAGAGACCGCAGCCCATTGATTACGCGATTGGCTCGGAGGTTTCCCGCAAAAAGCGGTCCAGATCGTCTCTGGAATAAATCGGATGCCGCAACGCCCGCGAGGGGTGCAGCAGACCGCGCTGGGTCAAACGGTCAATGGTGACTTTGGCGACACCCAAATAAATGGCTGCTTCCGCACGCTTGTATCCCATTTTCTCAATATGTGTTTTCGTTTCCGCAACGTTTGAATCAACGGCACGACTTGACTTTGAAAATTGGCGGTTATCTTTAAGCATGAGCATTCTCCTGGTTTTCTTGGATTTCAATCGTTTTGACCGAACCTTCATTTATGGCCAGTGACGCATACCGGTCAAACACCGGCATGGGTTTGACGAACTCCACGGCGCGGTCTTGCAGGGCCAGCCCCAATTCACGCAGGTTTTTACCGGTGATCAGCACCGTGCGTTTCAAGAATGACAGCGTGAGCGTGTCCAAACCTTCGCCTGCTTCAAATTTGACGAGTTCCAAATGGTGGTAGGGCAGCAGGTAGAAACCTTTTGGATTCAGTTCCAGCCGCAAGTTGTCCGCCGGGACGTGACTACCATTGACGCCGCGTTTGAGGTTAAAACAGGGATTTTCAGTGCTCATACTCTCATGCCTTTACTTTTTTGGGTGTTTTGTTTTGGCGGAATTTCAATGCGCCGCCGGTTGGTTTCAGATTTTTGAGCCGGCGGTTCGACCGCCTCGGTTGGGGTGATGGATTCAGTTTGCTTCGCGGTTCGCGATTGCCCGGCCGTCGCATCCTGCCGGAGAGCCTCGGCCTGCCGTTCAGGAAATTGGCGTTGTGCCTGTTGAACATTGAGGACGTAGGCAATGTCGCGTCCCCAAATTTTGGCCAACTCCTGGACGGAACTGGTCATGTCCAGCGCCAGTGTCCGGTGGCCGGAATGGGCGATGTTCTGGCGAAGCTGGATTTTGTCCGCCGTGAAAACCTTCACGCCTTTGCGACCGCGCGAAATCGTCACATACCATTGCTGCTCATTCGTCGCGGCTTTGACGGCAGAGTCCGAGAACAGGACGTAATCCACGGTTTTGCCCTGGGCGGCGTAGGACGTTACCGCGTAGCCGCGCACGAACTGCCGGTAATGTTTTGGCAACACCCGGCCATCATTCAGGGTGATGCGTCCGTCTTGATGAATTTCCTTCACCGTCACCAGTTCGCCATTGGCGAGCCGTCGTCCGTCGTCGCTTTGGGCATTGGCCTTGAGTTGCAGGCGGTCGCCGGTGGACAGGGAAAGTTCTTTTGGCTGGCAGACGGTGATTTTATCCAATTCCTTGAACGGCACGGGCCGGATGCGGTGGTCGGCTTCAATCAGCAGATGCCTGTCGGTGATGCCGCACATTTTTCCTGCGCTGCCGGATTTGAAACCGGCCGTCGGACGGTTGAACATCAAAATGGAGTCTGGTTGATAAAACCGCTTGTCGCGTTTTTGCGCATCCGTCAAATCCTGCCGCTCCAGCGCCGTGACCGTCGTTTCAGCTTCGCCGATTAGCTTCTGTGTTTTCAGGCCGAACCGCACTTGTTCATTGACCTTGTGAATTTCCGACCAGCTTTGTGAGACAACCACGGTGGATTGTTGATTTTTGAAAAGTTCAAGAAAATGTGCCGCGAGTTTTTCCTGCTGATCCGCCAATGTGCAAGGGATGATTGCGCCCTGATTGTCCAGCCGGTCGAAGGATGCGCCGAGTTTGCCCTGCTGCGCTTCATTCACGGCGAGCTTGTATTGTTCCAGCCACCGACGTTCCGATTGATTTTTGGCCGCGCCGGGATTTTGACGGCGGATGTTCGTCAGCTCCGCGTAGCCAAGACCCGAATACTGTTCAATGGCGCGCAGGGCATCGGATGCCTCGACCGCCCCATGCTGATGCGTGTCACCTGATAGGATGACCCGGCCCTTGACTGTCTGGATCATCGAGAGCAGTTCCAACATCTGTTGCCCACCGATTTGCCCGGCCTCGTCCACCAGAACAACCGTCCCGCGTGTCAGAAAATTTTGCTTGAGCAAGGCACTGATGGTTTGTGCGCCGGAAAAGCCGTCCCGTTCCAGATCGGCGACCTGCTGGCGCTGCGGTGCCAGGACGTGAACGGTATGACCGGCTTGAATTAGTCCCGCTTTGACTTCCCGCAGCGTAAAACTTTTGCCTGTCCCCGCGCCGCCGCGAAACAGGGTGACGAAATCACGCGAGGATAAAATGCGTTCGACCGCCTTGCGCTGTTCATCATCCAGCGAACGGTTTGACGGTTGATATTTGGCCGCGAACGGTTGGTATTTGTGCATCTGGTTTTGCGCCAGCCGGACGATGTTAAACTCACGCTGAAAGACTTCGCGGGTGGTTATCTTGCCCTGAAATTGTTCGTCACGGATATATTCACGTCTCCGGGTAGCTGCTTTAATTTCCGGCAGGGATATAGATTGGCCGCGCGTGTGTTCCAGGGCGTGACGCCAAAGCTCATGCTCGTGGACGACCGAGCGGCGTTCAAATAGATGCTGCTCCGCCCAACCGACCGCGTGTTCTGCTGTCATCTTCTGTGGTGTTTCCGGTGAGCGATGCTTGTCCAGCCGGTGCAGTTGAAACTGTTCCCGCCATGATAATTGTTTGTTCCAGATGGATTGCAGTTTGACGATGCCCACATCCTTGATCTTCCGCGCCCGTTCCTTGTGCGCGATGTTGGCCCGGATGACCTTGATGTTCTGACCGGCCTTGTCGGGTTCACGTTCCAAAAACTCCCTGGTCTTTTCATCAATCTCCCGGTGACGCTTGGAAAATCGGTCAATCAATTCCTTGCTGACACCGGCGATTTCAAAATCACCACGCGGATTGTTTTCAACGCCATAGCCAAATTTTTGGAGCGACCTGACCAGTTCGTGATAATAAACATTCCTGACAAACTTCTGCGCCGTGACCATTTCACAGGCTTCCAATGCTTTCCAACGGTCTTCAACGGCATCGCGTGTGGCATTGAACAGGATGCAATGGCTGTGCAAATGTGGATCCAATGCCCGTGACGTGTCATGCCGGAATACTGCCCCTACCACATTGCCCGTCACCCGATGCGCATATTGATTCTGCTTGCGAACCCGTGTGGCAGCGTAAATTTGCAATTCACGCATGGCCACCTGAACCGCCTCATCATGGGCCTCGATGATCCGCTGGTCATTCCCAACCAGTGCCGCGATGGAAACCGATTTGGGCGGTGACAACGTAAAATCGTAAAACACCCGACGATTGGCGGATTCATGGACG
>CAISYZ010000069.1 GCA_903889895.1 uncultured Verrucomicrobia subdivision 3 bacterium | reverse complement strand
TAGTCCTCCAGACTTTTTCCGCCCGGAATGATGACGCTGGTCGTTGGCTCATCCAGCAGCCAGCGCAACGCCAGTTGCACCATGCCGCGCTGCGGCGTCAGCAATGCCTCGAACACCGCATAGCGGGCAAATTCGGCGGCAAGATCGTTTGCGCCCGGCTGAAGGTTGCTGCGGATGTCCTCGTTACTAAACCGCGGTGGTTGGAAAAAATATTTTCCAGTGAGCCTGCCCCCGGCAAATGCTCCCCGAACCACACCTCCGACCTTGTGTTCGGCGAGAAAATTTACAATCGGATCAAATGGGCTGATCATGCTGTGCGGAAACTGAACAACATCCAAACAGCCAAGCGAATGAAGAAACTCTACATCGGCGATATTTGCTGTGGAAATACCCACGGCTCGAACCTGGCCTTTTTGTTTGGCCGCCGCCAGAAATTTTGCCGCTTCTTCCGCCTCTCCCGGTTTCGGGCTGATGTGCCAGACATAAACATCAAGATAATCAGTCTGCAACCGGCGCAGTGATCCTTCAAGTGAAACCGGCACCTGTTTCAGCGATGCGTCCCGCACACGCTCGCAGTTCGGGCCGACTTGGTTGCCAAATTTCGTGCTCAAAATCCATTGGCCGCGCCGCCCTTTCAGCGCCTCGCCCACGCGGCGCTCACTTTCACCGTTGCCATACTGTTCGGCGGTGTCCACGAAGTTGATGCCCAACTCGCCGCACTGGCGGATGAGATTGATGCAAAAGTCTCGACCCAGTTCGGGATGTCCGTCCGCCTTGCCGTCCAGCGTCAGCGGCCCGCCCAGTTGCCACGCGCCGACGCCAATTTCGGAAACTTTCAGACCTGTATTTCCAAAGGATCGATACTTCATGGGTGAAAAGTCTTCGTTTTATATAAATTGAAAAAAATGATAGTAATGATCAGAATCATCCGTCGTCTATCCCTCATCGGACTGATGATGCGCGTGCCGATTCTGGTTGAATACTATAACTCCAGATCTTGCCCGCCAACTGCCGTTTCGAGAAAAGATGGGATTATTTGCGCAAATCTCCCCTACTTGCTGATGTCTATTCCTGCGGCACTCATCGCGCGTAAGTTTGGCTACAGAAGAATTGCTGCGGGTGCTGTTTATCTGTGATTCGGTGTCGTATAGGTTATGCACTGCCGCTGCGAAAAGATTTGGCTGGGATTGGCAATCTGCACTATTCCAACGGCAAATTGCGGCTCAACGGTGACCGGATTGCACTATTTAGCCAATGAGACCCCCGAGGCCAGCCGCCTCGCTACGACGGCATACATATTAGTTGCCGCCAAGTTGAAAACCACTTGGTAACTTCGCCGGTGGCCTCCAACGGCGGCAATGTCAGGCGTTGAAAACCTGTTTCACAGTGAACCAGCACACATTCATGGTCGCGCAGGTTGCGGAGCTTGTGCGGCTTGATTTTGTGCTCTTCGGTATCGTGAAAATTTACGCTGCGCTTGCCGGCGCTGGAACCCCACGACCGCTTCACCACCTGTTTCTTGCCAAGAAAATCGGCGGCTTGAACAGCGTCCGCTTCATCGGCGGAGCGAAAAATCATCCGGTTGCGCAGATTCAACGTAAGCACCTTGGACTTGTCGTTGCCCAGCGGTGGAATCAGTGACGTGGTGGATTGCGCGGCGGCAACAATCGTCGCTCCGGCTTCACGGATCACGTCCACGCAATTGTAATCGCTCGTGCCATCCTCGCTGGCGGTCATAAAACGCTGCGCTTCATCCGCCCATAGGATGAGCAAATTGTCTTCGGCACGTTTGGCCTTTGGTTTGTCAAACCGGCGCAAGGCGTGGTTGTAATAGAGCAGTTTCAAAAACGTGTTCACATACCGCCGCTCGGTCTGAAATTTTTGTGGCATGGTGACGAGTATGATTTTGCCCTGATCAAGTTCTGAAAAAGCGAACGTGCTTTTCCCGGCGCAAAAAACCTCGGCCACTTCCGGTGTCAGAAAGTATTGCAGATAATTGCCGATGGTTTCACGCACACCGCCAAGCTGTTCTTCCGGCTGGTTGAGAAAACGGTTTTTGAAATGGTCCAGCAACGCCTGGCGATCCGGGGTTATCACGTTCATGTCACTCAGATTTTTAAGCTCTTCCTCCAAAAGCAATTTGTTGGACAACAATGCGAATGTGCCGGCCAGCGTCACCGGCTGTTGCAATTCAGCCAGCAATTCGAGGCCGTGGGCGATGTGTGTCTGCGCCTGGCTTTTGAAAAACCCCTTGTCTCCGCCCTGTCCTAGACTCGTGGCCGTATCCACGACAAACTTGGCGTAGGTGGAAAATGGAATGCTGCGGTCACCGGTGAGATTGAAGTAATGCGGTGGCTGCCATTTGTTGTCAGCTTCATCTGTCCGGATTTGGAGGTGGATCAAATCTTTCGCGCGACCGTAGTGTTCCGCCATCGCCGATAGCGTTTCCCAATAGACGCCTTTTTCATCCACGCACAGGCCACCCCATTTCGGTTCGTTCTGGAAAACCTGATGGGCGAGTTGATTGATGCCGGAACTGGTTTTGCCGGAACCGGTGTCGCCGGTGATGAGCCAGCCGCGACAAAACTGATTGCGTCTCCATGTCAGCTTGCCGAGTCGCGCCACATGAGTTTTTCCAGAACGCGGAGCCAGCACCAACCGGAAGGCGATGATGGCTAGCAAAATTCCGTAGCCGAACAGGATGGGTTTTAGAATTCTGCTCAGCACGCCCCAGTGGAGTGAATAAACTGGAATGAAATCAATTTGCATTACCACGCCTTTCCGATCAGATAACCACCCAGCAAGCCGACGATCACGGCGAGCACAGCGGCGGTGATACTGACGTTTTCCTTCGGCAGATCTTTGACCGTCTCAGCCAGCAAGGCGACATCCGCATGAAACTCCTGCAACGGTGGTAATTCACGGCGGCGAAGTGCGTCCCAGTGCTTCTGATGAATACGAAACAGTTCCACCAGAAATAGCACTGCGTCATCGTCCCGGATTTTATGCTGCTCCCGCCACTGTGCGAGTGCCTGCAAAAACTCCTCGTCGAAATCCGGCTTCGGTTCTTGGGGCATGTCGCTCATGACTTTTGAGGCAGCAACAGATCCGCCGCCGATTCGATTTCAGCATAAAGCTTCCGCTGCCACGTTTGCAGGCGCTGGCGATCCAAGAGATAAATCGAACCGTCCTTCACGGCTTCGGTTATGGGCAGATTTTTCAAGCTCAATTCCTCGACCAGCCACGGCTGCAATTTCTTCATGGTGATTTCTTTCATGCCCAAATCCTTTCGCAACCGCTGGCGGACTACGGACTGTTCATAGACGGCGAAGGTGTCATCGTGAACCTCGTTACGCAGCACGATGTAGGCACAGGCTTTTCCCAGCTTATTGACGATGCGCTGGAGTTGGTCAACGCTGTCAGCCTCGTGATTGACCGGAATGACTAGGGTCAACGCGGCGGAAAGAGTTTGCAGGGTCTCGCGCAGGTCAATCATGTCGAAGTAATCGAAAAACACTTCGGTCGAGGCCGCGCGACAATCCACCACCACAAGATCGGTTTTCTCGAACGAGCGGAACATGGCGTCCAACGCACGGGGACGGGACAGATCCATGAATTCCACGGCCTCGCCGTGAAACCGTTTCAGCGTGGAGTTTTCGTTGTCGCAGTCACAGGCGGTGTGCGAGATGTTTTTGTCCTTGAGATACTGGACGAAATTGACGGCAAAGAAACTTTTGCCGACACCGCCCTTGCCATTGAGGATGAGGATGAGACGTTTAATCATATTGTTGACCGGGTTTTAAGAGTTCAACTTTCGCGATGTGCGGGCCGCGTGTTTTAACAGGCGCAGTGGAAATTGGTTCAGGCACAGTAGGCACGGTCTTACTGGCGGCAACCGGCAGAGTGGCTGAAGGGGGTATCGTTACCACAGGTGTCCCTCGTTTCAAAAGTGATTTCCGGCGAATGCCTCCTTTTGGCTGGCAGAGGATATGCACAAATTCATTCACCATCGTTCGGCTCGTCTTGACGCCATAGCGGGTCAGCAACTCGGCGATGGCCTCGCATGACGCACCCTTCTCGCGCAGTTCAACGATCACATCCCGGCACGGCTGGAGGTTCTGAAAACGCGGACGACGGCGCGGCTGAAACTGCGCGGCTGCCTCGCGGATGAGATTTGCGTCAGCGCCAGGCATACGACGGAAAGGTGACGGGAGATTGCCCGGCAACTGCGCCGGTATTGTCGCCGGATGTCCGCCGGTATTGCGGCGGCAACTTCCCGGCCATCTGCCGGGCGAATGCCCGGAAACCGTCCGACAATTTCCCAGCATTTGCCCGGAGCTTACACGGAAGTTTCGCCGGCAATTCCGCCAGATAGGCGACGGAAATAAGGCCGGTGATCCGGCGGTCATCCCAGCAGTTGGCCGTGGGCGATCCGGCGGCAATTCCGCCGGAACTTCGCCGGCAAATCGGAGGCGGCAGAACCCTTGTGCGAACAAGGAGTAAGGCGTGGACTTTATTAAACATGATTGGAAATGGATTGCTTCCGTTGTTGCAGCAACTCGTCGCGCCAGTTCTTTAGCTGCTCGGCGACGCGTTCGATGCGGCTAGTTTGTTCAATGGCGTTCACTCCAATTCGTCCGGCGTAATGGCCACCCAAGCTACCGTTCGGCATCTGCAAAACGGAATGGGTGGCGTCGGTGGTGATGCGCTCACCAAGTTTTTTCAGGACTTCGATGGCGTTCAATAAT
>CAISYZ010000068.1 GCA_903889895.1 uncultured Verrucomicrobia subdivision 3 bacterium | reverse complement strand
TAGGTGTTTAGCCGGACGCCTCATGGTCCGAGCTGCTAATTGAAATTAAGCCGGAGAGCTTCGTTTGTTGGACGTTAAACGGAAAAAGAAACTTTTCCGGCAGGAATGCTTTTTATCTATTGACCTCTCGGGCTTGATAGGGGTTAGGCAGCATAAAATTTACTCGTGGCCTCCGTGTTTGCGCAGCACTTCGACCACATTGGTGAAGTGGTTAAACGCCGCCAAATGCAATGGCGTGAAACCGTCAGTGTTCCTAGCATTGACATCGGCTTTTTTGGCTACCAACAACTCAACCACGTCCTTGTGGCCTGCTAACGCCGCTGCGTGCAATGGTGTGAAACCGTCACGGTTCGTGGCATTGATATTAGCTCCGTGCGCCAGCAACAACTCGACCACATCTTTGTGCCCTAACTCCGCTGCGAAATGCAATGGCGTCTCGCCGTCAATAACTCTGGCATCAACATTGGCTTTATTCGCCAACAGCAGCTCCGCCACATCCTTGTGCCCTTTTTCTGCCGCAAAAACCAAAGGCGTCCCGCCAAATTTGTCGTCATTGGTAAAAACCAAATCGGGATTGGTTTTGAGCAGCGCCTTGACTTTCTCTAAATCACCGGCACGAGCCGCGTCATGAATCTCGCCGCAAAAGGCGAGACCGCTCCAAGCTAACGTGACCAACGTGACGGCAACCTGTGTGAGCAGTGATGGTAACGATTTCATAGGGCGTGTCATGCTGCCTAACGTAGAAAGCTGAGCCACCGCCGACTCGCGGCGTGAACCGCGACAGCGGAACGGCCAGCGCCAACGGCGGTTGGGTCTCCTGCTGGGAATTGCACAACGCACCGTAGAGGTCATTTATGGGGATTTCAAGCAAAGATTCAGCCGCCGGAAGCTCATACCCACGGAGGTTAAAACCTTGGGCGACCATCTACTCTTGAAACGAATTAAAACCGACCTTTCCCAGCCAGAACTAGCCATTAAAGGGGGTTTTACCGTGCGGAAGATTAAAGCATGGGAACATGACCAATCCATCCCAACCGAAGCTGAATGGCGGGTTTTGGCGGAAATTATAGGCTTGGATGCCTCGATGGAACCAAGTGGAGATAATCGCTAGAGTGTCGTGCTGGGATTTGCACATTCAAGACGCCATTATTTCAAAGAAGAATCAATGAAGGCTGCAAAATCTTGATTTTGCAGCAGTCTGGTCTTGGTCCAGACTGCGTTCGGGACTGGCAAGGAAAAGAACGAGCGGATGTCTTGACGAAAACCTTCCTGATTCGTGACCAACTCGTCCTTGAGCGCCTCATACATGAGACTGGTATTGGCGATAATCATCTGGACGAAGAATTCTTCCTCGTCCGTGACCGGCTGCCCCGGAATGTCCGCCGAAGCCTCAATCACCCGTTTCAATTCAGGAGTGCGGAAGAACTGTTTCCAGACCTCGCGGTGGCTGGTGGTGACGGCGATCTGGTTTGCGTATTTTCTGGCCTTGGTTTCTTCTCTTCTGGCTTTGGCATCGCGATGAATGGCAAAACCGGCGAACCACAATCCGCCAAGACCGATGAATGTGCTTAAAGTATTGAATAAATTTTCTGCCACCCATTGCACCATGCACCCATTCTATCATACGAAAGGCGATGGAAGGAATGCCCTGTGGAATTCCGCAGACAGATACTATTTCCCGCTTCTTTTGGCGACCATCACGCGAGCCTTTCGGATTACATCTTCCAGATCAACGCCGATGCCATCGGCGACGCGCATGATGGTTTCAAAGGAAGGCTGGCGCAGTCCCCGCTCCATGTAGCTGATGGTCTGCTGCGCCAGACCACATTTCGCCGACAGCGTGTATTTGGAAATGCCCCGCCGTTCGCGTTCCTCGCGGAGCAGTTTGATGACTTGCACGCACAGGGCGTGCTGTTTGATGCCTGATGCCACACCACAGAATTACGCGAAAATGGGTTGACAAAATACTTCACAGTTGTTACCTATTGAAGCCGCATGAATGCCACCATCAATTTTCTTCGTCGCATCGGTGAAGACCCCCACGCCAACGGAGCGCAAACTATCGGTTGCCGTGGCTGTCCCGATATTTGGGAATTGGAAAACGGCGACTTCGCCGTCATCGGCATAGACATCACGGATGCCGCCGCTCCCAAATTGCCGCCGACCGCCGGTTGTGGTCCGGACGAGCGCATTGTCCGCTTGCCCCGCAATCTTTTGGTGAAGGCCAAGCAGGACATCCCCGATTAAATTTGTTAAGTATTTGGTGAGCGAATGAATCAGATTAGTAAAAACCGAGGTGCAGATTGGTAACGGCAAAAAACCTCACGAATTAACCTCGGCATTTTGCAAATCGCATTGGCGCACAACGTGATTTTGTGATTTACACGGCTGGGGGGGGGGGTGGCATATATTTCGAGTTACATTTTTGCCGAAATTCTTCACCAGAAGGCAGCGGGCAAAAAAGTGCGCTAGAAAAAGTTTGCAAAAGTCTTGGAAATAACTAGAACAGCTTTTGTCAGAATGATAGAGCGACCCCTATGGGTTTCCATTCAAATGGCAATTTGAGAATGAAAAGTTTATGAAATCGAACGCAAAAAGTGTTCATCCGTCACGTCGTTTTTCCGCCACCTTGGCCCGCGCACTTGTTGTCGCGGGCTTTTTGCTTGGCGTCAATGCGTTCGCCTTCATCCCCTCAAGTTTTTTTGGAACCAATGCCAACCCGAATTATGTCCAGCTTGAATCCTGGTCGTTTTATGATTCGACGAACTGGACAGATGACGACGGCTACGCTCCCATTTCCTTCACCAACCTCAATTCCTCTAATCTCGGCAACGGTCATTCGCTCGTGGTTGGCACCAATCTTCCCGCGTGGCTGCAATATAACGTCGTGGAAAATGACGGAACGACCAATCTGACCTTGGGTCAAGGCACGGCGACATTCTGGTTCGCGCCGAGCTGGTCTGGAACGAATATGGGTGGCACCGGGCCGGGCGAGTTTGGCCGGCTGCTCGAAGTCGGCGGTTACACGCCGGATTCGAGTTTCGGGTGGTGGAGCATCTATGTGGATGATGTCGGCTGCAACTTGTATTTCTCGGCGCAGACCAACGACCTTTCGAGCAGCGTCACCACCTACCTCACCGCGCCGATTTCTTGGACGACCAATTATTTTCATTTCGTCGCGTTGACGTATTCGGCCACGAACACGGCATTATATTTGGATGGCACGCTCGTGACCAATGGGCCGGGCGTGACGGTCTATCCCGGCTCGGACGTGCTGGCAAACGGTTTCTTTATCGGCGGCGACAGCAACGGCGTGTATCAGGCCAACGGTTTTTTCAACAACGTCACTACTTACAGCACGCCGCTGGATGCCTACACCATCCAGCAGCTATTTGGCTACCGGTATTGGAATTACCTGATTGATCCGTTGAACGTAACGATGATGCGGATTTCTTCCGCGCCGTCTGTTCCAGCCTACACGCCCACCTACAATGTCATCACCGGGGCGGGCAATTTGCAGTGGATGACGAACACCACGGTCGTCACTTCATCCGGCGTCTGGCTCACCAATATCACGTCCAAAACCATGGGCGGCGGGACGGTGAACGTGACCTTCACCATCATGGGCGGCACGGCGCTCGCGCCCTACGATGTCTTCGCCAATTCCATGGTGGGACTTGGCCCCAACAGCGCGGCGTGGGCATGGATGGGACAGGGCTACACCGGCAATACCTATGCGCTCACCAACCTGCCCAGCGACACCGGTTTCCTGATTTTGGGAACGCCGCAGGACACATCGGGCTACGGCCTGACCGACGCCTATGAACAACTGGTGTTGAAGATTGACCCGAACGGATCACAAATAGACAGCTACGGCGTCCCCTATGCGTGGTATGCCGAAAACGGCATCACCCCGGCGGGCGCGGCCACGCAAGACCCCGACCAGGACGGCCTGTTGAATTATCAGGAGTATCAATATGGCACCAAACCCAATGTCTCGGAAGGCTTGGCGATTTGGACGGCGGCAAATGGAACGACGGTCATTCCTTGAAAAAATGAAAACAAAAGCGTGGTTATTGTTGGCTGGAGCAGTGATTGGATTGTTGATTCCGCATGAGGCGAAAGCTACCGGTGCTTGCACGGCGGCACGCTTCCATAACTTCCAAGATGCCGGATGCAATCAGAATTTTGGCGGCGCGGGCGCACCACCCAAGGACGGCTGCCCCGATTGCAACGGGATGCCGCGTTGGTGGATCAGCGAGCCGTATATCAACCTGCATTTGGCCGACACGCCGTTGAGCTACAAGCTGTCATCCGGCAACGAACTTGGCTTTCAATTCTTCTACAAGCAGCGGGGCGAGAAGCCGAGAACAGATGAATCACCCATCGTCGCCCAGCCGACTGATAATTACCTTGCGTATGACATCTATCCTTCGTCACCGAATTGTGGCACGGATTCAGCGTGGGGGAATAACTGGAATGAAAGCGTGGTTATTCAGGCCATTGCCAGAACCAACGGCACCCCCATCGCCCCGCCATTCAAGCTTGGCTATTATGCACTGGTTTACCGGGCCGATGGCAGCGTGGGAAATTACACCAACCAAGATTATTTCACCGGACAAATCTGCAAAAACTCACAAAGTCAGGTGATATTGACAGATGTGGCCGGGCAGGGTTATCCCAACACTTGGCAATCAACTGGAGCCAACCTGCCGGTCGCCGATGCCAATGGAATTTTTTGGGGCATCGCCAATGTCGGGGTTCAGTTGGAATATCCCGATGGCAGTCGGGAGGTATTTGGGTTTCCTGCCTATTCGGTCACTTGCGTTACCGGCTCCATTCCGAAGACCAATTCCACGGTGCGTCTGCTTTTAACCCAGCGCATTGATCCGCAAGGCCGGGCAACCCGGCTTGGCTATGAGCAAGAAACCAGCACCACGCCTTACGCTTTTCGTTTGCGCTATGTGGTTGATTTTGACGGAAGAACCAACACGTTCCTATACAGCAGCGGCCTGCAGTTGAGCGAGATTGACGATCCGTATGGCCGGAAAACCAAGCTGAATTACACCACGCTTTATTCCGGCATGAATGTGCCGAGCAGCATCGTGGACGCGGCCAACATGACCAATTCTTTCGGTTATCTGTCCGTGCTCGTCACCAATCCGATTTACGGATTCACGTCCAGCAACACCATGGTTTTGGTCGGTTCCAATGTGGTCAGTGGTTCTTCCGGCTGGCTATCCAGCTTGACCACGCCCTATGGCACAACCAGCTTCCATTATTACGAAGCCCTTGACTCAACCGTGACGGACGGTGTTCAACAACGGGCGGTTTCTGTCAGCGAGCCGACCGGAGCGAACCAGCTTTACTATTATCTGCACAATGGTTCATCCCTGCTTTCGTCCAGTGAAACCTCTCCAACTGGAATACCGGGGCAGACTAATTTCGACAACGGGTCTTTAGGCGGAAACCATTCGGGACTGAACTATCGCAATTCAATCCAGTGGGGTCGGCGGCAATTCGTGAATTTGTCGTCAGGCGTTCAGGCCAATCTGCCCTCAAATATTCCCGCCGCGCTGGCAAACCTGACCGCCGCCGACTTTTTGAAAGGCCGCGTGCGTAACTGGCAGTGGCAGGGCGACGGCGCTTCCATTTCCGAAATGCGTGGCAGCGAGCGCGAACCGTCGCCAGACGCCGCCGGCCAGATCGAAGGCGAACGCACTTGGTATAACTACGGAGGCAAGGCAGATTCGGCGACCCTTGGCAGCAACCCGCAAATCACCTGCACTGCCCGCATCCTGCCGGACGGCACGGCGCAATACACGTCCTACAATTATTACGACAATTCACCAACCACAGCCGGAGCCGGGCTGGTTTCCGACAGCGAGGTTTCCTATACCAAACCGGACGGAACCGCTGGCGTCCTGACCAACTGGTATCACTACGCAGCGAACAGCGTTGACCTTATCAGTGTCACCAATTCCGCCGGGCAATATGTCAATTACAGTTACAACGGTAGCCACCAAGTTGTCGCGGCCACCAACGCCTTAAATCAGGTGACGACCTTGAGTTGGGATTCGTCCACGCTTAACTTGGACAGCGTGCAATTGCCGGCGGGCAAGAGCATCAGCTTGAACTACAATGCCCCGGCCACCCCGCCGACCGCGACCAGTGCCATGTTACAACAGGTTGTTGTTTTACCGGAGGGACGGACGAACACCATCAGCAGTTACAGCGCCGGCTTGCCAGCCACGGTAACGGACGAACGAGGTGTGACCGTGAACAATGCTTGGGACGGTTTGAACCGGTTGACCGGCACGAGCTTTCCCGACGGCAGTTCCATTTCCAACGTCTATTCCCGCCTAGACTTGGTTGGCACCAAAGACCGGATTGGCAACTGGACGCGGTATGCCTTTGACGGTTTGCAGCATCTTACCTTCGTTACGAATGCCAACAACGCCGTCACGTCATACAGTTGGTGCGGCTGCGGTTCGTTGACGGCCATCCTTGATGCGCTGAATAATTCGACCGCTCTGAATTACGACAATCAGGGAAACCTCACCAATGTTATCTTCCCCGATTACAGCAGCATCACTTGGCAATATGACCTTGCACGGCGCATGACCAATGCCATTGACGGTGCGGGGCGGAGCGTCAAGATTGGCTACAACAACCAAAACCTGCCGACCGCGATAACCAGTGCCAACGGCCTGATTCAACAGACGGTCTATGACGCCTTGAACCGGCCTTTCATCGCCACTGATGCCAACGGTGTCACCATCACCAATCAATACGACGCCCTGAATGAATTGCTCAAACGGACATGGGCGGGCGGCATCAGTGAAGGCTTCGGTTACAGCGCGGCTGGCCTCATCGCCTACACCAACCGGGATTCACAACGCACGTTGTTTGGCCGTGACGCCGCCGGACGCTTGATTGCCACGACCAACGCCAACAACGAGGTGATGCGGCAAACCTACGATGCCCGAAATAATCTTACTGATTTGTGGGACGGCAATAATAATCACACGCAATGGAAATTTAATGAATACGCATGGCTGACCAACAAGACGGATGGCCTTGGCCGGAACATTGAGCGGTTTGGCGTGAACGCGAACGGTTGGATCACGAACCGCTGGACGCCGGAGAAAGGCAACACCGCCTATGTGCGCGATAACGTCGGGAACGTGACCTCGATTATATATCCGCAGCTTACCATCAGTTACGCCTACAATTTGCTGAATTGGCTGACGAACATGACCGATGCCGTTGGCACGACGACTTTCGGCTACACGCCGGCTGGACGGTTGCAGACCGAGAATGGGCCGTGGGCGAACGACACTTTGACCAACACCTACGTCCAAGGCTTGCGGACAGCCATGAGCCTTTTGCAGCCGAGCGGCACTTGGTCGCAAAGCTATGGATATGATTCGGGCTGGCGCATGACGAACACTGTCTCGCCCGCCGGTGCGTTCGCTTACAACTACGCCTTCCAAGCCGCTTCTGCGCTGGTGACGAAAATTGCGCTGCCGAATGGCGCAAGCATTACCAACGGATATGATTCGCTCGGTCGGTTGCGCCAGGCTTCCTTGAACAATTTTTGGGGACGCACGCTCGACGGCTACGGCTACACCCCGGACGCCCTCGGCTTGCGGACGAACATCGTGCGGAATCTTGGTTTGACGAGTTCCACCGTGGCGGCGGGCTTTGACAACATCGGCCAGTTGACCTCATGGAACGCGGCGGAGGCCGGCGGAATGCCCCGGCAAAATGAGCAGCTTGGTTTTGGCTACGACTCGGCGCACAACCTGCACACGCGGAACAATGGAAA
Organism: uncultured Verrucomicrobia subdivision 3 bacterium; assembly: GCA_903889895.1. Classification (GTDB taxonomy): domain Bacteria; phylum Verrucomicrobiota; class Verrucomicrobiia; order Limisphaerales; family UBA11358; genus UBA11358. The sequence goes on along the minus strand of CAISYZ010000068.1, from coordinate 5,940 downwards.
CTTGGCACAGACCTTCACTACGGATGCCGCGAACCAATTGAACAGTGTCGCTCGCACTGGCACGTTCACTTTGAGCGGAGCGACACCCGCGCCGGCGGTGAGTGTGACCGTGAACGGACTGGCAGCACAGACCAACGGTGACTTCACGTTTGCCCGGACGAACTTCACGCTGGCAAGTGGCAACAACACGTTCACCGTCATTGCGTCGAATATCTATGGCGTCTCGACGACGAACACACTGACGTTGAATCTGCCGACGAGTGTTGGCTTGAGTTTAGACAGTAACGGAAATCTGACCAATGATGGCGCGCGCTCATTTGCCTTCGATGCCGAAAACCAGTTGACCAACATCACACTGGCGGGCAGTTGGAAATCGGATTTTGTCTATGACGGCTTCAACCGGCGGCGGATAGCCAGAGATTTCGTCTGGCAGGGCGGCGCGTGGGTTTTGACGAACGAGACGCATTACATTTACGATGGACGGCTGCTCATTCAGGAACGCGGCACGAACAACAGTCCGCAGGTGACTTACACGCGCGGGTTGGATTTGGGCGGCAGCTTGCGCCGGGCGGGCGGCATCGGCGGGTTGCTGGCGCGGACGGACACCAACAGTTCGACATTCTACCATGCGGACGGCAACGGCAACATCACAGCATTGATGGATGGCAACGAAAACATTGTCGCCCGTTATCTCTACAATCCATTTGGAAAACCTGTTGGTCAATGGGGGCTGCTTGCGCCGATCAACGCGATGCAATTTTCTTCCAAGCCGAGGTATCGCGGTCTTGATGATTTTGGTTTGCGCTGGAATGACTCTGATTTGGATAGGTTTTTGAATCAAGACCCCATTGGCGAAAAGGGTGGTTTCAATCTGTATCGGTTTGCGGGCAATAATCCTGTCAACAAGATTGACCCGTTAGGATTGCAAATTCCACCGCAAGCATTGGCATTAGCCCAAGAAGCTCTCGAAGAGGCAGAGATTTTGGCACCCGAAATCGAAGCAGACGCAGAAGCAGAAGCAGCAGCCCTCCAATCAAAACTGGCGCAACTGATGCAAGAAGCCAGAGACTTGTATCCAAAACTGTGCATGAAAGTTCCTCAAATGCACCACCCAACACCTCAATATCTGGGCGGCGCGGCTGACCAAGAACTTATTGAGCTTGAGGCCCCCTATCATCAACTTATTACGAATGCGTTCCGAAAACTTGCGCCTTATGGTCAGCCGATTCCGGATAGCCAGTCGGTTCAGAATATTGTAAATCAAGTGTATTCACAGTATCCTTTACCTAAATAAGACCATGCAGGAAATATATGAATTTCGAGTCCAAGAACAACATGCGAGCCGTCTATTTGCACCAGATGAGGGCGAAAAGCTTGGATGGACTAAATTATTTGGGGACAAATTTGTTACCGTTCGCAAAGTTAAGCTTTATGCGGATGATCCCAAATTTAAGCGAGTTGGTGAATTGGAGGCTTTGATTAAAAAGGAGCCTCACGGCTTCTTTTTTGCCGGTTGGAATATACTTCGCCGCTATACTGCCGACGAGTTGGAAAAAGCTGAATTATTCCTTCTCCATCATGTTGCTACCTTCGAGCCGTCGGGGGAAAACTGTGGCACTCAATATGACGAATCATCGGCTTGCAGGCATTGTCAGGCCGGAGCGCGACAGACAACACCTTTGTTTCTCGACTGGAAACGCATCCCTAAAAGTAAAGACATCGCCAGAACTATTGCCGGTGAGATTGTTGTTTCAGCGCGACTGATGAAATTATTTAAGCAACACTCCATCACTGGCGCAAAATTCCTGCCAATCCGCCATCGTCCAGCTTCCAGCGCCGAATCAAAAGATTGGTTTCAATTTGTGGCTGACTCGTCTGATGCCTTAATTATTGCGCCGACCAAGACGGGTATTCATCCGTTCGACGAAGATTTATCAGATGAATATCGCTGTCCGCTGAAAGACCAAATTGGCCTTAACAGGCTGTCTGAAGTCTGGATAAGTCGCGCAAGTTACAATGGCTCTGACATTGCTGCGTCACGACAATTTCTAGGACGACGTGGTGGGCTTCTTCGCCCAGAGCGATTACTGCTAATATCACCCAAATTGCGCCGAGCAATCGAAGCTGAAAAGTTAAAAGGTTTTAAGTTTGAGGTAGCACATCTTATCTGACTTGAAATAATTTCATCGCAGGTTGGAAACCCGGTTGAATTTCCAGTGCCCGCTTCGCCGCCACCCGCGCCTCGTCGTTTCGTCCGTTACGTTTCAAAATGACCGCCCGCACATAAGAAATGTGCGGATCATCCGATACGGCAGCTTCGGCTTGGTCGAGCGTCTTTAACGCTTCCGCCAACTGTCCCAACTGGTCTTGCACTTGCGCTTGAGCGCACAGGAATGGTGGTGAGAGCTTGTCCCAAGCTGTTGCCTTTTTAAGATGCACCAATGCTTCCGCAGGTTGCTGGCGAGCCAGCAACAACATCGCCTCCTCAAATTGCCCCGTTGGCTGGTCGGCTTCCAAATCCAGCATCCGCTGCAAATCCTGTCCGGCTTGGCTTTGCATATCCACCGTCGCCCGCAGCACCCACGCCGCCGCCACCCGCACATTTCGTAGCGGGTCATTCAACATCGGCTTTAATGCGGCATAAACATTCGTGTCAGCCAAGGCCGGTTCTAACGCGCGCACCGCTTTTTCCCGAACCAGCGGATGCTCGTTTTTCAAAAGTTTCAGCAAGGCCTGCGTTGCCGTGTCGGTTGCCGAGCGTGATAGAAAAGTTGCTGACACCGCCTGCCAATATGCCGGCTGATTGGTGTCGGCCAGCAGCCCAATCAATTTATCTTTTGCATCCGGTTCCCCATTTTCCGCTGCCGCCATCCATCGCGCCCGCTCGCGCGTTGGCCGGTTCATGTTCGTGCCATACCATGTTTCGGCATATTTTAACGACCAATCTGGCGTTTTATCCGCGTGACAGCGGTTGCAGGCATTCGGGATGTTCAATTCTTTCGTCAGCAGCGGGTCGGGAATGGTAAAGCCATGGTCGCGGCGCGGATGCCGTTGCATATACACCGTGACCGGCATATGGCAGCCGATGCAATCGCTGGCGCATTCGTGCTTGTGACTTACCGGGTCAATCTTTGGCGCTTTGGGATAGCCGCCACTGTGGCAGCGCATACAGAGGTCATTGCCGGCAAGCGTGTTTTTGTAAGAATGCGGGTTGTGGCAGTCCAGACAGGTCACGCCGTCCTGATACATCTTGCTGCTTAAAAACGAAACGAATTCGTAATCCTCATCTTTGATCTGGCCGTCGGAATACCAGCGTTGGGCATTGTCCAAAGTTTCGAGAGCGTAGTGGTCATAAAAAGAATCGCCGGGCTTGAAATTCTCGGTCAGGTCGGTGTTGCGCGAATGGCAGGAACCGCACAGGCCAACGATGCGGGCAGGACTCAATTTGGAAACGGTCGGGTCAATGAGTGTGGTGTTGGTATGGACATTACGCCATTCCACATGGGCTTTGAGCGGGCCGTGACAGGCTTCACAACCAACGGCCATTTCCGCCATCGTCGTGTGGTAGCTGTCCGTGGGGATGTCGTAATTTTTATGCAGTCGGGTGTTATGACATTCAGCGCAGAAGGAATTCCAGTTCATGCCCCGACCAGTCCAATGGCCGTATTCACCGGGGTAACGGAGATCGTCGCCATAGACGTAAAACCATTGATTTGATTTTGGGTCGTATGAAGCTTCATGCACTTGGTAGCGACCGCCGGGAAATGGCGTCAGGAATTGAACGAGCGGATCGTGACCGAAGACGCGTTCGACGCGGAACGGCTGGCGGTTGCTATCAATCCCCAGGGTGACGATTTGAAATTGGCCGTTCGTGGTTTGGAAAGTGGTGGTTTCAGAACCGTGCTGGAGGCTGCGGGAAGGATTGAAGGCGACTTGATTGGTGGCCGACGAAATGGGGCGTTCGGCCAGCGCATGATGCGAGGTCTTCCACAGGTCGTAATCGGCGCGGTGACAGTCCCGGCAACTTTCCGAACCAGCATAGGCGGTGAAGTCATTGGTTGTCGCAGCGGCATGGATATGAAGCACGACCAAGAGGAATGCCGGCAGAAAAAACATCCCTTTGCCATGTCTCCATTGAGCCAGTTTGTTGAGCACGCCCCATGATGCAAAAGATGGGATAAAAAATCAACGAGCGGCAGGAATGTCTTTCAACGAATTGCGATGCGAATAGCACACCGCCAATCCCACCGCATCAAAGATGTCCATGCGGGTATCTTCACTTTTCCACAACTTGCGTTTCGGCGGCAGACGTGAGGCAAGTTCATCAGGAAACTGCTTTGCCAGAAATTCAGCCATTTCATGTTTAGTTCCATTCTCATTCCCAAGCAATGTGCCGCGCAATTCTATTCCCGAAATCTTTACAATTTTGATTTTACGCTTCTTCGCCAGTGCAACGACCTTCCGGTCCAAGTTCTTGATTCGAGGATCACGTCGTGTGCCTTTGGCATTCACATCGTGAAGCACGAGAACATCTGGTTGGTTGCGGACAATCAACTTCTCAATGTGGGCGAGTGACCGGACATTCTTGTCTTTGCTGATAATCATTTTTCCGTAAAGAATCAGTGCGGCTTTGCCTTCCATGACGGCATAGCCGAAGCCCCGGCTGGAAAGTGAGACGGCCAAGATGCGAAATTGTTTTGATGTTTGATTCATGTAAATTTGATTAAGCGGTTAATTTTGAAATGAGATTGGTAAGGATTTCCTGAAGTTTTGGCTTTTGTGTTTTCCGAAAGCTCAAAATCTTGGCGCGTTCCGCTACTTTCCGCTCCGCCTGCTCATACAGGCCGGCGAAAAGTTCACGGACTGGTTTGCCGTAGATCACCTCATACGCGAGGGCAATCTCTAAACTTGGCTCGCGGGCGGAGTTTTCATCGCGGCTCACCTTGATGCCCTTGTCCATCCCATTCACGCCGATGAGAAAAGCCACTTCCTCCTGTGAAAGCGTCAGGTGTTTTCTATGGGTGCGTAAGTAGTTTGAAAGTGAGGCCATGAGAAGCGAACTCCGCGCGAGTTCAGGGGAAACGATACACCGCCGGAAGTGATCCAGCAGGACGGCAGAACTTGCCAAATCTGGCAAGTTTTACGAAAAACACCGGGCTGGCCTTGCCTCGATTTGGTGGACAGGGAGTGAATGCATGAGGCATGGGTATTTTTAGTTTAGTTGTGTTTCAAAGTCCACAGGTGATTTAAAGCCGAGGGCGCTGTGGAACCGCTCGCGGTTGTAAAAGACTTCGATCCATTCAAAGATGGCGGCCTTGGCTTCGGCCCGCGTGGCGAACTGGCAGCGATACACCAGTTCGCGTTTGAGGCTGCTCCAAAAACTTTCCATCGCGGCGTTGTCGTAACAGTTGCCGCGTCGGCTCATGCTGGGGATGACGCCCGCCTGTGCTAGCCGTTGCCGGTAAGCCTGGCTGGCATATTGCACCCCGCGATCCGAATGATGCACGAGTCCAGCCGTGGGGCGGCGTTGTTTCAACGCCATGTCCAAAGCGGCCAGTGGCAGCGTGGTGGCCAGCGTGTCGTCCATGGCCCAGCCCACACACCGCCGCGTGCAGCGGTCCAAAACTCCGGCCACATACAACCAGCCTTCCGCCGTCTCCACGTAAGTGATGTCGGCCACCCAAACCGCGTTTCGCCGCGGTGGGATCGCCAGGTCGCGGAGCCGATTCGGCGCCACGGGCAGATCATGGTTGCTGTCCGTTAAACTCACCGGTCGGAAGCGCCGACGCGGCCGGCTGCTCTGTAAACGGCGGCTGAAAAGTGCGGCGGGGTCATGTGTGTGACGCGGCGGTTCAAAAGTGCGGCATCTTCATTAACAATGAAGCATGTATCGCAATATGAATGACTGGGCCGAGATTCGCAGAAGAGTGTTGGTGGATG